>CABRZO010000001.1 GCA_902475455.1 uncultured Eubacteriales bacterium
GTGAATTGCCCGAAGGGCAAGAGAAGCCACCCTGGGGTGTGTCCCCGGAAATGACGAAATCGAATTTTGTTCCGTCCTCTTCGGAGGACGGAATTCTGTGAAACTGCCTAATCTTATCGTTTTTCGACAGACTGAAAGAGTCGTCCCTGGAGGACGACTCTTTTTTGCAGTTTTACCACTGAAAGGGGATGTCCCGCCGGGGCAGCTTTCCCAGATCAAAGAGGGGGATCAGCTCCCGGGCCGAAATGGGCTCCGGCCGGTCCATCAGCCCGGCGCAGCAGGCCAGCCGGCCTACAATCTCCTCCGGCTTCACCCCGGAGGCCCGGAGGGAGGCCAGGGTCAGATCCGCCTCCCGCTTGGACAGCCGCCGGCCGTCCGGGGCACAGAGCAGGGGCACATGGCAGTACTCCGGGGCGGAAAAGCCCAGCAGCCGCTGCAAATAGATCTGCCGGGGCGTGGAAGTCAGCAGGTCGCTGCCCCGGACCACCTGGTTAATCCCCATGAGTCCGTCATCCACCACCACCGCCAGCTGGTAGGCAAACACCCCGTCGGAACGCCGGAGAATGAAATCGCCGCAGTCCCGGGCCAGATTCTCCCGGTATTGTCCCTGCAGCAGGTCGGTAAATGAGATTTCCTCATCGGGCACCCGGAGGCGCAGGGCGGGGCGGCGGGTTCTGGCCCGCTCCTCCCGCTCCTGCGGGGTCAGAGTCCGGCAGGTGCCCGGATAGATGATCTCCCCGTCGGAGCGGTGGGGGGCGTTAGGGGCGTGGAGCTGGCCCCGGGTACAAAAGCAGGGGTAGAGCAACTCCATATTCTGAAGCCGGTCCAGGGCAGCCTGGTAATATTTCCCCCGTTGACTCTGGTAATAGGCGTCGCCCCCGGCGCTGCCTCCCTCATCCCAGTCCAGCCCCAGCCAGCGCAGATCCTCCTCCACGCCGTCGCAGAGTGGCCGCTTGCATCGGTCCGGGTCCAGATCCTCCAGCCGGAGCACCATAACGCCGCCCCGGGAGCGCACCGAAAGCCAGGCCAGCAGCGCCGACCAGGCGTTGCCCAGGTGCATCCGTCCGCTGGGGGATGGGGCAAATCTCCCCCGCACAATTGGCTCCGCCATCTTGTCCCTCCTCATAAAACAGGGGGACAGCAAGCTGTCCCCCTGTATTCCTAATTATCTGCGGCGTCCACCGCCGCCAAAACCGCCCCGGGAGGAGCCGCCTCGGCTGCTGCCGCCGCCCCCAAAACCGCCGGGACGGGAGCCACCACTGTGGCCTCGGCTGCTGCCACCGCCCCCAAAGCCGCCGGGCCGGGAACTGCCGCCGCCTCCAAAGCCACTCCAGAAATTGTTGGGTCTGGAGCCACCGGGCCGGGGACCTCCCCCGGGACCAGGACCACCAGGTCTGGGACCACCGCCAAAGCCGGGCCCACCGGGTCTTGGTCCGCCGGGGCCGGGGCCGTAACGGCGCCGGTTCCACCAGGCGCTGCCGGGCCGGTGCCAGAAGAAGATAGGACGGAACACCACGGTGGGGGTGTCCATATGTCCGTAACGGCTGTACCAGTGGCGGTAGCGGTTCTGCTCCATGGAGCTCAGCATCACATAGACCACCACCAGAATCACCGCCAGGACAATCACTCCGGAGAGGACTCTGTTTCTCATATAGTAGGCGGCATAACTGTCAATATAACTGCCGTCATAGTCCGGCAGGCTGGCCCCGTCGCTGTCGGGGTTGTAGCCTCCGTTCTGCTGGGCAAGATAACTCTCCATCCCGGTGAACAGATTGGTCACCGCCGCGTCATAATTTCCGGCAAAGAAATCCGGGTTGACATAATTGTCCAAGTAGGATGCAAAGTCAAAATCAGTGTAATTGCTGCCGTTATAGAGGTAGCTCTGGTTGCCGCCAATATCCAGCACCAGCAGGAAGTCGTTGCCGTAGAGCTCCCACTTATTGAACAGCTCCTCGGCATATACATCCGGGTCCCAGCCCTTGAGGCTCTCCACTGTGGCTACCGCCACATAGGCGGAGTAGCTCTGATCAAACTGGGCATTGTAGCTGCGTACGGTGTTCTCCGTCTCCTCCGAGAGGACCCCCGCCCCGTCGCACACCCAGTTGCCCGGGGTGACCGGCAGCATATCTTCCCTGGCCATGGCAATCCCAAATACGCTGGAAGCCAGGATCACCGCAATGGTGATCACCCAGGCCACTGAATATTTCCGTAATACTTTCACGCGATCATCACCTTCTCAACGGCACACGTCCACCGGCACAAAATCAGTGCAGCTCCATCAGCTTGCGCTTCAGCTCGCCCTCGATCTTGCCCAGTTCCACCTCGGCGGCGGCCCGCTTCTCCCGGCCCTCGGTCTGGATCCGCAGCACCTCGTCCAGGGTGGCGATGAGCTCCTGGTTGGTGTGCTGCAGGGTCTCGATGTCCACAATGCTCCGCTCGGCCTCCTGGGCGGTGGCCACAGTGCCCATCCGCAGCATCTCGGCGTTCTGGCGCAGCAGATCATTGGTCATATTGGTCACAGCGGTCTGGGCCGCGGTGGCCTGACGGGAGTGCTCCAGTCCCAGAGCCAGCACCATCTGGCTCTTCCACAGGGGGATGGTATTCACCAGAGAGGTCTGGATCTTCTCGATCATCAGGGTATCATTGTTCTGCAGCAGCCGGGTCTGGGGACCCATCTGGATGGAGATGATCCGGGTCAGCTCCAGATCGTGGAGCTTCTTCTCAAACCGGTTGCACAGATTCACCATATCGTTGTAGGCCTGGGCATCCTCCTGGCTGCCGGAGGCCTCCGCCTTTTTGCGCAGCTCCTCCAGCTCGTTGGCCCGGATGGAGGCCAGCCGCTTCTTGCCGGCGATGATATACATGGTGAGCTCCTTGCAGTACTGCTGGTTGAGCTCAAACATCTGGTCCAGCATGGCCACATCCTTCATCAGGGTGACCTGGTGGCCCTCCAGCATCTCCACGATCTTGTCCACATTGGCTTCAGCCTTGGCGTACTGGGCCTTCATCTCCTCCAGCCGGCGCTTACCCCGCTGGAAGAAGCCGGACAGGCCGCCCTTCTTCTCGGGCTGGGAGACCTGCTTCAGCTCCAGCACCAGATTGGACAGGGCCTCACCCACGCCCCCCAGATCCTTGGTGCGCACGCTGCTCAGGGCGGTCTCCGAGAACTGGGCGATGTTTTTCTGGGCCGCGGAGCCGTACTGCATCACCTGGGTGGCATCGGTAATATCAATTTTCTCCGCAAAGGCGTCCACCGCCCGGCGCTCCTCCTCGGTGAGCATGCTCTCATCGACAACCACCGGATCCACCTGGGCCTCCTGCTGGGCAGGCTGGGCCCCCAGGGTCAGAGAGGGGGCGGCGGGAGCGGCAGGAGCCCCCTGGGGGGCAGCGGGAGCAGCGGCAGCCGCTGCGGCGGCGGTGCCCTCGGGATCCAGAGTCAGCTGGGGAATATGGGTCTGTTCACTCATCTGTGTTACCTCCATTTATCTCTCAATCGTTGTATGATACTATATTTTCTATGGCTTTAACGGCGGTATACCCGGTCACTGCCCCCCGGCGGAGATATTGCCCTGGTCCGCCAGGCCGTCACCGGTGAGCAGGCTTTGCAGCACCTTGATTTCAGCGTTGATGTCCATGACCTCGCCCTGGTAGAGGGCGTCCAGCTGGCGGTCAAAGCCGTCCACGATGGCCTTCATCACCTCGCTGATACGGCCCTTGGCTCCGTCGATGTTGATGCCGGAAATGCCGGCCTCGTCCAGCCGGTCATAGGCGTTGAGCAGCTTCAGGGTGGTAGGCAGATAGTAATTCAGGAAGCGGCGGATCTGCCCCTTGCGGTCGGGATGGGCCATCACATACTGAAAAATCTTGCCGGTGGTGGCCTCGATGTGGTCGATCTGCTGGGAGAGCACCGGGTCCTCGATGCTGTCGTTGAGCCGGCGCATCTCCCCCACCGCCCGGTCCCGCTCCTGCCGCAGCTCGGCGATCTCCGGGTCCTCCGGCTCCTGGGGCTGCTCCGGCTCGTTGGTCTGCTCCTGCCGGGACTCCTGCTCGGGCTCCTGCTTCTGCTCCTCCTGCTGAGGAGCCGCATCTTTGGCATTGATCACGATGGTGCGATCCCGCCAGATCAGCCTGGACAACAGGAATACCGCTGCAGAGATGGCAATGGTAACCGCAAACTGCAGCGGCCGGTGGATTCGAACGCCAAAACCGGCCACCAGCCAAACCACCGCCACCAGGTAGACCGGAATCACGCTGCGTTGTTTTTTCAGCTTTTTCATCCCATTCACTTCCCGATATTAAGTAAACCTTTATGGGAAATATTCTACCGTGTTCCGGGTATAGTGTCAAGCGGAAGGGGACGGTCTCCGGTACATTTCCCACAGGGCCTATGATTGACATTTTTCCTGGAATTAGCTAGAATATGATGTTGTATTTTATGTGGAATTTATCCAGAGAAAGGTGCGCGCCCGACTTATGATGACCCTTGACAGCTTCAAATCCGCCCGGAACGTTCTGGCCGGCGTGATCAACGAAACCAACCTGATCTATTCCCCCGCTTTTTCCGCGGCCTTCGGAAACAATGTCTTTCTGAAGCCGGAAAATATGCAGATCACCGGCGCTTATAAGATTCGGGGCGCCTATTTCAAGATCAGCACCCTCTCTGAGGAGGAGAAGGCCCTGGGGCTCATCACCGCCTCCGCCGGCAACCACGCCCAGGGCGTGGCCTATGCCGCCCAGAAGGCCGGGGTGCAGGCCACCGTGGTGATGCCCACCACCACCCCCATGCTGAAGGTCAACAATACCAAGGGCTACGGCGCCCGGGTGATCCTCCACGGCTCCACCTTTGATGACGCCGCCGCCAAGGCCCTGGAGCTGTCCCAGACCGAGGGCATGACCTATGTGGCCCCCTTCAACGATCTGACGGTGGCCACCGGCCAGGGCACCATCGCCTATGAAATTTTCCGGAATCTGCCCGACGTGGACCTGATCCTGGTGCCCATCGGCGGCGGCGGACTGGCCGCCGGCGTGTCCACCCTGGCCAAGCAGCTCAACCCCAATGTGAAGGTCATCGGCGTGGAGCCCAGCGGCGCCGCCTCCATGAAGGCCTCTCTGGAGGCGGGCCATGTGGTAACTCTGGACAGCGTGTCCACCATCGCTGACGGCGTGGCGGTCAAAACCCCGGGGGACCTGGTGTTCCCCTACATCCAGCAGAATGTGGACGACATCATCACCATCGACGACACCGAGCTGGTGGACGCCTTCCTGGATATGGCGGAAAAGCACAAGATGATCGTGGAAAACGCCGGACTGCTCACCATCGCCGCCCTGGCCCATCTGGACTGCAAGGACAAGAACGTGGTCAGCATCCTCTCCGGCGGCAACATGGACGTGATCACCATGTCCTCCCTGATTCAGCACGGCCTCATCAACCGGGGCCGCATCTTCACCTTCTCGGTGCAGCTGCCCGACCGGCCCGGCGAACTGCTCCGGGTGGCGGAGATCATCGCCCGGGAGAACGGCAACATCATCAAGCTGGATCACAACCAGTTTGTCAACATCAACCGCCAGAGCGGCGTGGAGCTCACCGTCACCCTGGAGGCCTTCGGCCTGGTCCATAAGCACAGCATTCTGGAGGCCATGAAGGCGGCGGGCTACGACGCCCACGAGGTGCAGACGGCGGACTTTTACGACTGATTCCGGCGGGATCTGATCAAACAGAACTTTTTCTCTGCCTCCCGCCGCAGGGCGGCGGGAGGCATCTATCAAAAAGCGGCGGCGGCCCACCATAGCCCCTATCGGGTTCGGGAAACGGGAGGAGGACGTCCGGCAGACCACCGGGGCGTAGCCCAAAGGCCCGCCCGGTCCGCAAATCATCCTATGCCGTCCCGGCGGCGTTGTGCCTGGCCACCCGGCGGCTTGTGGGGCGCTCCCCATCTTCAGTACACATTACCATAGGATTATGGACAATTTTGGACCAAAAGATTAAGAAACGAATAAGGAAGGGTTTGCTATGATTAAAATTGCCCCCTCGATCCTGTCCGCCGACTTCACCCGGCTGGGCGCCAGCCTGGACAGCGTGTCCACCGCCGATCTGATCCACTTCGATGTAATGGACGGCAATTTTGTCCCCAACATCTCCTTTGGCCTGCCGGTCCTCCAGGCGGTGCGGAAATACACCGACGCCTTTCTGGATGTCCACCTGATGATTGAAAAGCCGGATCGCTTTATTGACGACTTTGCCGCCGCCGGAGCGGACCTGATTTCCGTCCATCTGGAGGCGGACAACCCCAGGGGCATCCGCCGGGCCCTGGACGCCATGGAGGCCAACGGGGTCAAAAAGGCGGTGGCCCTGCGGCCCATCACCAGCCCCAACGCCATCCTGCCCTATCTGGAGGAACTGGACCTGGTGCTGGTGATGACGGTGGAGCCCGGCTTCGGGGGCCAGGCCTTCATGGAATCCCAGCTGGACACCGTCCGGCAGGTGCGCGCCCTCATCGACCGCTACCACCCGGGCTGTGACCTGGAGGTGGACGGCGGCATCAATTCCTCCACTGTCCGCCGGGTAGTGGAAGCCGGCGCCAACGTACTGGTGGCGGGCAGCGCCGTCTTTGGGGCCCAAAATCCCGCCGCCGCCATCGCCCAGCTGCGGGGATAACCCCCGCCTTCCCCGGCAACCTGATTTGAAGGAGTTTTCTCTCTATGCAGTATTTACCCCCCGCCATGGAAAAGCTGGTGGAACAGTTTGCCCGGCTGCCGGGCATTGGCTCCAAGAGCGCCCAGCGGCTGGCCTTTCATGTGCTCTCCCTGCCCCGGGAGCAGGCCGCGGAGTTTTCCCAGGCCATTCTGGATGCCAAGGACAAGGTGCACACCTGCCCGGTCTGCCAGAACCTCACGGAAGGGGACGGCCCCTGTGCCATCTGCTCCAGTTTCAAGCGGGATCAGAGCACCATCTGCGTGGTGGCGGAGCCCAAGGATGTCATCGCCATGGAGCGCACCGGGGAGTATAACGGAGTCTACCATGTGCTCCACGGGGTCATCTCCCCCATGAATCGAGTCGGCCCCGACGACCTGCGGATCCGTTCTCTGGTGGAGCGGGTGTCCCAGGGGGGCGTGGCGGAGGTGATCATGGCCACCAACCCGGACACCGAGGGGGAGGCCACCGCCATGTACCTGTCCCGGCTGTTAAAACCCTTTGAGCTCAAGATCACCCGGCTGGCCTACGGCATTCCGGTGGGCAGCCATCTGGAGTACGCCGACAACGCCACCTTGATGCGGGCGCTGGAAGGCCGTCAGGAAATCTGACGCAAGCGGAAAGGGAGAGATTTATCCTGAACAACTCATGGAAAAGGCTGCTGCGCCTGTGTCTGATCATGCTGCGGATCGGCTGCATCGGCTTTGGCGGCGGCAGTGCCCTGATCCCCGTCATGTACCAGGAAGTGGTGCGGCAATACCGGCTGGTCTCGGAGGGGGAGTTCAACAAGGACGTGGTGGTGGCCTCCATCACCCCCGGGGCCCTGCCTGTAGAGATCGCCACCGGCATCGGCCGCAATGTGGCGGGCATTCCGGGGATGATTCTGGCCTCGGTGTGCATTGCCCTGCCCGGCACCGTGATGACGGTGGTGGTGGCCGCTTTTCTGGCCATGTTCGGCAGCGCCATTACCCGGCAGATCAATTTTCTGGCCATCGGCGTGTCCGCCTACATCATCTATGTACTCTACTGCTATGTGCACTCCACCATCAAGGACGCCGCCGATTCCGGCAAGCGGCTCTTCTGTCTGCTGACCACCCTGGCGGTGGTGGTACTCACCGCCGGAGGCACCCTCTGCGACGCCTTGGAGCTGGACTGGGTACCCATCTTCTCCATCTCCACCGCAAATGTGATGGCGGTGGCCTTCTTTTTGATCTTTTTCCTTCGGGGCAATTACCGACTGTTCCATGTGATTCCGGCCCTGGCCATTGCCGTGGCCTATGTGCTGTCGGTGGGCAAATACCACCTGATTCCGGTCATGCCCTATAAATATCTGCTCCAGCTGGTGATGGCCCTGATGGCCGGCTGGGGGCTTTTTGCGGAATTCCGCCGGGAGCATCTGTCCGCCTCCGGCTCTCTGGTGCCCACCTTGAAGGAGACCGGCAGCTGGCTGCTCTTTCTGGCCCTGCTGGCGCTGCCCGCCCTGTTCGCCTACGACAACGGACTGCTGATCTATGTGGGCAAGGGCTGCCTGTCCACGCTGATCTCCTTCGGCGGCGGAGACGCCTATCTGGCGGTGGCCACCGGCATGTTTGTCTCCGCGGGGATCATCAGCCGGGCCGACTTTTACAACAAGGTGGTAGCCACCGCCAACGCCTTCCCGGGCTCCATTCTGTGCAAGGTACTCTCCGGGGTGGGCTATTTTGCCGGCTACCAGGCCACCGGAAGCATCGCCGTAGGCCTGCTGGTGGCCCTGGCGGGCTTTGCCGCCAGCGTGGCCACCTCCGGCTTCACCTTTTCCGTGGTGGCCTGCATCTATGAGCGCTTTGAGCAGATCCGGCTGTTCCACATCATCCGGGACGTAATCCGCCCCATCATCTCCGGGCTGCTTATCACCGTGGCCATCTCCTTCTTCTCCGAGTGCATGAACGTGGGCGCCAGCGCCCGGTGGCCTGACCTCTGCGCCCCCCTGCTCTGCCTGATACTGGCGGCGGGCTGTGCCCTGTTCACCAAGTTCTGGGGCCATCGCCCCCTGCGGATGGTGCTGCTGTGCGCCGGCATCTCCATTCTGATCTGCAATGCCTTTGAGCTCTGCTTCTGATTCCAAACCGCCTGCCCACCGGCAGGCGGTTTGCTTCCCCTATATTTTTATTGATTTTCGATAAATTTTTATTGACTTTTATTTTACCGCCTGCTATACTCAAAGCACAAACCAGATTTGGAGGGATTGCAATGAAACAGAAGGAATTGGCAGCGGCCCTGAAGGGCATTGTCCTGGTGTGCCTGCTGGCGGGGCTGCTGCTCTGCGGGGTGCTGATGCCCCTCTACGGCTGGTCCTGGGTCACAATTGAGCCTGCCTTTGAGGCCAGGTTCTGGTTCTGGCTCATCGCCCTTTGGGTCACCTGTGTGCCGGTGCTGGTGGTGCTGGCTTTGGTGTGGCGGATGGCCACTCGGATTGGCCGGGACAACAGCTTCTGCCAGGAAAATGCCCGGAGCCTCCGGTGGATCTGCTTTCTGGCCCTTGGTGATACGGCGGCCTATCTGATCGGCAGCCTGGTGTTTATTTTCCAGTTTGGCTTTCTCCCCCCCTTCCTGCTGCTGGCGGTGGTGGCCATTCTGTTGGTGGGCATTGCCATCGCGGTGGTGTCTGCCCTGCTCTCCCATCTGATCCAGAAGGCCGCCGATCTGAAGGCGGACCAGGATCTGACGATTTGAGGTGGCGGATATGATCGTAGTCAATCTGGATGTGATGATGGCCAAACGGAAGATCGGGCTGGGAGAACTGGCGGAAAAAATCGGGCTGACCCAGGCTAATCTGTCGATTTTGAAGAACAACAAGGCCAAGGCGGTGCGCTTCACCACCCTGGACGCCATTTGCAAGGCCCTGGACTGCCAGCCCGGGGATCTGCTGGAGTGGGTGGACATTCCGGACCGGGATGGCGAAAACCAGTAACACCCGCAAACCGCCTGTTCCGGACCAAAACACTCACTGTCATTCTGAGCTCCAAGGGGGCGGAGAAATTTCGTCTCATCGGATTCTTGGACTGTCCTCAGAAGCACAAGGAAAAGGACCGCCCCAGCACATGCTGGGGCAGTCCCTTTTTCAATGTGTCGCACTTTCTTCGGTTGTCCGTTTCCGATACAGTGTCCCGTCCCGCAGCTCATAGACCTCATCATAGAGGGGCAGCAGCTCCGGTAGAATCTTGTGTTCGATGTTGATGAGCGTGACCTCCGGCCGCTCCAGCAGCTGCCGCTCAATCTGAAGGCTGCTCTCCCGGTCCACCGCAGAGGTGGCCTCATCCAGCAGCAGGAACGTCTTTTGTGCCAGCAGGACTCGGGCCAGCCCCAACTTTTGCTTCTCTCCTCCGGAGAGATTGTCCTTGGTGTCCTGATAGAGACTGTCCAGAGGATGGCTGACCAAAAAGTCTCCCATACCCAGGGACAGCAGCACCTGACGGACCTGATCTTCTCCCCAGGGCTGATACAGTGTGATATTGTTCAGCAGTGTGTCGTTGAGAAAGAAGGTATCCTGCAAAATAACCCCAATCCGGTCATAAAAAGAATCGTCAATGGTGTTCAGATCTCGCCCGTTGACCTGGATTTGTCCCTGGTACTGGGACTGGAATTTGGTCAGCAGCTGGAACAGGGTGCTTTTACCGCTGCCGTTCTCCCCCAGGATCAGATACTTCTTGCCCGTCTCGAAGGTCACGTTGAGATGGGCAAGAATAGGTTTCTCCTCATATTGGAAGGACACATCCCGGAATTCCAGCCGCCGGATCTCGGGGCAGGACTCTGCCCCCTTCTGCCCTTCCCAGTCAATCTTCCCATACGTCTGAAATTTCTCCCGGATGGATTTCACCGAATTCATATCGTTGATTTCATAGGCGATGCTGTTGGTGGGGATGGCCAGCATTTGGGAGATCTGCAAGGCGCCCACCAGGGCGCCTACCGTCAGCCGCCCCCGGGCGATCAGATAGATACTGACCACCACCAGGGCTACCTCGCCCACATAGGCCATGGTACCGATGAGCATATTGATCCCCGCCTTGGTGGCATCCATGCCGAACTGCTTGTGAGCGGTAACGTCCACCTCATCCTCCAGCACCCGTCCATACCGTCCCTCAGCCCGGCTGGTTTTCAAGGTGGGGTAGCCCTGGATCAGATTGGCCATCATCACATTGAGTTTTTCCAGACTTTTGGTGTAGAGGTTGGTCCGCTTCTGCATCCGCTTGCCCTGCAGGGTGGAAACCAGGATGGGCAGAAACGCCCCCACCAGGATCAATACCGCCAGCAGCGGGTCAATGGATAGCAGCGCCGCGGTGCAGCCAATCAGCACCAGCACACTGTACAGCAGCTCCAGGCGCTGCACATAGTAATTTTCCACCAGCATATCAACCTCCTGGTTGAGGCTGGTAATATAATTCTGTCCCTCCTCCATCTGGTACTGCCTGGGGGGCATTCTCAGAATATGTCGCAGCAGCCGATGCTTGAAGGCAGCAACGGTGTCGGCCTGGTATTTGGACACCGACAGCTGCCGACAGGCCTCAAACACCAGGATACCAATAATGCTCAAAATGTAGAGGGTCAGCCGGACCGCCACCTGGGCACCGTCTTGGGCCGTGCTGCTATCCACAGCATTCTGCAGATAGACCGGGCTCAGGGCAGTGCAGGCAGCCAGGGCCGCCGAAGACAATATTACCAATATCTTTGTGATCACATGTTACCTCGCTTTTTCTCTCTCCGATCAGAACAAAGCCGCAGATTGTCTCCAATCTGCGGCTTGATTCATAGAAACGCTTATGGGGACAGCCACGGACTCAGAGCCCGAACTTGCTCAGATCCAGGCCGCCGGTCATCCGGGTCATGGACTGGGCGGCGTCCTCATCGGCCTGGCGCATGGCCTCGTTGACGGCGGAGATCACCATATCCTGGAGCATCTCCACATCTTCGGGATCCACCGCCTCCTTGGAGATGGTGAGGCTGATCAGGCTGTGCTTGCCGCTGACCACCGCCTCCACGGCGCCGCCGCCGGCCTTGGCGGTGTAGGTCTTTTCCTCCAGCTCCGCCTGCATCTTCTGCATATCCGCCTGCATCTTCTGGGCCTGGCGCACCATATTCATATTCATGCTGCCCATGCCGCCCATGCCCCGCATACCGCGGCCGTTAAAACCTTTTGCCATTGTCAATTCTCCTTTACTTCTGATGCTGCTGCATAAAATTCTTTAGATCGTTCATGCTGCCCACCGGCTTAGGGGCGGGCTGAAGCTGAGATTTTCCCTGATCCGGCAAGCCCTTGCGCAGCTCCACCTGGACCGCGCAGCCCACCTGGGCGGAAACCACTTCCGCGATAGCCTGGATCACCTCAGGTTTATTCACCTGGTCGTAGGCAAAGTCCTCCTTGAAGTAGATGGTGAGCAGATTGCCCTGGCGAATTCCCACCGTATCCGTGGGATGCTTCAGGAAGGAATAGGCGGGCATCCGGACCACACCGTGCATGGCCGCCACCAGCTTGGGCCACTCCCCCGCCGGGGCCGGGGCCCCTTGGGGCTCAGCCTGGGTCGCCGAGGCGGGCTGCTGCGCCGCCGGGGCTTGAGCTCCACCGGGTACCGCCGGTGGCGCCTCATACTCGGACTCCAGGGGCGGGGCATCCTCCTCCCCGGGCGGGGGAGGCGTGGTCTCATCCCAGGGGGGCTGTTCCGACTGTGTGGTGGGCGCCGGGGAGTCTTCCGGCTGTTGAACCGGGCGGGCGGGAATGCCCTGGGCCACCGCTGCCTCCAGCTTGGCAATCCGGGCCGCCAGCCCGGCGTTGGAGCCGTCCAGGGAAGGATCACACAGCCGGATCAGGCAAATTTCCGCCACGGTGCGGCTGCTGCCGCTGCGCTTGCAGTCCTCCACCGCCTGCTCCAGCAGCTCCAGAACGGCAATCAGCCGTTCCGGGGGCATATTTTTGGTGAGGGTATTCAGGGTGGCCTCGTCGTAGCCCCCCGTCATCAGGCTCAGGGCCGCACCGGGGGCGGTCTGACGGATCAGCAGATCCCGGCTCAGGGCGGTCAGCTCGGAAAGCACAGCAGTGACCTCCTTGCCGGCGGCATAGAGCTCCCCAAACTGGGAGATGGCCCCGCCGGCATCTCCCCGGCGGATGGCGTTGAAAATATGGGCGGTCTTCAGATTGCCCGCCAGCCCCAGGGTATCCAGCACCCGGGGGCGGTCCACAGTGCCGCCGCCCACGGCGCACTGATCCAGCAGGGACATGGCGTCCCGCATCCCGCCATCGGCCAACCGAGCCAACAGGGCGGCGCCATCCTCGGTGAGGTCAATGCCCTCCTGCCCCGCCACATATTTCAGCCTTGCCATGATGTCCTCGGGCAGAATCCGCTTGAAGGAAAACCGCTGGCACCGGGACAGGATGGTGGGCAGCACCTTGTGGAGCTCCGTGGTGGCCAGAATAAACATCAGGTGCTCCGGGGGCTCCTCCAGGATCTTCAGCAGGGCGTTGAAGGCCGCGTTGCTCAGCATGTGTACCTCGTCGATGATGTACACCCGCTTTTTCACCGCCGCCGGGGCATAGACCGCCTCATCCCGCAGGGCCCGGACCTGATCCACGCCGTTGTTGGAGGCGGCGTCCAGCTCCAGCACATCCAGAATGGAGCCGTCCAGAATCCCCCGACAGGCGGGGCACTCATTGCAGGGATTGCCATCCACCGGGTGCTCACAGTTCACCGCCCGGGCCAGGATCTTGGCGCAGGTGGTCTTGCCGGTGCCCCGGGTGCCGGTAAACAGATAGGCATGGGAGGGCCGCCCCGCCGCCACCTGGGTCTTGAGGGTCTCCGTGATATGAGATTGGCCCGTCACCTCGTCAAAGGTCTTGGGCCGCCATTTGCGATACAGCGCCTGATACAACGCCTGCGCTCCCCTTTCTTGATAAAAACAGCGGAAACGGCATCCGATCCGCTCCCGCGTCGCAAGGACAAGACCGAATCCGGTCTCCTATGGAAAATGATACAAAAAAAGTTGCGCCCTCTGTTTTCGACCGGAGACTGGGACCGGCTGACCGCGGCACAAATCGAGCACTGCTTAATGCTGCTCGGTTCCCCGCCTGACATGGTTCACAGGTCGACCTTGCGCGGGACCGGACCTTTATAGCGCCTCCGGCCGAAAACAGACGGCACAACGTCTTTTTTCTATTCTGCCCTCGTATTGTACTATACTTTCCCGGTTTTCGCAAGCCATGAGAGAAATTTTTCTCCCTTCCACTTTACAAACTCATTTTTTCTGATATAATAATTGGGTCAACAATCGCATATGGGCTCGTAGCTCAGCTGGGAGAGCGTACGGTTCGCATCCGTAAGGTCGAGGGTTCGATCCCCTTCGAGTCCACCAAGAGAAAAGCACCTGCCGCGGCAGGTGCTTTTCTCATTGGCAATTTCCCTTCAATCAGAAGTCACAGACTCTGCCCCCTCGATATAGAGGCCCTCCAAGGTATCCAGACACAGGCAGCCCAAAGGCCCGCCAAACCCACAGCCGCAATCAATGGCGATCTGTCTTCCCCGGCGGAGGATTTGATCCACCGGGGGCTCCCCCAGCCGTTCCCGCAACAGGCGGGTGGGGGTATGGCCGTAGACCAGATACCGGTCCTGGTAAAAATCCCGGTCCGGTCTGGGCCGACAGAACAGGAAATCCCCCAGCTCATAGTCCTCCAGAGGCTTTTCCGGCTCGAAGTGGTCCAGCCCAGCGTGGACCAGCACAAAGGTTCGCCCCCCGGCGTCCACCTGGGCATAGAGCTCCATCTCCCGGAGATAGTCCAGAATCTCCTGCCGCTCCTCTCCCGTCAGTTCCCGCAAAGCCCGGAGCGTGGGCTCGCCGCCGTTGACCAGCCACTCCTGGAGGTTGGCCAGCCGGGCGGCGCTCAGCTGGGAGAGACTCTGGTCCGTAATCTCTTCCATTAGCCAGGGCAGGCAAAGGGCGGCGTTAAACTCATGATTTCCCAGGATGGGGACCACATTAGGCCGGACCATCATATCCCGCAATATCTTCACTCCATCCGGCCCCCGGTCGATCACATCGCCCAGGATGTAGAGGGTGTCATCCGGCCCAAGGAATATCCGATTGAGCAGAGCGGCATATTGGTCATAACGGCCATGAAGATCAGAACAAACGTAAATCATTGGGCCTCCTTTTCATTACAGCGGGAATCCCTGGGTCAATTCCCCGCCATCCTTGGCAGATAGCGCTACCATCTCCCTCCCGGCGGATGATAGGTCAGATTTCACGAAAGCCTCATCGGTGCAGTATGGCAGCAACCAATCCCCTTTCATTTCGCTCCAGATTGGCGCCGCTGTTGCCTTTGGGGCTTTATAATAACAGATGATCTGCTTATGGGCAACGGAAACCGGCAAGTTCAGCAAAGGTAAATTGCATTTTAATTATTGCGTGCGCACACATTCTGTTGTATGATATATGTTATTGGAGGCGAAACCTATGAAATTATTAAAATGGTTATCTGTGGCAGACCGATTTGCCAAAGCGGACCTGGACCAGCGGTTGGCCCCCCTGGGAATCAACAGCAGCCAGCATATTTATCTACTGAAAGTCTGCGATCATCCGGGGATCTCCCAGGATTCGTTGCTAAACAGTGTTTACGTTCATCCCAGCAATATTGTCCGTATGGTAGCCTCATTGGAGAAAAAGGGATTTCTGACCCGTAAGCCCTGCCAACAGGACAAACGGACCTGGCTGCTCTATCCCACCCAGCGCGCACTGGATATCAGCGGGCAGATCCGGACCGCCTGCGCTGAGACCGAATCCGCATTGCTGCAGGGGCTGACAGCCCAGGCCCAGGCAGAGTTTGCATCCACATTGGTGAAGGTGGGCAAACGGATGGCTGAGGCCCAGGGTGTGGTTCGGACTGGGGATGAGTTCGATGTCTGAAAATCCATTGGCCTATGAGAAAATTTCAAAATTACTGAGAGGCTTTGCCATTCCCAGCATCACCGCCACATTGGTCAGCTCCCTTTACAATATTGTGGACCAGATCTTTATCGGCCAGGGCGTGGGCTATTTGGGCAATGCTGCCACCAATGTGTCCTATCCCCTGTCCACCATATGCCTGGCCATTTCTCTGCTGCTGGGCATTGGCAGCGCCTCCCGTTTCTCCATTTATCTGGGCAAAAGGCAGCCGGAACTGGCCGCTGGGCTGGTGGGCAACGGCATCGTGCTGATGGCCGTGGCGGGGCTGGTCTATCTGTTGCTGGGGGAGCTCTTTTTACATCCGCTCTTGCGGGTATTTGGCGCCACCAACCAGGTCATGCCCTATGCCCGACAGTATGCAGAGATCGTTTTGCTGGGCATGCCTTTTCTCATTCTCACCAACGGCATCAGCAATTTGATTCGGGCGGACGGAAGCCCCAAATACTCCATGCTTTGCATGGTGGCCGGCGCTGTGGTCAACACCATTTTGGACCCGATCTTCATCTTTGTACTGGACTGGGGGGTGTTTGGCGCAGCTCTGGCCACCATTCTGGGGCAAATTCTCTCCTTCCTCCTGGCGATCCGTTATCTGTGGCATTTCCGCACCGTGAAACTGACCCGAGCTTGTTTTCGCCTGGAACCCCGGGACAACCTGCGCACCCTCTACATGGGAATCAGCAGCTGTGTCAATCAGCTGGCCATCACTTTGGTTCAGATCGTGCTCAACAACTCTCTGACCTATTACGGCGCCCTCTCGGTCTACGGAAAAGACATTCCCCTGGCCGCCTGCGGCATCGTCATGAAAACCAACGCCATCTTGCTCTCCATCATTGTGGGCATCTCTCAAGGAGTCCAGCCCATCATCGGCTTTAACTTCGGCGCCGGGAAATACGACCGGGTACGAAAAGCTTATCGGCTGGCCATCCTATGGAATCTTATCGTCTCCGCGGTGGGCTTCTGTCTGTTTGAATTTTCCCCCCGCCCTATCATATCCCTGTTTGGCGACGGTGACCCTCTTTACTTTGAATTTGCCACGCTATTTATGCGCACCTTCCTGTTCATGGTGCTGGTCAATGGAGTGCAGCTGCTCTCCTCCAACTTCTTCACCGCCATCGGCAAAGCCTTGAGGGGGTTGTTGTTGTCCTTGACCCGGCAGGTGTTTTTCCTGATCCCGCTGATTCTGCTGCTGCCGCTGCGGCTGGGTATTTTCGGTGTGCTGCTGGCGGGTCCCATTGCGGATTTCATTGCCTTTGTGGTGTCCCTGCTCTTGGTATCCAGGGAATTCAAGAATCTGACCCGTCTGCAGGAACGGAGCCACCAGGTGTAATTTCGCCCTCTGACAGGGTATACACCGCCCCGCTGTGGCCCAACTGACTCCCGGCACCCGGTTCCAATGGCTTGTTTCGGACTGGAAGCTGTGTTAAGATGCGGTTACTCCATTCAAGACAGGGGGTAATCATTGTGATCTACTGCATGTCGGATCTCCACGGAGAACGGGATTTGTTTGCACAGATGCTGGCGCAAATAAGCTTTTGTGATCAGGACCAGTTGTACATCATCGGTGACGTCATCGACCGGGGCCCCCAGGGGGTGGAGCTGTTGGAGCAGATCATGGCAGCCCCCAACATGACGTTGCTGCTGGGCAACCACGAGCAGATGTGCCTGAGCACCCTGGGCCCTCACAACGAATTTGGCGCCCGGGAACTGTGGCGACAAAACGGAGGCATGTCCACCTACCGCACCCTGCGCTATCGGCGATCCCCCAGGCAGCGGAGCCAAATTCTGCAATTTCTCTCAGGTCTGCCGGACCATCTTGACCTCACGGTGGAGGGCCAAAACTTTCACCTGGTCCACGGCTGTCCCGGCCCGGACCGGGATACCCGCCTCTGGGGCCGGGTGGAACCGGACAGCCAAAGCCCCTACCGGGACACCATCTGCATTGTGGGCCACACCCCAACGGCGTTCCTCACCGGCGGGACAGAGGAGGATCTGTCCATCTGGCACGGCAACGACATTATTGACCTTGATTGTGGCTGCGGCAATCTCAATGCGCCCCACCGCCGGCTGGCCTGCCTGCGGCTGGAGGACCTGGCCGAGTTCTATGTGGGCGGGACGGGTATAAGATAAAACAAATGGTACCCACGGTGCCGCACCTGCCACAATATGAGCTCCCCTTGCGGAATGGTTAGATCTGTGTTACCCCGAGGATGGATTCCGTCTCCCGTCGTTCCGCAAAAAGAAAGGTAAACCACTGACCTGGAAAGTCTGCCCCGGCTGCGCCAGCGGGAAACGCCGTCTTCCAATACTGCCGTCACCAGTGGCCGCCAGGTCTATCAGCTGATACTGGAATTTCAGACCAGCCAGAAGTCCTGAGCGCGGAATATTCCCTCTTTGTGGAATTCCACGCAGAAAATAGAGTGTCTTTTGAAATCGCCCTCCGGCAACAGCCCATTCGCTGCCGGAGAGCGTTTTTTTCGTCATATGGAACGTGATCCCACGCAACAAGGAATTTACCTTCAAACGCCCATAATCTGCCTGCCTCCCGGATATGATAAAAGAGAGCGTGTTGCAGCCACTTCCCGGCGGGATGGATGACCCTCTCGGCCACCTAGAGGCTCAGATTTTTCATCCATTCTCACGATTTATGCCCCAAACCCTCCGCAAAAGCTTGTATAAAACACCAAAGTTGAAGATTGATAAAATTTTAACGCTCTTTGATATTGACAAAATTTTAACGAAGTGGTATGATGCAACCGTCAAAAGGTTTGTTAAAAATTTAACAATCATGTTTTATCAAAGTATTTATTATAACCCACCTGTGTATGAGGAGGACTTAAAATGGCAACCAACAAAGCACAGACCCCCCGCATCGTCGATTCCCCGGAGGCGCTGGAACAGCGCATGGCGGAGATGAAGCAGGCCCAGCAGATCTTTGCCACCTACACCCAGGAGCAGGTGGACCACATCTTCCGCTCGGTGGCCCTGGCCATCAACAAGCAGCGGATCCCCCTGGCCAAGCTGGCGGTGGAGGAGACCGGCATGGGCGTGCTGGAGGACAAGGTGATCAAAAACCACTTCGCCACCGAGTATATCTATAACTACTACAAGGACATGAAGACCTGCGGTGTCATCGAGGAGGACAAGGTCTACGGCATCAAGAAGATTGCGGAGCCCATCGGCCTCATCGCCGCGGTGATTCCCACCACCAACCCCACTTCCACCGCCATCTTCAAGACGCTACTGGCGCTGAAGACCCGCAATGCCATCATCATCAGCCCCCACCCCCGGGCCCGGAAGTGCACCATCGCCGCCGCCCGGATGGTGCTGGAGGCCGCTGTGGAGGCCGGCGCCCCCGACGGCATCATCGGCTGGATCGATGAGCCCAGCCTGGAACTCACCAACCTGGTGATGCAGGAGGCCGACATCATTCTGGCCACCGGCGGCCCCGGCATGGTGAAGGCGGCCTACTCCTCCGGCAAGCCCGCCCTGGGCGTGGGCGCCGGCAACACCCCGGCCATCATCGACGACACTGCCGACCTGCTGCTGGCGGTCAACTCCATCATCCACTCCAAGACCTTCGACAACGGCATGATCTGTGCCTCGGAGCAGTCCGTCACGGTGCTGGAGCCGGTCTATGACCAGGTCAAGGCGGAGTTTATCCGCCGGGGCTGCTACTTCCTGAAGGGGGATGAGCTGGACAAGGTCCGCAAGACCATCCTCATCAATGGCGCCCTGAACGCCAAGATCGTGGGCCAGAAGGCCCACACCATCGCCGCCATGGCCGGCGTGGAGGTCCCCGAGTCCACCAAGATCCTGATCGGCGAGGTGGAGTCCGTGGAGCTCAGCGAGGAGTTCGCCCACGAGAAGCTGTCCCCGGTGCTGGCCATGTACAAGGCCGCCACCTTTGACGAGGCCCTGGCCAAGGCGGAGCGGCTGGTGGCCGACGGCGGCTACGGCCACACCTCCACCCTGTTCGTCAACGAGAACGAGACCGAGAAGCTGGCCAAGCACGCCGCCGCCATGAAGACCTGCCGCATTCTGGTCAACATGCCCGCCTCCCAGGGCGCCATCGGCGACATGTACAACTTCAAGCTGGCCCCCTCCCTGACCCTGGGCTGCGGCTCCTGGGGCGGCAACTCGGTCTCCGAGAACGTGGGTGCCAAGCATCTGATCAACATCAAAACTGTGGCTGAGAGGCGGGAGAATATGCTCTGGATGAGAACACCGGATAAGGTCTATTTCAAGAAGGGCTGCACCCCCGTGGCCCTGGAGGAGCTGGGTAAGGTGCTCCACAAGAAGCGCTGCTTCATTGTCACCGACAACTTCCTCTATCACAACGGTTTCACCCGGCCCATCGAGACCAAGCTGGATGAAATGGGCATCGTCCACACCTGCTTCTTCGACGTGGAGCCCGACCCCTCCCTGACCTCCGCCCAGGCCGGCGCCGCCGCCATGACCGCCTTCCAGCCCGACTGCATCATCGCCCTGGGCGGTGGCTCCGCCATGGACGCCGCCAAGATCATGTGGGTCCTCTACGAGCATCCCGACGTGAATTTCGCCGACATGGCCATGGACTTCATCGACATCCGCAAGCGGGTGTACACCTATCCGGAGATGGGCACCAAGGCCTACTTCATCGCCATCCCCACCTCCTCGGGTACCGGCTCCGAGGTGACCCCCTTCGCCGTCATCACCGACAAGGAAACCGGCATCAAGTGGCCTCTGGCGGACTACGCATTGATGCCCAATATGGCCATCGTGGACACCGACAATATGATGAGCGCTCCCAAGGGGCTCACCTGCGCCTCGGGCATCGACGTGATGACCCACGCCATCGAAGCCTATGTCTCCGTCATGGCCTCCGACTACACCGACAGCCTGGCCCTGAAGGCCATCAAACTGGTCTTTGATTACCTGCCCCGGGCCTACCACAACGGAAACGACGTGGAGGCCAGAGACCACATGGCCAACGCCTCCACCCTGGCGGGCATGGCCTTCGCCAACGCCTTCCTGGGGGTCAACCACTCCCTGGCCCACAAGCTGGGGGCCTATCACCACCTGCCCCACGGCATCGCCAACGCCATCATGCTGCTGCATGTGATCCGCTACAACAGCGCCGAGGCCCCCACCAAGATGGGCACCTTCCCCCAGTATCACTATCCCCATGCCCTGGCCCGCTACGCCGAGATCGGCCGGTTCCTTGGCCTGGGCGGCAAGGACGACCAGGAAGTGGTGGACGCCCTCATCGCCAAGCTGGACGACCTGATGCGGGAGATCGACATCAAGCCCTATATCAAGGACTACGGCGTGGACGAGGGCTATTTCCTGGAAACCCTGGACGAGATGACCGAGCAGGCCTTCAACGACCAGTGCACCCCCGCCAATCCCCGCTATCCCCTGCTCAGCGAGCTCAAGGACCTGTACCTGAAGGCCTACTACGGCCCCGAAGGCCAGCACTAATTGACGAAAGGAAGGCATCATTATGGAAAAAGAGATCATCGTCTCCCGTCCCTATAAGGTCGTTTACAAGGAAGGCGACTCCATCGTCAAAGTGTTTACCGCCGACCACGGCAAGGCAAACGTCTTCAACGAGGCCCTGTGCCAGGCCCGGGTGGAGGAGAGCGGGCTGGATATCCCCGCCGTCCAGTCGGTGCGGGAAATCGACGGCCAGTGGGCCATTGCCATCCAGTATGTGGAGGGCAAAACCCTGGAGCAGCTGATGCAGGAGCATCCGGACCAGACCGCCGCCTATATGGAGCAGTTTGTGGACCTGCAGCTGGCCATGCATCAGAAGCGGGCCCCCCGGCTCACCCTCCAGAAGGACAAATTCGCCCGCAAAATTGACAGCATGAAGGACCTCATCGACGCCACCACCCGCTATGAGCTGCGGGTGCGGCTGGACTCCATGCCCAACCATGTGAAGCTGTGCCACGGGGATTTCAACCCCAGCAACGTCATTGTCCGGCCCGACGGGACCATGACCATTCTGGACTGGGCCCACGCCACCCAGGGCAACGCCAGCGGCGACGCCGCCATCACCTATCTGGAGTTCGCTCTGGAGAACCAGAAGCTGGCGGACCTGTATCTGGACCTGTTCTGCAAGAAGAGCGACACCGCCCGGCAGTATGTCCAGAAGTGGATGCCCATTGCCGCCGCCGCCCAGCTCACCAAGGGTGTGGCGGAGGAGAAGGACTTCCTGCTGCGCTGGATCGACGTGATGGATTTCCAGTAAGCCAAATACCTTTGTCTCACTTCCTCCCAAATAAAAACTGTGACCGCCACCCATTCGGGTGGCGGTCACAGTTTTGTTTTACATGGTCACATTGGGCTCGCAGCAGCAAAAATCCGTGTCGATCTGGTTGGCGAAGAAGCGCACCTTGAACTTCCGGGGGGCACACATGGCACCGCCGGAGAGGCTCAGATCCTCAGGCACCACAAACCGGATGCACTTGACTTGCACATCCCGACAGCCCGGGCCGTTATGGGCGGGAATGGTCATGGTTTTCATGCCCCGCTGTTCCTCCCGGCCGTCCCGGTCCACCTCTGTGAGGATGGCCGCCAGGGCCAACCGCCTGCCAGGACAGACCTCTTTGATGGTCACACTCACCTGAAGGATTCTGCCCTGGCTGCCCAGCCAGAGTTCCCCCAGGTCCACCTCCACCGCGTCGGCACACCCCTCCACGGTGAGTTCCGCCGGGGGCGGACACGGTTCCGGGCACACCACGATGTCGCAGCGCACCAATACGGAGGGTTCAGGGAATGTAACCAGATTCCCCTCGTTGTCCTGATAGCAGATGCACCGGTTGACCAGTTTGGTTCCCGACGTCCGGCCGATGTGCCGGATCTCAAACTCCAGCACCGCGCTCTCGCTGCCGGTCACCCCCAGCTCCGGGATATTCCAGCGCAGGGAGTGGGCATCCAGCATGACGGCACTGCCCTTGGTGGGCAGATCGATGCCGGTGATCATGAAATCGTCGTTTACAATCTCGTTGATGACCAGATCGGTAGCTCCCGGCTTGGAGATGTTGGCGGCCAATTGGGCAAACAGCGCCTCCAGATCCGCCGCGTCCGGCGTCACCGCCACATGGGAAAAGTCCGGGTCGGTGGCCCAGTCATTGAGGGCGTCCACATCCAGCCCGTCGGATCCGATCAGGCCGATGCAGTAGATTACAATTCCCTGGGCCCGGGCGGCGGCGGCCACCGGTGCCGGGGGTGGGCCGGAGGTGGTGTTGCCATCGGTGAACATGACGATTACCTTGGCATTGGGGGAAGCCGGATCGAACAGCTGGGCCGCTTTGGCGAAGGCGTCGGCATGGTTGGTGGTACCTCCGGCGGACAGCCCCTCCACCGCCCCCTTCAGATCCGCCACCGAAGTGATGAGGTTGGTATCCGCCACCGCCACATTGGAAAAGCTGACCACCCCAATACGGCTTCCGGAGCCGATTTGACCATCCTGGGTATTGTCGGTGGCCTCATCGATGATGTCGATAAAGGTTTTTGCCCCCAGCTTCATGCTCTCCAGCGGGGCGCCGGCCATACTGCCGGATCGATCCAGCACCAGCACAATATCAGTGGGATTGGAACTGATATCCGGCGCCGCCGTCAACGTCAGTGTCACCCGCAGAGATCCATCGCAGGTAATCTCACTGACATTGATGACTTTATTGGAATTTGTAACACCCATCTGTGTTACCTCCTTCTGGGGAAAAGCCCCATTCCATCATACTCAGCAGCCGCGCCCACTGACACACGACACAAAACCACCGACTCCCCCACCGTTCCCCAGTCCAGAAGGAACCTCCCCTCACCAGTCGCATAGTATGAAACGGCAACCGCCAGAAAGGAGACCTTTCCCATGGTCAATTTGAATACCGATGCCCTCGCCGAAAGCCAGACTTGCCCCGCTGTGGGCTATCAGTCCGCTTCTATCTGCGTTCCCGTCACCGTCACCCCCTTCGCCCAGACCGGCATGACCACCACCAAGTGCTGCGGCTCTCCCGTGGTCACCCCGGGCCGTGAGGTCTGCGGCGGTATCAAAAACGGCTCCTGCTTCTTCACCATCACCCAGGATATCTGCGTGGCGGTCCCTGTGGAGTTCGGCGCCGTGGCCACTGTGGGCGACAGCTTTGTCAGCTGCAACGGTGCTTCCGAGGAGGATATCTGCACCACCTGTGAGAAAATTCCCGCCCTGCCTGATACGGTGATTCCTGAGGTGTAACCTCCCTTTCCCGCGGCATTGCTGCGGTGTTTTGCCAGAAGTTCCTCCAGAGACAAAAGGACTCCCCGGGGCCGTTGGCCCCGAGGAGTCCCGATTTTTCACTTCATATCCCCGGGGAGGGCACAGCCCTCTGTCGGAGATTGTCGTTTGCGGACAGGCTGGATGCCCCGAGCCGGCGCCCTCCCAGAAATGCAGAATACAGATTGATGGACGGGGCTGGGCGTGGTACACTTCAAAGCAAGGGATCACTACAACATGATCTGATCAAAGGAGCTGAAACCATGCTTGCCTATACTTATATCAAACAGGGGACCTTTCAACTGCAGGACAAGCCCAAGCCCCAACCGCTGGATGACCGGGACGCCATTGTCAAGGTGACCCTGGCCAGCATCTGCACCAGCGATCTTCACATCAAGCACGGCTCCGTGCCCCGGGCGGAGCCCGGGATCACCGTGGGCCATGAGATGGTGGGCGTTGTGGACCAGGTGGGGCCGGCGGTTACCGGTCTCCAGCCCGGGGACCGGGTGACGGTGAATGTGGAGACCTTCTGCGGCAGCTGTTTCTTCTGTCAGAACGGCTGGGTCAACAACTGCACCGACCCCAATGGGGGCTGGGCCCTGGGCTGCCGCATCGACGGCGGCCAAGCGGAATATGTCCGGGTCCCCTACGCCGACCAGGGGCTGAACAAAATTCCCAACCAGGTCTCCGACCTGCAGGCCCTGCTGGTGGGGGATGTGCTGGCCACCGGCTATTGGGCCGCTCAGATCTCCGAGATTCAGCCCCGGGACACGGTGCTCATCATCGGGGCGGGCCCCACCGGTCTGTGTACCCTCCAGTGCGTCCGGCTTCAAACACCCCGGCGGATCATCGTCTGTGACCGAGACCCTCAGCGGCTGGACTTCGTCCACACTCACTACCCGGAGGTGCTCACCACCCCGCCGGAGGGGTTGGAGGAATATGTCCGGCAGCACAGCGACCACTGGGGCGCCGACGTGGTGCTGGAGGTGGCGGGCAGTTCCGACAGCTTCCGGATGGCCTGGCAATGCGCCCGGCCCAACGCTATTGTTACGGTGGTGGCCCTCTATGACGGGCCCCAGACGCTGCCCCTGCCGGATATGTACGGCAAAAACCTGACCTTCAAGACCGGCGGTGTGGACGGCTGCCACTGCGGAGAGATTTTAGAGCTCATCGCCCAGGGCAAACTGGACACCACCCCGCTGATCACCCATACTTTCCCGCTGCGGGACATTCAGGTGGCCTACGACCTCTTTGAAGGCCGTCAGGACGGGGTCATCAAGGTGGCCATACAGTGCTGACAAAACAGGCTGGAGCATTCGTGTCTGACCACGATTGCTCCAGCCTGTCTCATTATGATAGGGGCTAAGTCTGACCGTTCCTCAGGGCTTAACCTGGAAAATGACGCTTCCACTGTTCAAAAGCCGCTTGAAAATCCTTTCGGTTTTCCTCCCGCTTTCGGGTCTCCGTGGCGAACATGCTCAACAGGAAATCCCTCTGGGCCAACCGAATCCAGGTGCGGTAATACTCAATTTCCCCGTCCCGGGCAATCTTCCACACCACCACAATTTCTCCCGCCAATTCCTCGGAATCTTCCGTACCCCACCACCGGAACACATAGTCGATTCCAACCAGCCCCTGAAATCCCTCTCCCTGCAACAGGGAAATTGCGTCGGAGCGTTCGCTGAACGACTGCTCCCAGCAGGCTTTCCCGGAATTGGTGTTGTGCAGCCATATGTTACGCACCTCGTCCGCCAAATGGTTGGCGCACATTTGCAGCGCGCTGAAACCGTCATCTTTTTCAAATACTGTTCCCACCAGCATGGCGTTTCCTCGCTTCCTTAAATCACATCCATACCTTTATCCGCTGTCACTACGTTACCTGTGACGTTGCCCATAGCATCCGAACACAGGGTCAACACGATTTGAGCGACCTCTTCAGGGCGGCTGAATTTGGGCTTGGGCAACCCCGCCGGCGGCGCCATCTTTTCCCCGTTTTTCCCAAAGGAACGATCCGCCATCCCGGTGCCCAGGGTGGGGCCGGGGCAGACCACATTGCAGCGAATGCCGAAATCCCGGTTTTCCACCGCTGCTACCTTGGTCAGCTGGATCATCCCCGCCTTGGCGGGACCATAGGCCCCGAATCCCCCCAGGGGTTTGATGCCCGCGGTGGATGCGGTGTTGACAATGCAGCCGCTCCGCTGCTTCTGCATTTGACGCAGTTCATACTTCATGCACAGGAAAACACCCTTCATGTCCACATCGGTAATCCAGTCCCAATCCCGCTCCGTGAATTCCGTCAGCGGCGCAATGGGAATGGTCACCCCATCCGGGCCCACCCCGGCGTTATTGAAGGCAATGTCCACACTGCCAAAATGCTCCACCGCCGAGGCCACCATGGCCTCCACCTGGGTTTCCACTCGCACATCACACTGGATTCCTACGGCGCCCACCCCATAATCCTGCTCAATTTGCCGGGCAAGCTTCGCCGCTTTATCCATAATGGTAGAGGTGACAATGACAATGTTGGCCCCCTGCTCCGCAAATGCCAATGCCGTAGCCTTTCCGATTCCGGAGGCGCCTCCGGTGATGATGACTGTTTTGCCCTCAAATTCCCGTTTCATCTGTTTCACCCTGCTTTCTATGTTCAGGTTGATTTTTACTCCAGCCCAGGAGGCCGGACGGTTTTCCGTTTCTTAGACGGAGGGATTAAAAAGCCAGTACGCCTTCAGCGCCGCGGTGGCGCCGTCGTAAATGGCGTGATATACCTTGGTGGGCTCCACACAGTCCCCTACCAGTTCAAAGGGGGTCGCTCCCGCCGCCGCCCGGAGTTCCTCCGTGGGATTGGATACCATGCCAAAGGCGTAAACAACCATATCTGCGTCAAAGGTGACCGGTCCATCGGGACCTTGGGCATAGACCTTTCCCTGTTCCACCCGTTCCACCCGGGTGGAGGGGAACTGCCGGATGGGATATTGCTGATACAGCCGGAACAAATCCATTTTATGGGAGTCTATGCCGCCAGGGGCCAGGGTGTCCATCATCTCCACCACCGAGACCTCTGCAGCGCCTCGGCAGGCGAAGTCAAACGCGGCCTCGCAGCCCGCCAGGCCACCGCCCAGCAAAACCACCCGCTTGCCCCGGGGGTCCATGGGATAGGCTTCCATCAGCAGGGTTGCCCACTGGGTCAGCCCGGGAACGGGCGGAACCCGCTGGGAGGAACCCACTGCGCAGATGATGAAATCCGGTGCAATCTCCCCAATCAATTCGGGGTCCACCCGGGTATTCAGCCGCACATCAATCCACCCCCGCTTGGCGATTCTGCGGATCAGGCGATCCTTAAACCGTTTCAGATCGTACTTGTGGGTGTCATAGTCGGCAAACCGGAAGATTCCGCCCAGGGCGTCGGTCTGTTCACACAAAACCACATCAAAGCCAATGTCCGCCGCAGTGATGGCCGCCTGCATACCCCCCATGCCTCCGCCGATGACCAGTATTTTCTTCATAACCCGGGTTCTGGGCAGGGAGCCGTCGGGCATCATATCCTTCCGGTCATAGTAGGGGTTGACGGAGCAGTAGTCCGGCCCCACCCCCATGGGGGGCGAATTCTCAAAGATCTCATAGAAGTTGGCGTCGGCGGGGATGGCCGGAGTAAAGGGTCCGCAAAAGACCCACTTGGGCCCCTTCCCCTCCTCCGGCGGCGCCGGGGGACCGGGAGGAGGCGCCTCCTTCAACCCCAGGGCTTCCAGATCCCGTTTGCGCAGGGTGGGGGCCGAGCCGGCGCCACCCATGCAAATACCGCACCGGATGCACTGGTTGATCTCGTCGGGCTGGCCGGCGGTGACCTTGTTGGGGAAGTTGGAGTCCGCCTTGTTCAGTTGGCGGCCCATGGCCACCAGATCCACCAGACCATCGGCAATGATTTTCTCCGCGTCCCAGGGGTCCCGGATGCCCCCCACGATGCAGACGGGCACCTTGACCCGGCGCTTGATATAGGCGGCCTCCTCCAAATTGGAAATGTTGGGCCGGTACATGCTAGGGTACATACCCGTGGCAAGGGGGCTGAAGGGACCGTCCATACAGTCGGTGGTGGGATCCCGGTAGATACCGGCGGAGACATGGATGATATCCACATAATCCTGGGCGCAGACGCAAAAATCTCCCACTTCCTCCAGGGGAATCCCCCCCTCACAGCGCTCGGACCCGGAAATCCGCATCTCCAGAATGAAATCTGAGCCCACAGCCTCCCGCACTGCCTTTAAAATCCGCAGGGGGAATCTGCGGCGATTTTCCGGACTGCCGCCGTATTCATCCGTCCGGTGGTTGCTTCTGGGGGACAAAAACTGATGGGGCAGCCAGGAGTGGCCGAAATGCAGGTTGACGCCGTCAAATCCCGCCGCCTGCATATACTTGGCAGCGGTACACCAGCTCTGAATGGTATCGGCCATAATCTCCTCGGTCATGGCCAAAATTTCGGTGCCGTCAAAGGCCGTCATGGCCTCAGGGCCATAGCCGGGCCCCTGGCAGCCCAGACTCTTCTGGCGCAGATTGCCGGACTGGCACAGCTGCACCAGGGCCAGAGCGCCGTGGCTGTGAATCATGTCCGCGTGGCGCCGCCATTCCCGGAATTGACGGCTCTTCAGATTGGTATAATCCGTGGCGGGGGGAAAACCCGACTTGTTGCCGTAGGTAAAATTCACCTCTGTCTCGCCAATGCACACAGAGGCAGCGCCGCCGGCGGCTTTTTTCTCATAGATGCGATACTGATCCATGGGAAAGGCCCCGTCCGGCATAATCAGCCCTGCCAGCGCCGGCGAAGCCACCATGCGGTTTTTATAGGTCTTGCCCGCAATGGTGATGGGGCTCATCAGATGCTCAAAGCCCATAGAAAACCCTCCTCTGTGATCTCTCCATTATCCCATGTCCCGATAAAACTCGTTGGTCGCCTCTACCGCCAGCGCCAAATACTTGGGGTCTGCCGGAATCTTGCGGTGGGCCACATCGTAAACGTAGGGATAGAGGAAGTCGTAGGTGGGCACGGGGACCCCCATTTCCTTGGCCTTGTCCACCACATAGCCCATGGTATGATGTCCCTCCATGGGCAACCGACGCTCCGGCACCAGCTTGCCGGCCAATTCCATGGGGTTGATGGTCCAGGCCATATCCCCCAACTCCTCCTTGCTTGGGGCGAACACACTGCTGCACCGCTCAATCAGGGACTTCTCCTCTTCCGGGGTCTTGCAGCCGTTGACATAGCGGGGCCATTCCGAGAAGGGAATGCCGATGGCCTGCCGGGGATTGGCGCCGCAAGCCTGGGCCAGATGGTAATACTCTGTGGCGCACCGGGCAATGCAGATCTGCAAATTGCGATCCTCATAGGTTTCCAGCCCGGAGCTGTTTCTGGCGGGCATACCCACCGCCATGCAGAGCTTTTCCCATCGGGCGGAGACAATGTCTGTGGACAGCTCCACCCGCTTGGCACAGGACAGAATCTGTTCCAGCTCCTTTAGGCGGGGGGTAATACTGCCATCCATCTCACCGATGACAAAGAAACCGTCGTGCGTGACCACCGTCCCCACCTCCGGGGTGCGGCCGCCGGCGAAACACACCACCGGGATTACATTCTCCCGGCCCACCATGGGTACGATCACATCCTCGGGAATTCCGTTCTGGAACGAGGACCAGTAGGCGCCCGGGGCAGCGTGGGGCTTCATTTTAGTCACAGCGTCGGCGGTAAAGTCGGCGCTGCCGGTGATCATGATGATATCAAAGAGATCCTGATCCCCCAGATCCTCCCAAAACGCCGCCTTGACCGGGGTGGTGAATACCTGGTCATTAAACTTGACGGTAATTCCCTTCTGGGCAAACACCTCGGCAGCGGTACGGCGGAACTGAGACACCACCGTGACGTCATGTCCCCCGTGGGACAAAAAGCCACCCACCAGATGACCAATGGTTCCGGTTCCCACTACTGCAATCTTTTTCATCGCTGATTCCTCCTCAGTCAATCTGATACATGGCCGCCTCCCAGCCGCTCCGGGTGGCATGTAAAATACGCCCAGCCTTGACGCAATCGCCAATCACAATGGTGTTGGGCACCAGTCCCCGCAGCGCGTCCACCGCGTCGGCACGGGGAACGACACCCATGGCCACAATGACCTGATCGCAGTCAAACTGATGCTCCGTCCCCTGGCTGTCCACCGCGGTAACCCGGTGCCCTTCAAAGCTGGTGCAGCGCAGGCCGGTACAAATCTCCACCGTGCTTTCCTGCAGCTCATGCAGCAGGGCGCCCCGGTGCATAAAGTTACAATCCACGGCCACCTCATCCCGCAGTTCAATCAGGGTGACCTGTTTGCCCTCCTGGGCCAGATGCAGCGCCGTTTCACAGCCGATGAGTCCGCCGCCGGCAATGACAAACGTCTCACCTTGCAGCTGCCGCATCTGCTCCCAATCGGCGCCGAAGCGCACATAATCGGCGTCAATGCCGGGCAGGCCGGGTCTGAGGGGTTTGCCGCCCAGGGCCAGGATCAGGGTATCCGGCTGGATCTCCCGGACCAATTCCGGGGTAACCGGCGTATTCAGTCGCACCTCTACCCCCGCCGCCTTCAGTTGGCGGATCTTGGACTGGCAAAACAGGTTCAGCTTCCTCTTAAACTCCACCTGCTGGGCAAACTGGAGGGCTCCTCCCAAATGATCCTGGGCCTCGCACAAAATGACCTGGTGGCCCCGATAAGCCGCGGTGATGGCGGCCTGCATGCCGCCGGGGCCGCCGCCGGCCACCAAAACCCGCCGGCTGGCCCGGGCCGGTTTCTCATAGAACCGCTCCAGCTCCCGGCCGGCGAAGGGATTGACGGCACAGCGCACCGTCCTGGTCTCCCCCATGCTGCCCTCACAGTCCAGGCAGCGCAGGCAGGGGGTGATCAGGTCCTCCCGGCCCTGGACCACCTTGCGGGGAAGATAGGGGTCGGCCACCAGTCCCCGGCCCAGGGCCACGGCATCGCAGACGCCATCCCGGATCAGCCGCTCCATAAGTTCCGGATCGTGGACGGCCCCCACCAGCACCACAGGGCACTGGACCGCCGCTTTGATCTGCCGGGCGTACTCCGCAAAGGGAGCGTCGGGGGAAAAGATGGGGGGATGCATCAGCACCGCGGAGTAAAAATCCTTTTGGGTACCGGCGGAGACGTGGAGCAGGTCCACCTTGCCGTCCAACAGCTTGGCCATCTCCACCGCCGTATCGATGTCGTATCCGCCCTCCACCAACTCGGAGCCGCTCATACGGTACTCGATGGGAAATCCCTTTCCCACCGCCTGACGAACCCGGTCAATCACCATCAGGGGGAAGCGCATCCGGTTCTCCAGGCTGCCCCCGAATTCGTCCGTCCGGTGGTTGGACAGCGGAGAGACAAACTGGTGCAGCAGCCAGCCGTGGCCGCCGTGGATCTGCACCAGGTCAAAACCGCAGCGCTTGGCCCGTTCCGCCGCCTTGCCAAAGCAGTCGGCGATGCGTTCCATGTCCTCCACCGTCATGGAGCGGATAAAATCCCCCCATTCGTCCACGAACTCCGATGGGCCCATGGGCACGGTATGTTCCGCCAGGAATTCAGGGGCCGACAGCTCACCCCCGTGATCCAACTGCACCCCCGCCACCGCGCCTCCGGCGTGGATGGCATCGGCGGCACAGGTCAGGGAATAGACACTTCCCTCGTCATCCATGGCCACCTGCATGGGGTGGCTTCTGCCGTCGGCTAGGTTGACGATGCAGTCGCCGATGGTGACCAGGCTGGCTCCTCCCAGCGCCCGCATCCGGTAATAGGCGATGTTTTCCGCCGTCAGATACCCTTCCGGGGAAAGCTGGGCCTGGGAAGTGGGGCTGGACATAATCCGGTGTTTAAACGTCACATTGCCTACCTTCAGCGGAGACAACAGATTGGGAAATTTGCATCCTTCCATCTCATTCACCCTTTACTTGCCCCGCTCCTCCGGGTCAAACACCTGAATCACCCGATACCCGGTCCCTCTGGGCGGGATATAATGCTCCGTTTCCTCATAGCTGCGATACGCCTTGGGGCAGGAGGGCTCAAACTGCCTGAGCTGTACGGGATTGATGTCATAATGGGTGGGGCCCGGAATCTGAATGTTTCTGGGGCTGTCCTGGCTCATCATGGGGCAGATAATCTGCCCGGTGGCCATCAGATGCCGGTATTCCTCCTGGGCGTAGTTTGTGCCGTCCAGCATCAGTGTAAATTCCTCGCCCACCATGTTGTGCAGCAGCCGCCACTCGCCGGTCTTGTCATCTCCGTCCTCAAAGACCCAATCCTGGCCATAGCGCTCCCACATCACCATAAACATCATGTTTCCCTGGGGGGTGGAGGGCCGGCCCATCATGCCGGGGGTGACAAAGAAGGATCGGGCGCTCTTGCCGTCCTCCGCCACCTCAATGACGCTGGAGGCCAGATTGTGCACAGCGAAGCCGAAATAGTCGTCATTGTCCTCGATCTCCGGATACAGCTCCCGCATCAGGGGGAGCTCTGCGTCAGTCCCCTCATAGATGCCGGTACGCCACTCCACCTCACAGCGATCATATCCGATCAGGCAGCCAAACCCATGGGTGGCGCAGCAGTCCGGACGATGGGACCAGTTATAGGTGGAGGTATATCCAGGCCGGTCCTCAATGGCATGGTAAAACACATGGGTGGACCATTCGCACTCAATATCCAGGAAGGCCTCACAGGCGTGGATCTTTTGCTCCAAACTCAGGTCGTAATTCATTGACACTTCCCTCCCATCATCTCGTACAGGGATTTTACATCTTTCTTGGCCAGCCGCCCGGCCCGGAACTTCAGACAGGCTTCCAGGCTGCAGCTCATGTCCAGGCTGTAGGAGTCGTGGGCGTCCGGAATCCGGGGGAAGGCGTACCAGCCGAACTGGGGGTTATAGGCCTCCAGCGGATAGTCGGGGGTTCCAAACTCCAACTGGGTGGGATTGACGGGATGCTCCACATCCTTTCTGGCCGCCGCGGGCCAGCCCATGACATTGACGGCGTTTTCCACCGTGAAGTCGTTGCCCTCAAAGACATGCCAGATTTTCCAATCGTCGCCCTCTTTTTTCATGTCAAACCAGATCCGGTCATAAACATCGTAGCCCCGGGTCCCGGCCCCCATATCAATGGCCTCGCTGGCCAGACTGTAAATCAGGCAGAACGCGGTCTTGCCGTCTGCGGCAATCCGCACAATGTTGGTTCCGTTGGGCATGTGGAAGGAATAGTCCTTCTGATCTGCGGGGAAGGCCTTTTCATAGTGGGCCCGGATGCGATCCAGTCCCACATAGTAGCCCCAGTTGGCCCCCAGCTGGGCAGTGGCCTGATTTTCCGGCTGCTGTACCCAGAGGTTGTCCAGTTCACCTTGGCGATCCTGATTGAATATGTACAGGCTCCGCCGGGCCAGCACCTGCTTGATGGACTCCCGCTCCCAGACGTTTTGAATCCGCTGCTCCGACGTGGCCTCCCGGCGATAAAAATATCTTCCCATCATCTTGGGCATAGTCTGTCAACCTCCTCTCAGAAATTCATACCGGCGCGTTTGTACTCCGGCATGTCGGGGCCGTAGCTGAAGGTGTCATCCCAGTCATAATAGGGCTCCGGCAGACGAATCTTTTCCTGCCGGGGGCGTCCGGGATAAAAGGCCTCATACACCTTACCCGGCTTGTTGGGCTCCGGCAGCGTCAGGCCCTCCAGCTGGGCAAACTCCGGCACCGGCTCCGGAAGCTGCCACGAATCCGCCCAGTTGACCTCCTGGGGGGCCCGGGTCTCCACAATGCGCTGCATGTGCCAAATCCTCCAGTTGGTGCCTTCCTTGGTGAAGTCCACGGCGTAATAACCGTTTTCCTGGATGGTATAGGGGCCGTTGGCCAGAATCTCATGGATGGTGCTGTTAAACAGCCACACCCCCTTGGCTGTGGTGCCGTAGCCGGAGATCTCCAGGCAGGGGGGCGAAATGGCATCCACCTGCATGGCGCCCACTCCGTGGAGCTTCTCCTGGGTTTTATCCCCCAGATATTCCGGGAACAGCTGCTGAATCAGCTGGGAACGCTTCTGGGTGTCCTCATATCTGGCCTTATAGTAGTTGCCCACCGCCTTCCGACCGGTGTACCATCCATCATTGGTGCCATAGCAGATATCGTCCTCAAACCGGCTCCAGAGTTCGTGCAGAATGGTGTCCTCCTGCTTCATCTGGATGGCATAGACATACCGGCCCATGGTATTCTCAATTTCCCGCAGATCCAGAAAGGCGTCCGCCATCTGTTCCGCAGTATAGTTCTGTTTATACATGCCGCTTTCCTCCTGTCAATCAGCTGATGGAGACCACCTCGGACCCGGAAATAAACCGTTCTCCGTCATAGGTCATAAAGAAGTCCTCCACAATATCGGAAATGAAGATTCGCGCCCGCATCTCTTCCTTTTTGCCGGGCTTTTCATCGTTGTTGTAGTGGAAGAAATAGGAGCCCTTCCACTTCTTTCCGTCCGAGGTCTCATACTCCACCGCGTCGGGCACGTCCGCGTAGGGCACGTCCGCCTGCTTGGGACCGGGCACAAACCAGGCCCGGGGCTTCTGGCCCACCGGACCGCCGGCGGGGCCCATTTCCTTGCCGCCACAGGCAAATTTGCCCACCATATCCACATCATAATTGCTCAGATACACCTGGAGCATCCCCAGTGTGCCGATGCACTCCCGGGTGCCGTAAAAGCCTCCGCCATAGGTGGTGAACACGATACCCAAGGGACGGTTGTTCTCCTTGCAGTAAATGCCGGGGTAAGGGGCGCCCTTCCTGCGCCAGCGGCCGCCCAGAGATTGGGTCACCGCCTCCGGGTTGACCTGTCCGCCTTCCATCTCCTTTTTCAGGTCTTCCTGAAGATTTCCGTCGCCGTTCAGGCCCATGGCGTCCGCCACCGGCTTCAGGGGCGCGCCGGCCACAATGGGGCTGCCCAGGCAGATGATGTCGTAATCGTCGAAATAGATTTTCCCTTCCAGGGCCGCCCAGTCCATTTTTAAAGTCAGTCGCACCATCTGGACATCCCAGTTGTAATATTCAAAGGTCTCTTTAAACCAATTGGCCACTTTTTCCGTGTTCTTGGTCATGGTGGCATACAGAATCAATGCCCGTCTGCGTTTCATAATGATTCTCCTTTATTCCTCGTTGGGTTCGGTGGGGGCAGTCGTAGCGCCCTCCACCCGGTGGCAGGCCACCAGATGGCCCGGGCACGCCTCACGCAGCTCCGGCTCCTGGGCGAAGCACTGCTCCGTGGCGAACCGGCAGCGGGGCGCAAACCGGCAGCACTTGGGCGGATTGACCGGGGAGGTGAGCTCTCCCTGGAGCAAAATGCGCTCCGGCCGGTTCTCCAGCCGGGGAACCGGAATGGAGGACAGCAGCGCCTGGGAATAGGGGTGCAGCGTATTCCGGAACAGCTCTGCCGAGGCGCATTTCTCAACCACTTGTCCCAGGTACATCACGCAGATCTCATTGGAGATATGGCGTACCACCGACAGATCGTGTGTAATGAACAGATACGTCAGCTTTTTCTCCTCCTGCAGATCCTGCAGCAGGTTGAGCACCTGGGCCTGAATGGAAACATCCAGCGCAGACACCGGTTCGTCACAGACAATGAACTTGGGCTCCAGAGCCAGGGCCCGGGCGATGCCGATCCGCTGCCGGCGCCCGCCGTCCAGCTCATGGGGGTAGGCCTGGGCAAACCGCTCCGCCAGTCCCACCGTGTCCATCAATTCCTTGACCCTGCGGTTGGTCTCCTCCTTGCTCTTGGTCAGTTTATAGATGGCCAGGGGCTCCGCGATCAGCTGACTGACCGACATTCTGGGGTCCAGAGAGGCAAAGGGATCCTGAAAGATCATCTGCATCTCAGTGCGCAGATGCTTGAACTGCTTGGGTTTGATCCCGGTAATCTCTGTTCCGTTAAACCAGACCTCACCGGAGGAGGGTTCCGTCAGCCGAAGGATGCTTTTCCCCAGGGTGGATTTACCGCATCCAGACTCACCCACAATACCCATGGTCTCCCCCACGTCCACAGAAAACGAAACATCATCCACCGCGTGGAGAACACCATCGGCAGTGGGAAAATACTTCTTCAGATGCTTTACTTCCAGCAGTTTCATTCCGGTACCTCCTTGCCCGGGCCAAAGTGCAGGCACTTGACAAAATGTCCCGGCTCCACTTCCGTCAGAATGGGATCGCAACGCTTGCACTGATCCACGCACTGCTCACACCGGTCACTGAAGCTGCACCAGGGGGGCAGATCCATGGGGTTTGCCATCAACCCCTTGATGGGCTTCAGCCGTCTCATCTCCCGCTCCAGGTCGGGCAGGGAGTCAAAGAGCCCTTTGGTATAGGGGTGCAGCGGGTTGTGGAAGATCCGCTCGGTGGTGCCGTATTCCACAATCTCTCCGGCGTAGATCACCGCGCACTTGTCGCACATCTCCGCCACCACGCCAAAATCGTGGGTGATTAGCAGCATGGAGGTGTTGAACTGGCTGCGCAGCTGTTTCATTAGTTCCAGCACCTGGGCCTGGATGGTCACATCCAGGGCGGTGGTGGGCTCGTCGGCAATCAGCAGCGCCGGGTTGCAGGCCAGGGCAATGGCAATGACCACTCGCTGCTTCATACCGCCGGAAAACTGATGGGGGTACTCTCCGGCTCGCTGGGGAGCAATGCCCACTGTCTCCAGCATCTGCCGGGCCCGCTCCATACTCTCACTTTTAGAGCAATCCGAGTGAAGTGCAATCATCTCGGCAATCTGGTCTCCCACCGTCAGCACCGGATTTAGCGCGGTCATGGGATCCTGAAAGATCATGGAGATTCGGCCTCCCCGCAGGGCCCGAAGGGATGCGTCCTCCATTTTCATGACATCTTCGCCCTCAAACAGGATTTCGCCGTCAATGATCTTGCCTGGGGGATTGGGGACCAGCCTCAGGATACCCAGGGCGGTGGTGGTCTTGCCCGCTCCGGTCTCTCCCACCAGTCCCAGGGTCTCTCCCTTCTCCAGGGACAGGGAGACATCGTTGACCGCCCGCACGGTGCCGGCACGGGTGACGTAATGGATGGTCAGATTTTTGATTTCTAATTCTTTCATATCCATTACTCCTTCAGCTTGGGATCCATGGCGTCCCGGAGGCCGTCACCGAACATATTGAATCCGAACATGGTCAGCATAATGGCAAGGCCCGGGAAGGTGATCAGCGGATAGAATTGCCGGATAAACTCCCGGCCGGAGTTCAGCATAGACCCCCATTCCGGGGTGGGGGGCTGTACGCCCAGCCCGATGAAACTCAGGCCGGAGATCATCATAATGTTGCCTCCCAACCGCAGGGTGCAGTCTACAATGATGGGGGCCAGACAGTTGGGAATCACGTGGGACAGAATGACCCGCAGATTCCGGGAGCCGCAGGCCCGGGCGGCCTCAATATACTCCTCTCCCCGAATGCTGAGGGAGGTGGCCCGCATCATACGACAGCTGGGGGCAATGCCGCCCACTGCCACCGCAACGGCGGTCTGCCAGATGCCGTTGCCCAGCATGGAGGAGACACAGATGGCCAGCAAGGTACCGGGAATAGCCATCAGCATGTCCATGAAGCGCATGATGACCGTGTCTACCTTGCCTCCGAAGTAGCCGGAGACGGCGCCGATCAGGCCGCCCACCACCACGGAGCACACCACCGCCATCAGGGAGACCAGCAACGAGATGCGGCCGCCGTAGATGATTCGGCTCAGGATGTCCCGGCCATAGTTGTCGGTGCCCAGAGGATGGGCCAGGCAGGGATAGAGCAGGCGCTGTGTTGGGTTCTGCATGTTGATGTCATAGGGGGCGATCCAGTCTGCGAAGATGGCGCAAATGATCAACAGCAGCACGATGGCCATACCCACCATGGCCAGCTTGTTGGTCTTGAGCCGGTCCCAGATCTCCAGCAGCTGGCTGCGCTTTTTCAGGCTGCCCTGGGACAGCGTCTGGTCCTGTCTGTCTTTTGGTACGGCGGTCATGCCTTCGCCTCCTCTCCTTCGGTCTGGGTCTTTTTACGGCGCTTGCCGGCGCCGGCGAACTGAGCCTTGATCCGCGGGTCAATGGCGGCATAGGCCAGGTCCACCAGCAGGTTCATACAGCACACGAACACAGCGATGACCAGCGTAATCCCCATGATCGTGGGATAGTCCCGATTGTTGATACCGGTCACCATCAGGGAGCCGATGCCGGGAATATTGAAAATACTCTCGATGATGACGTTTCCGCCGATGACCATGGAAATCTGTCCGCCGATCATGGTAATCACCGGAATTAGCGCATTTTTCAGGGCGTGCTTACGGATGATGGCCATCTCCCGCAGGCCCTTGGCCCGGGCAGTGCGGATATAGTCCTGACGGATGACCTCCAGCAGACTGGAGCGGGTCATGCGGGTGGTACCGGCCAGACTCATCATGCCGCTGGCCGCCACCGGCAAAACATAATGCAGCGGCGTACTCAGTCCGCTGGCTGGCAGCAGGTTCAGCTTGATGCTGAACACCACAATGCCCATCAGTGCCAGCCAAAACCCCGGAATGGAGGCCAGCACCACCGCCAGAATGGACACGGTATAGTCCAGGGCAGTCTTCTGTTTGATGGCGGAGATAATGCCGAAGGGGATGCCCAGCACCACGGTGACGCAGACGCTGAGGACACCCAGCTGGATGGTTACCCCAACCCGTTCAGCGATGGTGGCGGATACCGCCCGGTTGGTCATATAGGAGGTGCCCAGATCCAGCCTGGTCACCACCCCCCAGATGTACTGGCCCAGCTGAATCAGATAGGGCTGATCCAGACCCATCTCATGTTCCACCTGATCGTACTGTTCCTGGGTATAGTTGTCCGGCAGCTGGTTGAGCACCGGATCGCCCGGCATCAGATAGCTGAGCGAAAAGACAATAATCAGCACGCCCAACAGCACCGGAATCATCTGCAGCAGGCGCTTGATGATGTATTTGATCATAGACTTTCTCTCCTTTTCGCGGTTCGCCGCCCCCCTCCCCCGCCCGGGGACCGGGGAGGGGGCGGCTGCCATGCGCCGGAATGGGATCAGCCCACTACGGTAATGTCCCGCAGAGAGGGAGAACCGGTGATGGGAATGTCACAGGTGCCGATCCGGCTGTTGTAGGCGTAGGCGGTGCTCCACTGGCCCACCGGGATCATGCTGTAGTGATCGTAGAAGTAATCCTGCACATCACTGTAAATCTGGGCCCGCTCCGCATCGTCAGTGGTGCTGCGGCCCGCCTCCAGCAGATCCACAATTTCGGGATCAGTCTGAGCAGTGCACTGGTAGGAGAAGTTGCCCCGGAAGAAGGTATACACGTCCGCTGCCTCATTGGTGGCGGTGGCGATGGCAGCACCGTTGATAAACAGGTCGGTGCCGTTGGGCTGGGACCAGTAGTCGGCCACGGCGGTGGACTGATCGTAGGTCTCAATCTCCACATTGACGCCGATCTCCTGCATGTAGTACTGGAAGGACTCGGCAATGGTGGTGGAGGTGGTAGCCGTATTGGTCACGAAGGTCAGGGTTGGGTTGTCAATGCCGCATTCCGCCACCAGCTGCTTGGCTGTCTCCGGGTCATACTCGTAGGAATGGCCGTCCACATAGTAGGGGTTGGACTCGTTCAGGGTTGAGGTGGAGGGGGTGGCCAGAATGCCCCAGGTCAGGTCGGCGATGGCCGCAGCATCGGTGCCGATGCAAATAGCCTCGCGGAGCTTTTCATTCTGCAGATCCTGGTTCTGGGGACTCAGCACAATCACCGCCGAGGCGTTGGAGCTGACGGGGACATAGGTGCCCATGCTGGGATCGGCGGAGATCTCTTCACAGTCGTTGGCAGTGAGGTTGATAGCCACGTCGATGACCCCGTTGATGTAGTCGGCCATCATGGTGGTGTTGTCGGTATACCGATAGCAGGTGATCTCCTGGACCGAGGCGGAGTCGCCGGCCTCGTCGGCCATCCACCAGTCGTCCCGCTTTTCAAATGTGATGGACACGTCGGTAATGCTCTCCTTCACCGTATAGGGGCCGGAGCCGCACACCGAATCCTTGGAGAACCAGTCGGCGTTCTCCCCCAGAGCTTCCACAAAGTCCTTGTTCATTACAAAGATATTGAGGCCGGACTGCCAGGGGCCGTAGGGCTGATTGTACTGGAGGTACAGGGTCATGCCATCCTCGGAAACAGAGCTGGCGTCAAAGTCCACCACGGTGAAGTTGGTGCCGCCCCGGGAGGACTGGGCAAAGCGCTGCATGGAGTAGAGCACATCCTCCATGGTCATCTGATCCCCGTTGGAGAAATAGATACCGTCCTTCAGCTCCAGAACCAGCTGATTTTCCACCTCCTCGGACCAGTAGTAGTCGCTGAGAATGTCGGAATACCACTGGCCGTCGGAGCCGATGCTGAACAACTGGTCATAGAGCAGGTAGGTGGCCGCGGTGGAGCACTCGGTGCTGAAGTACTGGCTGGCATCAAAATGGCCCAGGAACTGCTGGGCCGTGGAGCCCACTGCAATGGCGGCATCGGTCTGAACTGTCTGGGCCGAACTGCCGGCGGAGCCGCTGGTGGTGGAGGTACCGGAGGCAGAGGTACTGCCGTTGCCGCAGGCCGCCAGCCCGAATACCATGGACGCCGCCAGGGCCAGCCCGGCCAGCCGTCTGAAGATACCGTGTTGTTTCATCGTGTTTCCTCCTCTTGATTTGAAATGATGTGGTCTGTGTGGGGCGTCCCGTCGCTCCGGCTGTTCTGCGCTGCCGGCTGTCCGTCCGGGTGTGCCCGGGATGAACTGTGTCCCGGGCCCGTCGCCCTGTGATGGTTGCGAGTATAAAAACCTCGGCCGTCAAATGCAAGGTGGAAAAACTGACCTGGCTGCCAAATCCTGCAGTGTTCCGTTTTTGAGGAGGTTGAAGGTCTGAACAGAGGCGGCAAAAAAGGCGGAGAATCTGACTGTGACATTCTGAAGTCCACCCTCATATGTGACATCCGTCATACAATTCAGCTGTTTTATTCTGCTTTTTTCGATTTTTCACACCATTTCGTTCACTTTTTACAGCGGTTTTTTGTGGCCTAAATTCCGGGATTTCTTGAAAAAGTCCTGGGGGCTGCGCTATAATAATTACAATCGAATTTTGGCGAAAAAGCTGCGCTGGAGGCGAGATTCCCCCATGAAATCCCATAAAAATCTGCTCTGTTCTCTCTTCCTGCTCTCCCTGCTCTGCTTTTTGGCCGCGGGCACCATACTACTGGCCACGGTGTCCTCTCTCTCCGGCCCGGGCCGGGCCCTGGTGCTGCTGCTGCTCTCCCTGGCGGAGGCAGGCGGACTGGCGGCGCTGGGATACCGGGTGTTTTTTTCCTTCCGGCGCTCCGCCCAGTTGCTGCCCCGGGAGCTCTGCGCCCGGCTGGAGGACCAGCCGGTCACCGACCAGTTCCATCTGCTCTGCCAATCCTACGCTCAAAAACACGAGGACCTGAGATTCATGAGTGCAGACCGATTGCTCACCCATCTGTTGGAGGACAACACCCACACCCACGTCATTGAAAATCTGCGTCAACAGCTTCAGGACATCCTGCACAGCGAGATCTTTGGCTTCCGCTGGACCAGCTACTGCTTGATCTATGTCCGTCTGGAGGACTATGAATCCTACATGCTGAAAACCTGTGACGGCCACTTCTTCTTTGAGGACTTCCGCCGGATGTACGAGGTGGTCAGCCACACCTTCTCCACCATGCTAAATCAGCGCAACATTGCCTTCGGCGTGGAGCGGAAAAACGCCTGTGTCTTTCTGGTCAATCTGGCCAACACCGGAGAGGACACCCCCCGATCCGAGCTGGAGAAGATCCTGGACGGCCTGTACCACGGCTGTGAGGACATGGTACGCACCATCGGAGAGAGCTTTAATGTGACTCTGGAGGTGGTGCTCTCCACCCCCTTCCAGGATGTCACCGAGACCTACAGCATCTATGAGTGGATGCTCACCATGAAGGAGTACTGTGACTTTGTGGCCGGTCCCCGGCCGGTGCTGGGGCCTCAGGACTGCCAGCAGTTTCTTGCCGCCCCCCACGCCCTATCCTCTCCCACGGAAAAGACCTATTACAGCGCGCTGCTGGCGGAGGATTTTGTCAAGGCGGAACAGGCCCTCTACGAGATGGAACTGTACGTCCTGGCCAACAACGGCTGCAATGTGCCCGCCCTCAAGAGCGTGATGCGGCTGTGCCTCAGCGCTGCCGAGGACATCGCCACCTCCAACACCTTCTCCTCCAAGAGCATCCTCTCCCTGGACTGGCGCACCGCCATTCAGAAAGCCGAGACCCAGCAGCAGCTGGAGGAGGTCATTCACTCCTTTTTTGACTATCTCATCAGCCGCTCCGGCAAGCGCCGCAGCGAGTGCTCCAGCACCACCCAGAAGATCACCGCCTTTCTGGATGAACACTATACCTGCCCCGACCTGTCCGTCACCATGCTCTCCGACGCCCTCTCCCTGAGCCCCTCCTATATCTCCCGGATTTTCAAACGGGAGGTTGGCATCAACGTGCCCGACTACATCCACGAAAAGCGGGTACGCCGGGCCAAGGAGCTGCTGTCCACCACGGATCTCCCCCTCAACGATGTGGCCCTGCAGGTGGGCTACTCTACCGCTTGGACCATGAACCGTATTTTCAAGCGGATAGTCCACATGACCCCCGGCGCCTGGCGCCAGGTGGCCCAATCCAACCAGGAGGAAAACCAACCATGAAACTACTCCGACTTCTGCTGGCCCTGGCCTTGTGTCCCCTGCTGCTGCAGCCGCTGCTGCCCCAGGCTGCCGCCTTGGAGGAAGCGCTGATCCAGGCGGAGACCGACTTTACCTCGGAAGAGGGACTTCCGGACACCTGTGCCGAGACCTCCCTGGGCAATCTGTGCGCCGATGCGGCCCGGGAGTGCTGCGGCGCCGACTTCGCCCTGCTCCCCGCCGAGGCTATGGAGGGCACCCTGGCCCATGGCGCAGTCTTTGCCAGCGATTTGGAGCGGATTATCCCGCAGGACGATTCTCTCTTTATGGTCTCGATCTCCGCCGCCCAGCTCTTCGATCTGCTGGAAACCGGCGTGAGTCATCTGGTGACCAACCAGGCGGAGCAGATCGATTCGGAGCGCTCCGCCTGGCAGGGCTTTCCTCAGGTCTCCGGCTTCTCCTGGACCTATGACGCCTCCGCCCCAGCCGGGGAGCGGGTACTCTCGATCTCCCGGAATGGCGCCGAGCTGGACCCGGCGGACGAAACCGTCCAATATACCCTGGTGACCACCGCCCCGTTGTTGGAGGGCTCCCTGGACTATCAGCTTCCGGGCACCCATCAGGACACCGGCTTCACCCTCCGGGATGCCCTGACCCACTACTGCACTGGCCGGGACTCACTGTCTGCCCTCCCCTCCCGGGCCACCGTCATTGGCACTGCCAGTTACCCGCTCTGGGAGCGATTCCCCCTGCCCGCCCTGGTGGGCATCTGTCTGATAGTAGCACTGCTGGCCGCCCTCCCCCGTTGGAAGGGAGAAAAGCACTTCTCCTTCCGGCAAAACGTTTCGCGCTGAACGCTCTTTTCTTGAAAGATCCCAACCAAAAAGCGCGCTGCAATTGCTTGCAGCGCGCTTTCCTACGTTATACGGTTTTGAAGGACTGTGATTTCAGGTAACCAAGAGGAGTCCCGGTATGCTGGATGAATTGTACAAAATCAAATTCCGCTGGCCACCGCAAACGCCTGGCGAATGGTGGTCTGGATGGTGCCGGGCTTTTTGCAGTCGCCCAGGAGATAAAACTCCGGCGCACTGCCATAGAAGGCCAGGGCCCGCTCTGTCTGTCCCTTCATTCCAGCGGCCACCACAATATCATCCGCCGGGAGGGTGTGGCTCTGGCCCGCCTGGTCCACATAGGTCACGGAATGGTCGGTGACCGCCGTCACCGTGACATTGACCAGTCCGGTGAAGTTGGGAAGCTTCTGCCACATCTCATCCATCTGCTCCCGGTAGTGGATCTTGGTGGCGTCCATGGCCAGCATGGGGCGCATCTCCAGCACCGTGGCCTGGCGTCCGGTCTGGGCAATCCTGATGCCGGCCTCCAGGCCCACTTCACCGCCGCCGATGACCACTACGTTCTGTCCCATCTGCTCCGCCCCGCCGTAGGCCTCAGCGGAATACCAGACCTTTTTGACCTGATCCAGCCCCTGGATGGGAGGCTTGGCAGGCACGCCCCCCAGAGCCGCCACCACGGCATCAAACTGTTCCGCCTCAATGAGGGCAGGGGTTGCCGGTGTGTTCAGTCTGACCTGAATATTGTTCCGCTTGCCCACCTGGGCAATCAGATAGTCTTTAAACTGCTTTAGAGTCCATTTGAAATCAGCATAGTCTGCATGTTTGATGGCCCCGCCCAGGGCGTCACTGGCCTCGTAGAGCACCACATCGTGGCCCCGATCCGCCAGATCCAGGGCACAGCGCATTCCACCGGGGCCGCCACCGATCACCGCCACCCGTTTTTTGCGCTCCACTGGACGGATCAGGTGCTGGAGCTCATGCTCCATGCCGATCAAGGGATTGACCGAGCAGACGGACTGATAGGGATCTCCCTCGGAACGGCCATGGCACCGGTTGCAGCGCAGACAGGGCACTAGATCCTCTGCCCGGCCCTCCAACAGCTTGTGTCCGTAGTCCGGATTGGAGATCCAGGCCCGGCCCTGCGCGATCAGATCCAGCTTTCCCTCTGCCAGGGACCGTTCCATGACCTCCGGATCAAAATAACCGGCGATGCCGGCGATCAGCAGACCGGGCACCCGCTGCTTGATGTAGGCAGCCTGCTCCAGGAAAGGCTCGTGTTTCAGTTCAAAGCTGGTGGGATGGGCGGGCACTCCGTCGTTGGCCCGCAGCTGGACAATGTCCACATACTGTTTGGCCTGGTTCAGGAAGGCCACCGTGTCGTCGATGGTATAGCCCCCCGGCAGATCCTCAAAGGACCAGAGAATCTCCAGAATCGCTTTGGGACCGATCGCTTCCCGCACCTTTCTCAGCACCAGCAGCGGATATTTCATGCGGTTTTCCAGGCTGCCGTTCCACTCGTCGGTCCGGTTATTGGCCAGAGGGGAGAACATTTTGGAGGGCAAATTCATGCGGTAGGCGAAGTGGAGGCTGATCATGTCAAAATCCAGCTTGCGCACAATGGCAGCCTGCTGGGCATAGGCCTCGGCGATCTGGTCCAGCTGCTCCTCGGTGTACTCCGCCGGACGCAGATGGGAGGGAATCTGCTGATACTCGTACTCCGCCTCAAAGGTGGGCACAAAGGACATGGTGGGGTCCCCCGCCACGCCGTTGGCCCCGGGAGGGGGCGGCAGCTCTCCGCCCTTTTTGTACCGCAGCATATAGTCGTCCGGCGGCCCCCACATGAGGCAGGCGTTGGCAATGGAGCCATGGAAGTGAATGGTATCCGTCAGGTGCAGCAGATAGTTCTGACTTTCGGTATCAAAAATATCAAAATGGGGCATATGGCTGAAGTCCATATCCATGTCAAAATTCTTCCGATGGGGACCGGAGGAGAAATTTGAGATGGATACGATGGCCGCCCCGGATTTGGCCCGGTTGGCAAAATGGGTGATGGTCCCCTGACCGGGATAGGTCTCGGGGCCCTGGATAAAATGCGGCATGGAGTTGGCGGATTCCAGCCGGTTTTTCAACACATAGCCCCGCAGTGCCAGAGGGGCAAAAATATGGGGATACTTGCTTTTCATTGTGGCACGCTCCTTTATACATGGGTTCCTGGGCGGCAAAACCGCCGGTGCGTTATCGTTTCCGCCGGTTTTTCAGCGGACCCCAGGCGGGGCCGGCCCCGCCCGGGCGCAGGTTTTGATGGTCCCGACGGAACTTGTCCCGCTCCTGGCGCATCTGCTCCCGCTCATACTGTCGGGCCAGTTTCCGGGTATTCTGATACCACTGGAAGATCCATTGCTCCTGCTCCGGCGTAAGTTGGCGCAGCGGAATCAGATTGCCGCTGGCACTGTCGTTATAGAGGAATAGGCAGTCTTTTGTCCTGTGCAGCTTGACGGTCCCCCGCCAATCAACACTGACCTCCTGCTGGCCGTTTTTGACCCGCCAGCGCAGCCCGTCAAAGTGGTATTCCACCGGGTCTACCTGTTCCAGCTGCCCCTTATAGTTCAGTCGGGTCATCAGCTCATAGGCTGCCACAGCCATTAAAAACACCAGCACCGGGCCCACAAAGGCCGCAGCGCTGACATTGCCGGTGGCCAGCATAATGACCCCGCAGATGACAACCATGGCCGCCGCCAGGATCAGATACAGCCTTTTGGCGTTTTCCCGGCACGCCTGCAGATATTCCCGGCGGGTAATGCCGGTGACAGTGATGGTAAACGAATCCATAAACGGCTCCCTTCAGTTCTGGCCCAGGCCAGTGGAAAGCAGGGGGACAGCGGATGCTGTCCCCCTGTCAAAGTGCGGTGGTCAGGGGAACTCCCGATCTGTCAGCCCTGGTAGGACCAATCGTAACCGGTGAGTTCAGCGGCCAGCTCCAGAATCTTGACCATGCCCTCGGTCTTGCCGTTGGCCTCGGCGATGCTGAGCGCGGACTGGACCTTGGCCTCAAAGTTGGCGGCCCAGATCCGGTCGATATCCTCGTCGGACAGCTCCACAATGGGGTTGCCGGTCTCCGCCTCGATGGTGCTCAGACCGGTCTCAATCTCGTCCTCAAACTCAGCGCAAGACCAGGCCTGCACCGCGTCGGAGGCGGCCCGGATGATGGACTGCTGATCCTCGCTGAGGCTGTTCCACCAATCCAGGTTGGCAGAGATGAAGTTACCGGCGGCGTAGGTGCCGTCCAGAGCCCAGTAGTCCGCAATGTCGTAGTACTGCATGGACACCAGCGGGGTCAGGCCCATCTGGGTGGAGTCGATGAGGCCGCGCTGCAGGGCGTCATAACCGTCGGCAGGGCCGATGGCAGTGACCTGGAAGCCCAGCGCCTCAAAGACGGTGGCGTCGATGTTGCCGAAGGACTTGCTGTTGCTGACCAGGGAGTCCAGGTCGGTGAACTCATAGGTGGTGCAGAACACGTTGGCGCCGCCGGGCAGCACATTCAGATAGATGATGCCGTTGTCGGCAGCCTCCTGCTGCACCAGGGAAGCGGTCTCTTCATTTTCAAACATGATGGTGGTGAAGTAATCCAGGGCAGCCTCGGTTCCGCCAGGCGCAAAGGAGGGGAAGTTAAGGTAGACCAGGGTATTCAGATGGGGCATGTGGCCCAGGGTGGTCATGTTGATGGCACCGGAAGACAGGCCGTCCAGCACATCCACGTCGCCGTACAGGGTGCCGCCCCAGTAGGGATCCACCGTGATATTGCCGTTGGAGTACTCTGCCAGATAGTCGATCCACTGCTGGATCACCTGGCCGCCGGTCTCGGTCTGGTTATAGGTGGTGGAGAAGCTGATCTCCAGGGGATCGCAGTCAATGGGGGTGAAGTCCCCCTCGGCGGCGGGCTGGGCCTCGCCGTCCTCCGTGCTGAAGGCGGCATCATTAGCGCCGGAGCCCTCCGAGCTGGTGGGGGCAGTATCATTTTCCGGGGCGGAGCTGCCGGGGGCGGCAGAGTTTCCGCAGGCGGCCAGAGCGACGGTCATCGCCAGAGCCAGAAAAAGCGCAGCTAGTTTTTTCATGGTTGTTCCTCCTTCATTTCAGTCCTCTTTTATATTGGTGTATCGCCTCAGCGATACGGACTCACCAAATCAGGCGTGAATTTCTCGTTTCAAGTAGTCGATGGCCCGCTGGCACGCCTCATCCGCCTCGGGATAGAGGCCCACATCCGTGGCAAAGGCATGGCCCAGACCGCCCCAGCGGTCGTAGACCACCTCCACCCCCTGCCCTTCCATGGCCCGGATCATCTCCTCCCCGGGGCCCTTCAGCACCGCGTCCAGGTCGTCGGTGCCGTACTGAACAAACACCCGCTGCAAGCCGGTGTAGTCACCGTATCGGGGGGAGATCAGCGGGGCCGTCAAGTCACGGCCCGGAGCCAGCCGGCGTCCGATCTCTGCCTCGGTGCCGGAGAGATCCACGGCCGGAGACAGGGCGGCCAGGGCTCCCGGCGGGGTGATGCCGTACTGTCTGCACCACAGCCACAGCACCAGGGTCAGGTTTCCGCCGGCGGACTCCCCCACCACGCCGATGTTTTCCGCTGCATATCCCGAGGCCAGCAGCCCCTGATAGACCCGGCAAACGTCGTGAATGGTGTCGGGAAAGTGATGCCGGGGCATCAGCCGGTAATCCGCCGCCACACATGTCAGCTGGGAGCGGTGGGCCAGCTCCCCCACAAAGGGAAACTTCAGGTATTTTCCCGGCGGGACCTCCTGGAACCCGCCCCCGTGGAGATAGAGGAGCAGTTTATCCTCCGGCGCCCCCTGGGGCTGGGCCCAGATCACCGGCACCCCACTGATCTCATCCTGGCGGATATCCACCCCCGCAGGAACAGGGGTGGCGCCTCCGAACAGATAAACTCCCTCGGGAGGCAACGCGTCGGGGGGCATGGAGCCCGGAGGCGGCAGCTTTGCCATGGCCTCCCGGAAGTTCAAATAGGCTTGACTGAGCATAGCAGCTCTCCTTTCCTGTGCAAGGGCTTCACAATCCCGCCGCGCCCAGCAGCGTGGGCAGCCCCAGGCAGATCTGGGGGAACAGCGCCACAATGAGCACCACGATGATCTCGCAGACGAAGTAGGGGACGACGCCGGAGAAGATCTCACTGGAGCTGATCCGCAGGGCGTTGGAAGTGGCAAAGACGTTCATACCGATGGGGGGTGTCAGTCCGGCGATCTCGCAGACAAAGCACAGGGTGATGACCAGCACATAGGGGCTGTAACCTAGGGCGTTCAGCACCGGGAACACCACCGGCACGGTGATGATAATGATGGACACCACATCCATGCAGCAGCCGCAGAAGATGTACAGCAGCAGCACCAGGCAGAAAATCAGGAAGGGAGGCGCGTTGATGCTGGCAATCAGATTGGCCAGATCATCCGCCAAATGGGTGGCGGAGACAAAGGAACCAAAGAGCTGGCCGGCAATGATGATGGGAAATACTCCGGCTTCCATGCAGGCGGAATCCCACATGTTCCACAGGATCCGCTTGAGGGGCACCCGCTTGGCAAAGGCATAGACGGTTACCGCCACCGCACCGAAGGCACCGCCCACCGTGGCGGTGAACCAGCCGGCGAAGGTGCCGCCGATAATCAGGCCGAACAGGCAGAAAATCGGGATCAGCAGCGTCAGGGACTTCAGCTTGGTCAGTACGGAGACCTTGGGGCCGCCGCCAGGAGGGATGCTCCCCTTGGCAAACAGGCTGATCAGCAGCACGGTGGCCGCCAGGCATACCGCCGTCAGCAGGCCGGGGCCGATACCGCACATCAGGGCGGTGCCCACATTCATGGAGATGGGCGAGATCATGCAGAACATGATGATGGCCATGGAGGGAGGGATCAGCGTGGAGAGGGCGCCGGAGGCGGTGATGCAGCCCAGAGAATACTTACGGCTGTAACCGGCCTGCTCCAGCTGAGGCATGGCCAGCTTGCCGAAGACCACATCGCCCGCCACGGAAGAGCCGGAGCAGGCGCCAAACACGGCGTTGGCGGCAATAACGGTAAACAGCAGACCGCCCCGGATTCGGCCCAGCCAGGCGTGCATGGCCTGGAAGGCGCCGCCGGCGATGCCGGTCTCTCCCGCTAGGGCTCCTACCAACATGAACATTGGGAACACCGCGTAATTGTAATTGGCCGCCAAATCAAAGGGTGTGGCGGTAAACTTACTCAGCAGCATGGCCGGATTGCCGTCGGCAATCCACAAAAAGCCCACAAAGGCGGCGGACAGCAGCGAGACGAACACGGGGCAGCCGATAAAGATCAGCACCATCATCAAGCCAAACACTACAAGTCCAATGATTGCTCCAGCACTCATGCCACAGCGCCTCCTTCCTCAGTTCCGGCATCCCCGGGTTCTTCCTCTTTGAGGGCAAAATAACGCACAATGCTCCACAGGAAGGCAAAGGCGATCATAAAAAAGCCCAGGGCAAAAATAAACGAAAAGGGCCACAGCGGAAAGCCGAAGCCGGTGACGGAAGATCTGGCATGGGTCTTCAGATGTTTTCCCATCTGAACCAGACCCCGATAGCCGATGAACACGGAGATCGCCGCCCCCAACAGGAAATTGAAGGTGGTGGTGACGGTGCGGATCGCCTTGGGGAAATGCTGGCTCAACAGATCGATGGCCGTCTGGCCCCGGTCCAGGGTGACATAGGCCGCACTGAGGAACACCACCGGGACGTGAAGATATTTGACAATCTCCGTGGACCCGGGAATTCCCTGGTGCAGGATCTTTTCACCCAGCACGTTGAAAAACGCGACGAACATAATGCCAATCAGAAAAACAGCGGACAAATATGAAATAACCCGGACCACCGAGACAATGGTGCGGTCCACTTTGCCCAAATTTCCTTTCAGCGTCTGATGATGTGGAGGCATATACTCTCTCCTTTCTCCTCTTTTCCGGCAGCCCATCCTGTACAAATTGCACAGATGCGCGAGTTTTTTTCGCCGGACTCTAGTTCAATCATAATAGCTTCCACAGCAAGGCACAAACACATAAAAAACTTTATCCTACAAGTAAATACTTGTATGTCTAACATATTTCGACACAAGAAAAGGCCGCTGTCCGAAGACAGCGGCCTGACTTGATCCAGGGGATTATGCTTCTTTTCGTTTAAAATAGTGGCGAGTAATGTCTAAAAAACGGGCTGCCGGCCCTGAAAGTACCGTATCTTTTTCATAACAGATGTAGCTGGCCGGAATCTGGTCGGGAACATTGGGCACCAGATAACCAGGTAAATTCTCTATGTGTTTCATTGCGTTTTGCAGCGTGGTCATGGCCCCCTGTCCATCGGCACACAGACGACTCATGGTGGACACCTTACCCATGACAGGCAAATATTGGGGCTCAAAATGATTTTGCTCAAAGGCCCGTTCAGTGATGTCCTGTAACGGGGTGTTGACGTGCTTCAAAAACGGACATCCCTCCAGGGCGCTGATATCCCCCTGCCGCAGACGCTCCTTCCGCTGCCGCCAATCCGGATACCGCTTTTTCAGCAGACTGTCGGCCACGCAGACCACCAGTCGGTCGCAGAACAGCAGCTCACTGCGATAGTTTCCCCCCAATTCCCTGGGGCTCAGGAACAACGGCACATCCGTCGGAATCGGATCCCCGGAATACAGTTCCCGGGTCAGAACCAGCACCTGGGGTTCCTTTTTGATGAACAGCTCCGCCAGAGGGGCAAAGAAGTCCGGGGTGCCGTAGTCGATCATGCCGATGGTCAGCTCCACCGCCCTGGCGCCGCTGCAGTCGGCCACCTCTTGCTCCATCCGGTCCAGGGTCTCCATCACGGTTTTGGCTGCCCGGTAGACACACTTCCCCGCCTGGGTCAGCACCAGCGGATTGTCCCGATGAAAGAGCTGGGCCCCCACCTCGGTCTCCATTTTCTTGATGTGCTGGCTCAGAGACTGCTGGGAGATGTAAAGCTTTCGGGCCGCGGCGTTGATGGTGCCCATTTCGCAGACTGTCAGGAAATATTTAAAGCTCCGGAAGTTCATATCCTCACCCCTTTTCTTTATCATACAAGCTTTTACTTGTATTCGCAAGGTGATTTGATGTTTGTGCTGGAAATTTTCCAGTGCTAGGATGGGTTTACCAAGCCCCCGTTTTAGTTGAGAAAGGAGAGATACATATGCCCAGTCAACAATTTACCCATCGCCGGGGCAGCATCTGGGAACGCACTCGCTTTGAAGGAAAGTCCCTGCCGGAACTGCGGGCAGAGATGGATGCTGCTGTCACGGCAGAGCTGCGACAGTACGACGATGTGACCTGGACCCCGGGCAACGCGGGTTCCATTTCCGGCAAATGGGTCCACCCTAGCCAAGCCTCCGGAGATCTGCTATATTATATTCACGGCGGTGGATTCACCCTCGGCTCCTCCGGTATCCCCCTCCCCTTCCTGATGGAGCTGAGCCATCGGCTTGGCATCACCTGTTTTTCCGCCGACTACCGGCTGGCCCCGGAACACACCTTCCCTGCCGCCCCCCAGGACGCCTTTGCCGGCTATCGGGCGCTGTTGGATCTGGGGTATTCCGCCGACCGGATTGTGGTATGCGGTGAATCCGCCGGAGCCACCCTTTCCCTGGGCATTCCCTTTCAGGCCAAGGCCGCCGGAATTCCCATGCCTAAGGCCATTATCGCCATGTCCCCGGTCACTGACGCTGTCACCCCGGCGGAAGGCACAGTACTGGAGGGCTTGGACGACAGCGATCAGGTGCTGAACGTCTACGCCCCCGGGGCGGACAAGTCTGATCCGCTGATTTCCCCGGCCTTCGGCGACCTGAGGGATTATCCCCCGGTCTTTCTCAGCGCCGGCGGCGCCGAGGTACTGCTGAAAGATGCACTGATCTTTACCAGCACCGCCGCCAAGTCCGGAGTGGACATCCGCCTGCATGTGGGCAAGGATATGATCCACACCTACCCGCTGGATCTCTGGGACTATCCGGAGGCCATGGTAGCCTTTGAGGAAATCGAGCTGTTCCTCCGGCAACAGCTGAGCTGATAATCACAGGGAGGGAAAACCATCATGAAACAAAAAGCTGCAAATTATCATCTCTGTAAAATTGCCATCGCCATTACCGTATTCCTGTTGTTTTTCCTGCAAACCTTCCTGCTGGTGGACGGCACCAACATTTTCATGGCCCACTTCACCGACTGGGCGGCCACCCAGGTCAGCCTGCCCATCACGCTGGGCGGCTACATCTCCATTGTCACCACCTTCCTGATCGGCAGCTGGCTCATCCGGCACAGGGGCCGGGGAATGCTGTTGGCTCTGATCCTGCTGACCGGCCTGGCCACCATCGGGCTGGCCTTCTCTGAGGCAAGCTATCCCCTGTATTTTGTCTGTCTGGTAGTCATCAACATCACCGCGGCGGCCATGCTGATTCTGGGCACCGCCATCATCACCAACTGGTTTGTCTCCTCCCGAGGCCGGATGCTGGGCTTTGTCACCATTGGCGCCCCCTTCTCCACCGCCGTCTGCGTCCCTGTGATCCAGCGGCTGCTGACCCGGGGCATTTCCTTCCAGCTGATCTTTGTGGTCTTTGGCGTGGCCATTCTGGTCTTTGGCGTTTTGGCATTTCTCTTCGTGCCCTACCTGCCCGAGGATGTGGGCCTTCACGCCGACAACTCCTCCGAGCCTCCCGAGGAAGTGAGCGACACCGGCGCCACCGCCAAATGGAGCCTCAAGCAGCTGCTGGGCTGCAAGGAGGCCTGGTGCATCATGCTGGGCTTCGGCCTCATGATGCTGGTCTCCAACTGCGTCATGCCCCTACTGTTCCCCCACTTCATTCAGATCGGCGTTGACCAGAACACCGTTTTGAATCTGATGACCATTTCCGCCGTGGTAGGCATTCCCCTGAGCTACTTCTGGGGCTGGCTGGATGACAAAATCGGCACGAAAAAATCCTGCTATACCCTGGCTGTCGGCTTTCTGCTGATGTCTGTTGCCATGGTCATGGCCAGAAACGGCAACATCGTCATTGTGGCCATGGCGGTCATCGGCATCGCGGCGGTCATCGGCGGCGCTCCCAACCTGAACCCCTCCATGATTGTCAACGTCTTTGGCGCCACCGAGTACCTGAACGTAAACCGCTACGTCAACATTGGCCAAAATATTCTGCGGCTGTTTGCCCTGGTCATGATGAGCGCCATCCGGGATCTGACCGGCTCCTATGTACCCGGGTATGTGGTTTGCGTGATTCTGTCCCTGGCCTCCTTGGGCTGTTTTATCGCCATCAGAACCCGGTATTCCGAGGCCAAGAACTGACAGCTCGTTGTCTGAGCAAAAAACTATCTGATAAGGATGCGTTCTCATGCCCATTGGTGTCATTATTGATGCCGCAGCCGTCCTGTTGGGCGGTCTCTGCGGAGCCCTCATCAAAGGGAAAATCAGTCAACAATTTACCAGCCAGTTGAATCTGGTCTTTGGCGCCTGCTCTATGGCAATGGGCATCAGCAGCATCTTTCTCATGAAGCACATGCCGGCCGTGGTGTTCTCCCTGATCCTGGGCAGTACCGCAGGGCTGCTGCTGGGTTTAGGCCGCCGTATCAACAGCGCCGCCCAACGCTTTGTTCAGTCTGAGGACTCGGAGCACTCCCAGCTGTTGGTGACAGCCATCGTATTGTTCTGCGCCAGCGGGACAGGGATCTACGGCTCCATTGCGGCAGGATTCACAGGGGATCACAGCATTCTGATTGCCAAAGCAATTCTGGACTTTTTCACGGCTGCTATTTTTGCCTGTAGCCTGGGGGCCATTGTCTCCGTCATTGCCCTGCCTCAATTCTGTATTTTCCTGGCACTATTCTTGCTGGCCGGGGTGATTTACCCTTTGACTACTGCCGACATGATCGACGATTTCAAGGCCTGTGGCGGTGTCATCATGCTGGCTACCGGATTCCGAATGGCAAACATCCGCAATTTTCCCGTAGCGGATATGACACCAGCTATGGTTCTGATTCTGCCCATCAGTTTTCTATGGGCCACCACAATTACTCCCTTGATTACCTGACAACGACGCAATATTTGTTAGCACGCCCCCCTTCCTCCCATACACAGCTCAAAACCGGCAGGATCTCAGATCCTGCCGGTTTTGAACTGTATCCCATTATTTCAGACTCACTTGGTCTCGTCCGTTTCCCCCGCTTTGGGGTCGATCTGCCGGGCTAGCAGATTGATGGCCCTGCTCACCGTCTGTTTCTCGTCTCCCATCAACTTCTGCTCAACGGC
>CABRZO010000002.1 GCA_902475455.1 uncultured Eubacteriales bacterium
AGGGCATTGAGGCCGCCCGCCGGGCGGGTCTTACCCCCATCAAGCTCAACACAGTGCTGGTGGGTGGCTTCAACGAGGATGAGATCCCCGCACTGGTGGAATTGACCCGCCTTGAGGATCTGGAGGTGCGGTTCATTGAGCTGATGCCCCTGGGTCCCGGGGCGGAGTTTCCGTCGGAGGCCTTTTTGCCCTGTGATACGGTGCTGGACCGGGTGCCGGAGTTAAAGCCTCTGGAGCGATCCCAGGGGGTGGCCCGGCTATACCAGCTGCCGGGGGCCCGGGGACGGGTGGGGCTCATCTCCCCGGTGAGCCATGACTTCTGTTCTTGTTGTGACCGGGTGCGGCTCACCAGCGACGGCAAGCTGAAGCCTTGTCTGCACTCTGACAAGGAATTTTCCTTGCGTGGGCTGCACGGGATGGATTTGCGGCACACTCTGGCGGAGGCCATTCGGGCCAAACCCCAGAGCCATCAGCCTTTGAAGCCCGGCCAACCCACCGCCGGAGGCCGGCCCATGAACCGAATTGGAGGATGAGAGAGATGGAGGAGTTCAGCCACTTTGATGAGAGGGGCCACGCCCGGATGGTGAATGTGGGCCAGAAGCCCGAAACTCAGCGCACCGCCGTGGCGGAGGGAAGGGTGCTGGTGAATGAGCACACCTTTGAACTGATCCGCACCGGAGGCTGCAAAAAGGGGGATGTGCTGACGGTGGCCCAGTTGGCGGGGATTATGGGGGCCAAGCGTACCCCGGATTTGATTCCCCTGTGCCACCCCATCCCGATCTCCGGGGTGGAGGTGGCCCTGGAGCTGGAGGAGGAGCCCTGGGCCGTCCGGATTCAAGCCACCGTCACCTGCTCCGGCCAGACTGGGGTGGAGATGGAGGCGTTGACGGCGGTCAGCGCCGCGGCCCTCACCGTGTATGATATGTGTAAGGCAGTGCAGCGGGATATGGTCATTGATCAGATCCGGCTGCTGAAAAAGACCGGCGGCAAGTCGGGCACCTTTGAGCGAAAGGACTGATGGGAATGGAATATTCTGCGGCGGTGATTACCGTCAGCGACAAGGGCAGCCGGGGCGAACGGGAGGACACCTCTGGTCCCGCCCTGGTGGAGCTGCTGACCCAGGCCGGGTATCGGGTGGTAAAGACCTGTATTATCCCGGATGACTACCAACAGATCCGACAGGAACTCATTCAGTGCAGCGATCAATTGGAGGTGGCCCTGGCGGTGACCACCGGGGGTACCGGATTTTCTCCCAGAGACGTGACCCCGGAGGCTACACTGTCGGTGCTGGAGCGGGAAGCTCGGGGGATTCCTGAGGCCATGCGCTATGCCAGTCTGCAAATCACCCCCAGGGCCTGCCTGTCCCGGGGCGTGGCGGGCATCCGAAAGAAAACTCTGATGGTCAATCTGCCCGGCAGCCGGAAGGCGGCGGTGGAAAATCTGTCCGCGGTGCTGCCCGCCCTGGGCCATGGGCTGGACGTGCTGCGGGGCAATTCCGAAGATTGCGGGGTGGAACACCATGGCTGAAGTATTGGCGGTCTGTATCAGTGAGGTGCGGGGAATCTCCAAGCATCCGGTGGATTGTATCCATCTGATTCCCGACCACGGCATTGAGGGGGACGCCCACGCGGGAAACTGGCACCGGCAGGTGAGCCTGCTGGCCCAGGAGAGTGTGGACAAGCTGCAAAGTAAAATTACGTTACAGCTGAAACCGGGGGATTTTGCGGAAAACGTGTTGACCCGGGGGATTGATTTAAAAAATCTGCCGGTGGGCACCCGGCTCCGGCTGGGTACCGCTCTGGGAGAGGTGACCCAGATCGGCAAAGAGTGCCATAACGACTGCGCCATCCGCCAGCAGGTGGGGGACTGTTGTATGCCCCGGGAGGGCATCTTCCTTCGGGTGCTGGAGGAGGGCTACCTTCGCCCAGGGGATGAGATCCGGCTGGCGGAAGAATGAGTGATTTTTCGAGTTGCGACCCAACCTTTTTGTGAAAATCAAGGCAGAAGAGGAGATGTATTATGAAAAAGATCTGTAAAGCATTTTCACTGTTCACAGTGCTCGCCCTGATGCTAGCCCTGGCATCCTGTGGCAGCAGCCAAACGGCCGGCTCCACCGGCGGCACCAGCGCCCCGGCCACTTCTGGGAGCAGTACATCCGCCCAGGAAAATGAGGAACCGGAAGAGAACCCGGACCAGTTGGCGGAGACCACGGTCTATGTGGACGTGGCCGCCTCCCTGGAGGCAGTCTTCGAGGAGGTCATCATTCCCGCCTACCAGGAGCAGCAGCCCAACGTGACCATTGTGGGCAACTATGGCTCCTCCGGCAAGCTGCTCACCGGCATTGAGGAGGCAGATGGCATTGGCCATGATATTTTCTTCTCCGCCGGTGAGGCCCAGGTCAAGACCCTGGACGAGACCGACGGCCTGGTGGTGGAGGGCACCATTGTAAACCTGCTCTCCAACCAGCTCTGCCTGGTGAAGGGCAATGATACCGAGACCGCCGTCACCGGTTGGGACAACCTGTCTGAGGCGGAGATCATGGGCCTCTGCGGCGGCAGTGTGCCGGTGGGCAAGTACACCCGGATCGCTCTGGTGAGCCTGGGGGTGCTGCCGGAGAGCGATGACCCGGCGGCCTATACCTCCGATGAAATCTCCCAGGCCCTGGGGGGCGTCCTCATTGACGAGGCAGACGACGTGGAGGACGCCGCCGTGAAAGCGGTGGAGGGGGCCGTGGAGGTGGCCACTATCTACTATTCCGACTACTATAACCATCAGGATGACCTGACCATCCTGGCCCAGGATGACGGCACCCTGACCGGGGACATCATCTACCCGGTCTGCCAGGTGGCCAACCCGGAGGCGGATGAGGCGGAGACCGCCGCCACGGAGGATTTCCTGGCCTTCCTGCAGTCCGACTTCTGCCTGGAGGCCTATGAGCAGTACTGCTTTATCATCAACCAGTAAACGGATTTAGCGCCTGGCAGGAGAGGAGGGCGGATATGGAGCGCATTTTCACACTGGCCGCGGGCTTTGACTGGAGCCCGTTCTGGATCTCCCTGAAAACCGGGATTGTAGCCACGGTGATCTGCTTCTTTCTGGGGCTCTGGGCGGCCAGGCAGGTGCTGCGGCTGGGGCCCAAAGCCCGGGCGGTGGTGGACGGCATCCTCACCCTGCCCATGGTGGTGGCCCCCACGGTGGCGGGCTTCTTTCTGCTGCTGCTGTTTTCGCTGCGGCGGCCAGTGGGGGGCTTTCTGTATGAGCAGATGGGCATCAAAGTGGTGCAGACCTGGCTGGGCTGTGTCATCGCCGCCTCAGTGATCGCCTTCCCTCTGATGTACCGCAATGCCCGGGCCGCCTTTGAGCAGGTGGACCCGGACCTGGTCTACGCCGCCCGAACCCTGGGCATGTCGGAAATTAAGCTCTTCTGGCGGGTGGTGCTGCCCGCCGCCGGGCCTGGGGTGGCCTCGGGCACGGTGCTCACCTTCGCCCGGGCCCTGGGGGAGTACGGCGCCACCAGTATGCTGGCGGGCAATATCTCCGGCAAGACCGGCACCATCTCCCAGCGCATCGCCAACGTCATCAAGGACGGGGACTATCTCACTGCCGGGGTGTGGGTGGTGGTGATGCTTTTGGCGGCCCTGATGATTATCGTCCTCATTAACCTGATCTCCGGCGGCAAGGGCCGGAGACAGAGCCGGTGGTGAAACCAGATGTCAATTTATGTGGATATTCGCAGAACCGTGGGGAATTTCTCCCTGAATGTGGCCTTTGAGGCGGGACAGGAGACCCTGGCCCTGCTGGGGGATTCCGGCTGCGGCAAGAGTATGACCCTCCGCTGTATCGCCGGGGTGCTGCGGCCTGACCAGGGAGTTATCCGCATCAACGGGGAGACGGTCTTTGACGCGCAAAAGCGGATCGACTGGAAGCCCCAGCGCCGCCGGGTGGGCTATCTGTTCCAGAACTACGCCCTGTTTCCCAACATGACGGTGCTGGAGAATATCATGACCGGGCTGGAGCGGGAGAAGGGGTTGTCCAAAGCCAGGCGAAGGGACCAGGCTATGGAATATGTCCGCCGCCTCAAGCTGGAGGGGCTGGAAGGGCGCTACCCTGCCCAGCTCTCCGGGGGACAGCAGCAGCGCACCGCCCTGGCCCGGATCCTGGCCTCCCGGCCGTCGCTGTTGCTGCTGGACGAGCCCTTTTCCGCCCTGGACGCCACCCTGCGCTGGGAGATGGAGCAGGTGGTCCGGGAGACCATCCGGACCTTTGAGGGCACCGTGCTGCTGGTGTCCCACAACCGGGACGAGGTCTATCGGCTCAGCGACAAGGTGGCGGTCTATCACCAGGGCCGCATCGACCGTCTGGAGGAAAAATGGGCCCTGTTTGCCCACCCGGTCACCGCCACCGCCGCCCGACTCACCGGCTGCAAAAACCTGTCCCCAGCCCGGCGGCAGGGGAACCGGGTGCTGGCCCTGGACTGGCAGCTGGACTTTCCCGCCCCGGAGGAGGGCGACTGGGCGTGGATGGGCATTCGGGCCCACCGGTTTGAGATGGCGGAGGGGCCCGGGGAGTATGTGTTCCCCTATGAGGTGGTGGGCCGGATTGAGGACACCTTCTCATTCATTCTCCAGATCCGCCGCCGGGGTTCTCCGGAGGCCAAGCCCCTCCGGTGGGAGGTGGAGAAGGCCCTGCACCTGTCCATCCCGGACCAGGGCTATGTCCGGGTGCCGCCGGAGGAAGTATTGCTGCTGAAAGCCTGAAAAGAGACAACAAAAGGGAAACCCGCCTGTGGGGCGGGTTTCCCTTTTGTTGTCATTGAGTGGCGTGTTATTAATCTTTTTCGCTTTTGCCGGTCCTGCGCTTCAGCTCAGACAGCAGGCCGGAGTAGCGGCGGGAGGACATGGTGGAGTAATGCCGCACGAACCGCCGGGAGTGCTTGGCGGCCTCCGACATCAGGGCGCTGCGGTGCTCCTCCAGCTTGGACAGATTTTCCTTGGCCTTGCCGGCGGTGGCCCCCAGAGCCTGCCGGGCCCGATCCGCAGTGGATTCCAGAGAGGTTTGCAGCTCGCTGCGCTTGACCTCCAGACTCTGCTGCAGGGCGTCCTTTTTGGAGGCCATCTGATCCTGGAAGGCCTTCTTGCCCAGCTCCAGCTGGACCCGGGCCTGCTCCGCCTTGGAGAGGGCCTTGCTGAGCAGAGCCAGCTGACGGATGGTGGTGACGGTGTCCGCCAGCACCGCCAGGGCCAGCACCAGAGCCAGCCCTTGCTGCCACAATTGGGGCAGCCGTGCCAGCAGCCGCTCGGTGGCAGGATGGACCCAGTAGATGACCAGATAGGAGGCCACGCCCCACCAGAGGCAGTTGGCCAGGCAGATCCGGCCTTTCAGGTTAAATTTCCGATGGGAGTAGTCCCAGTATTTCATGTGGGTGGTGGTCTCCAGCAGCCAGCCCACAAAGTATTCCCAGGCGGACATGACCAGGGTGGCCATGATGTAGAAAATCAGCGGGTTGGCGGTGAAGGGGGTGAAAAAGTTCACCATGATTAGCACTCCCACCCCGTAGATGGGACACAGAGGCAGATGCAAAAATCCCCGGTTGATGAGCCGATGCTGCAGGATGGAGCAGTAGGTGGACTCCATGCACCAGCCCAGCAGGGAATACCAGACAAAATAGAGGAACATCAGCGTCAACGGGACGCCAAATAGGGTAGGTTCCGGCATAAAAAACTCCTTTTACAGCAATTTCAAGGCCTGGTAGAAGCCTTGGGGATCTGCCTGGAAACGGCGGATCAGTTGGCGGGCGTCCTCCTGCAGCGGGAGGGTCAGGGTCAGGGTGAACAGGTTGTGTTCCTCCCCATCCAGCCCCAGCGTCACCTGCCACCGGCCGTTTTCCAGCTGTTCCAGCCCGGATTTAACCCGCTTTTTGCGGCGTACCGCCTCGTTGATCTCCGCCAGCCGCTGCTCGCAGCGCAGCCGGACGGAGTAGGGCAGCTCATCCTCGGTGATGGTTCCGTTTTTGCGCCCCTTTTCTGTGATGGCGTAGGAGTTGTCCTCCAGAAGCACATGGCCGCTCTCCACCAGCTCCGCCAGGGCGGCGGAGAGGTCAAAGTAGCTCACACCGCTGTCGCACATGGCCACGTCGGCCAGCTCATCCAGCTCCAGCGGCGCTTCCGCCCGGGCCAGGATGTATAGCAGCAAAAATTTAATCTCCAGTTTTCCTTGAATAAAGCCTCGTTCCATCAAACATTCCCTCCCTCTGGAGACGCTCCGCAGCAGGCGGAGCTTACAAGTCAGTAGAGTTCATTATAAGCAATCTCCGCCCAAAACGCAAGGAGCAGAGAGGGGGGCGGTTTTCCTTGACGGGGACAGAGGGAGAGAGTATGATAAGGGGGCGAAACACCGTACAAATCAAGGAGGTATTTCATCATGAAAAAATGGATCGCGTTGTTGTTGGCGTTGGCCCTGGTGTTCGGGCTGGCCGCCTGTGGAAATAAAGCCGAGGAAGAGACGGAGGAGCCGCCGGTGGAGGTGGTGTCCAGCGAGGAGCCGGAACCGGAGCCCGAGCCGGAACCGGAGCCTGAGCCGGAGCCCACGGGCCCCATCAATCCGCTGACCGGCGAGATCACCGAGACTGACATCAGCGCCAACCGTCCTCTGGCCGTCATGCTCAACACCCTGGAGAAGGCACTGCCCCAGAGCGGCTGCGGCAGTGCGGACATGCTCATCGAGATCCCCGAGGAGGGTGGCATCACCCGAATTATGGGCGTATTCCAGGACCCCACTGGCGTGGGCAATCTGGGCACCATCCGTTCCACCCGTGAATACTTTGTCTTCATGGCTATGGGTCTGGACGCCATGCTGGCCCACTGCGGCGCCAGCACCACCGCCAACGACATTTTGGACAGCACCGGTTATGAGACTCTGGACGCCATGAGCCACGGCGATCTGTACTGGCGTGACGAGGAGCGAAAGGCTTCTCTGGGCCTGGAGCACAGCATGTATACCTCCAGCGATAACATCCAGGAATATCTGGCGGGTACCGACAGCATCCGTACCACTCATGAGGAGGGCTTTGTCTCCCCCTACACCTTCGCTGAGGACGGCACCCCCGCCGGCGGGGCCAGCGCCCAGGAGATCAACGTCTCCTTCTCCGGCTATAAAGAGACCAAATTTGTCTATGACTCCGCCAGCAAGAGCTACAATGTGTTTGCCTTCGGCAACCCCTATATGGACGACAACACCGACACCCAGGTGGCGGTGACCAACGTCATTGTCATCCCCACCGACCAGTCCACCAAGGAGGACGGTGTGCTCCAGGAGTTCGACCTGTCCAGCGGTACCGGTTACTTTGCCTGCGGCGGCCAGTATGTGGAGATCAACTGGGCCAAGGGCGATATGTACGATCCCATGACCTTCACCAACACCGATGGCACTCCCCTGAACTTGGGGGTGGGCAGCACCTACATCTGCATTTGCGGCACCGATCGTCCCATTGACTTCCAGTAAGTCACCGGCCTCACCGCTCAAAAGCCCGGCACTTGTTGTGCCGGGCTTTTTCAGCCCTGGCAACCGAAAGTTGCCGGGAAAGTTGCTGGACAAGATCGCCGCTTTTGGATACAGTAGGAGGGAAAGGAGCGGATGACAATGGACCTGGCACAACGGATCCGGGAGAGCCGGCAGCGTAGAGGGCTTTCCCAGGAGGCTTTGGCGGAGCGGCTGGAGGTCAGCCGCCAGGCAGTGACCAAGTGGGAGACCGGCAAGGCCTGCCCCAGCACGGAAAAGCTGCTACGGTTATCTCAGGTGCTGGAGGTGCCTCTGGAGGAGCTGACCGGCCCGGGATCCCTTACCACGAAATCCGCCAAAACCAGTAAGCTGCCCTGGGTGCTGCTGGCGCTGACGGTGCTGTTTGGCATTGGCACAGCGGTGGCCTGGGCCTGCCTGCCGCCTCAGTTGCCGGACAACGTGATCGGCTACGCCGACGCTCCCACCGACATCTATGTCACTGGGGCACCGGTGCTGCCCATCTTCCTGGGCATCCTGACCGGGCTGCTGGCCTTGGCCACCCTGGCGGCTTTCCTGCTCGGGAGGAGGAGAGGCCGGTCATGAGGCGGCTTTTCGGTTTGGGGCTTGCCCTGCTGGCAATGCTGGTGTTGGCTGGCTGCGGCGGGCCGAAATCCCCACAATCCACCCCAGTCCAGCCCACTGCCATAGCGGCCTGGCCCGACAACGAGTACACCGATGGACTGCCGGAGCCTCAGGGCACCCCGATGTATGTGATTGACGATACCGCTCAGGGCAGGTTCTCCGTGTTCTATGAGGGGATGGACGAGAGCGCCTGGCAGAGCTGGCTGAAGCAATTACAGGAGAAGGGGTTCTCCCGCCGGGCGGAGGCGTCGGAGGAGGAGAGCGAAAACAATCTGTTCACAGGGCAGGGCCGATCCCTCAGCGTCAGCTGGTCCGGAGACACACTGGCCATTACTATCACCCAGGGGGAGGTGTGATCCGATGGGGCTGTTGCAAAATTGTGCAACGGCTCCTTTTTGTCATCCTGAGCGCCAGCGAAGGATCTTTTCTATGGGTTTGTCCTTGAGAAAAAGATTCTTCGCCCTTTCGGGGTTCAGAAGGACAAGGCGGTTTTATTGTGCGACAGCCCCACCGGCACCGGAGGGATCGGTGTCTTTTCCCGCCGGTTGCTCTTGACAAACGGGCTGGATTTGTGTATGTTAAACACAGCCATATGACTGACGGAAGTGGAAGTGACCACGGGGAGTATGGTGTTTGTGAGCCGACCGTCTGGGCATAATGATGCCGGGCGAGTCGGTCTTTTTTCGTCTCCTCGGCCCATTGAACACATGAGAAAGGAACGATAAACCATGATGACTGATATTGAGATCGCCCAGAGCACCGAGATGCTGCCCATCCGCAACGTGGCGGAGCGGGCCGGCATTGACGAAGAACTGTTGGAATACTACGGCAAGGTGAAGGCCAAGATCGACATCACCCCGCTGCGGGGCGCACCTCGGAAGGGCAAGCTGATCCTGGTCACCGCCATCAACCCCACCCCCGCCGGGGAGGGCAAGACCACCACCAGCGTGGGCCTGGCGGACGCCATGGCCAAGCTGGGCAAGAACACCATGCTCTGCCTCCGGGAGCCCTCTCTGGGGCCCGTGTTCGGCATCAAGGGGGGCGCCGCCGGCGGCGGCTATGCCCAGGTGATCCCCATGGAGGACATCAACCTGCACTTCACCGGCGATTTCCACGCCATCGGCGCCGCCAACAACCTGCTGGCCGCCATGCTGGACAACCACATTCAGCAGGGAAACGCCTTGGATATTGACGTCAAGAACATCACCTGGAAGCGCTGCGTGGATATGAACGACCGGCAGCTGCGGCAGATTGTGGACGGTCTGGGGGGCAGAATGCAGGGCGTGCCCCGGGAGGACGGCTTTGACATCACCGTGGCCAGTGAGATCATGGCGGTGCTCTGCCTGGCTTCCGATCTGATGGATTTGAAGGCCCGGCTGGCCCGGATCATCGTGGCCTACAACCGGAATGGGGACCCCGTCACCGCCCATGACCTGAAGGCGGAGGGTGCCATGACGGTGTTGCTGAAGGATGCCATCAAGCCCAACCTGGTCCAGACCCTGGAGCACAATCCCGCCATTGTCCATGGCGGCCCCTTTGCCAACATTGCCCACGGCTGCAACTCCGTCTCCGCCACCGACGCCGGCCTGAAGCTGGCGGATTATGTGGTCACCGAGGCGGGCTTCGGCGCCGACCTGGGGGCCGAGAAGTTCCTGGACATCAAGTGCCGGGCCGCGGGGCTGGACCCCTCCGCCGTGGTCATCGTGGCCACCGTGAAGGCCCTGAAGTACAACGGCGGCGTGGCTAAGGCCGATCTGGGGGCGGAGAACCTGGAGGCCCTGGAGCGGGGCCTGCCCAACCTGCTCAAGCATGTGGAGAACATCACCCGGGTCTTTGGTCTGCCCTGCGTGGTGGCCATCAACCGCTTCACCCAGGACACCGACGCAGAGCTGGAGCTGATCCGCTCCAAGTGCGCCCAGCTGGGGGTCAACGTGGCCATGAGCGAAGTCTGGGGCAAGGGCGGCGACGGCGGTATCGAGCTGGCCCAGGAGGTGTTGCGGCTGTGTGAGCAGCCCCATGAGTTCCACTTCGCCTATGAGCTGGATAAGCCCATTAAGGAGAAAATCGCCGACATCGTCACCAAGATCTATGGCGGCAGCGGTGTGACCTATTCCAAGGCGGCGGAGCAGTCCATCGCCACTCTGGAGAAGCTGGGCTATGGCAATCTGCCCATCTGCATGGCCAAGACCCAGTACTCCCTTTCCGACGACGCCTCCAAGCTGGGCCGTCCCGAGGGCTTTACCATCTCGGTGAGCAAAGTAAAGGTATCCGCCGGCGCCGGCTTCATTGTGGTGCAGACCGGCGATATTATGACTATGCCCGGCCTGCCCAAGGTGCCCGCCGCCGAGCGCATCGACATCGACGAGAACGGCAAAATCACCGGCCTGTTTTAATGAATTGAACTGAGAACGGCGGCCGCTTCCTGAGTGGAGCGACCGCTGTTTCTTTAAATTGGATTTAAAAATACTGAACGAACTGTGAAATATGCCAAAATCCTCTTGCGTGAACAGAGTGGTTCGCATAAAATATAGACAAGAACTCAAACCGATCTGCCCCGATGGGGCCATTACTTAGGAGGAATTGCTATGAACATTACCATTGATTTGGATGCCATCAAGGAAAAGGTGGGGACCATTGCCCAGGCCGGCGTGGCCCAGACCAAGAAGGTGGCCACCATTGCCAGACTGAAGACCGACAACATGGCCCAGCAGGACGCCATCCGCAAGGCCTATCTGGCCATCGGCAGACTGTGCTACGCCAAGTATAAGGACGCCCCGGATGAGGAGCTGGCCCCCCTGTTTGCCAAGGTGGACAACGCCCTGGCCACCATCGCCGCCAACAATGCGGTGCTGGAGGAGATGAAGGCCGCGGAAGAGGTGGTCATCGACGTGGAGATGCAGGCCGGCGAGATGCCCGAGGACATGGAGGAGCCCTCCGTGGACGATGTGATGGCCGACGTGCAGGAGACGGTGGCCGAGGCCACCGCCGAGCCGGAGACTCCCGCGGAGCCCGAGGCCCCTGCCGAGGAGGAAGACAAGGCTGAATAATTGCAACTGAAATCGGGGCGCGCCGCAAATCTGCAGCGCGCCCCATTTGTCTGTCCCAATCGGCCCGAAGAAACAAGAGAGGGACTGCTGCAAAATAAAACCGCTTTGTCATTCTGAGCCCTGAAAGGGCGAAGAATCTTTTTCTCAAGGACAATCCCATAGAAAAGATCCTTCGCTGGCGCTCAGGATGACAAAAAGGGCCGTTGCACAATTTTGCAACAGCCCCTTGCTGTACAGGCATCGGGGTGAGGTCAAGCATCCCCAAGATATTCCTCCAGACACACTCCTTGCTGGGTGATGGCCTGGGCGGCCTCCACCCCCACATAGCGGTAGTGCCAGGGCTCGTAGCTGGTACCGGTGATGTCGGTCTTGTCTTCCGGATAGCGGAGGATAAAGCCGTACTGCCAGGCATTCTGGGCCAGCCAGTCATAGACCTCATAGCCGGCGGAGTGAATGCCATCGGCGTTGATGTCCACCGCCAGGCCGCTCTGGTGCTCACTGTAACCCACCTGGTTGACCCATTTCAGGGCCTCTTCCTGGGCGCTCTCCTGGGAATAGCCCTGTTCCACCAGAGATTGAATTTTTTCGTCCATCAAACTCTGCTGTTTCTCCGGGGTGCGATAGCCGGAGGCCACGATGGGGTAGATGCCCTGGGATCGGGCGTCGTCAAACATCTGCTGCAGGGCGGGGTAGATCAGGGTGGCCACCGATTGACCGTTGGAAAGCTCCGTCAGCTCTACGGTGTAACCCTCCGGCAGGGCGTGGGTGGAGTTGACCAGCATCAGCAGATCAATTTCACCGTCAAAGGCGGTGGGCTGACTCTGGGATTCCGGCTCCTCCTCAGCAGAGACGATGGGCTCTTCTGAGGTGATCTCCGGCTGGGGCTCCGGCTCGCTGGAGTCTTGGTCCGACTGGGCGGACTGGGTCGACCCGGCGCTGTCGGCGCCGGAGGTATCCGGGCTGTCGGTGGAGGTGTTGCTTTGGGTGGGAAGGTCGGTGTCCTGATTTCTGTATTGCTGCCAGAGGGGCAATCCCCAGCGCAGGGCGGCAAAGGCGGCGCAGGCCAGCAGCACCAACAGGATCAGCAGGGTGCGCAGGGGATGGCGCCGCTTGGGCCCCTGGGCCCGGCGGGGGGTGTAGTCATCTTTGGCCATGGGAAAGGGCTCCTTTCTGAGGTTTGGGCTGGGGCAGTACCACGGTAAAGATGGTGGATTCCCCGTCGCTCTGGGCGGTTACCTCGCCGCCGTGGAGGCGGACGATGTCCCGGGCAATGGCCAGACCAAGGCCCGCCCCGCCGGTGGCGGAGCTGCGGGCGGCGTCCAGTCGGTAAAATTTTTCAAAAATGTCGTCCAGCCGGTGCTGGGGAATGGCCCCCCGGTTGGTGAAGCAAATGATGACCCGGCCCTGGTCCTCCCGGGCGCTGACCTGGATGGGGGAGCCTTCGTCACTGTAAGCGATGGCGTTTTTTAAAATGTTATTGAACACTCGGGCCATCTTGTCGGAGTCGGCCTGGATGTGGAGATCTTCCGGCACGTCCAGCTCCATGGTTTTGCCCCGTTCCATCAGCTTGGGGTAGAGTTCGTCGGAGATCTGCACCATCATATAGCACAGGTCCACATCCTCCAATTGGAGGGGTACCGTCTGGAACCGATAGCGGGTGATCTCAAAGAACTCGTTGATGAGGGTTTCCAGCCGGTTGGCCTTCTCCAGGGCGATGCGGATATAGCGGGTCTTCTGTTCCTCGGGCAGTCCCTGTTCCTCGTTGAGCAGACTGAGATAGCCGATGACGCTGGTGAGGGGGGTCTTGATGTCGTGGGCCAGATAGATGACCAGATCATTTTTCCGCTGCTCGGCGGCCTGGGCCTGCTGGGTGCGCAGCCGCAGCTTGTTCTGGACCTCGGTGAGCTTGTCCTCCATAAAATCCAGCTCCGGGCTCATGGTGATGGGCTCATCGGACTCCTGGGAGAGCTGATCCACCCCGGAGATGATCTGATCGAAGTAGCGGGTGAATACCATCATGGCCATCCGCAGCAGGAACAGGAAGAACAGCAGGATGATAAAGCACAGGATGTACTCCAGATTTTCCTGGATGTAATGCCAGTAGATGGCCTTGCCTTCCTCCCAGTCCATCTGGCCGAAGTGGCAGATGATCCGCACAATGGTGTTGGCGAATTGCCCCCGGAAGGCCACCCGGATGCCCAGCACTAGAATAATGGCTCCCACCAGCAGGGCGGTGATCTGGAAAAACAGTTTGTTCAGCAGTCGCTGGTATTCCCGGGCGTTGACTCGTTTACCGCTCAATTTGATACCCCACTCCCCAGACGGTCTTGATGTATTTGGGTCCCTCCGCCGTGTCCCGCATCTTCTCTCTCAGATGGCGGATGTGGACGGAGATGGTGTTGCTGCTCTTGCAGTAGTACTCATCGGCCCAGATGGCGTGAAAGAGCTCCTCGGCGCTGACCACTTTACCCCGGCGCTCCAGCAGGATCCGCAGCAGGGAAAACTCCGTGGGGGTCAGAGACAAAAGCTCTCCCGCCAGCCGGCACTCATGGGAGTCCGGGTTCAGCACCAGGTCCCGGCACACCAGAACACCTTCTCCGGGTTTGTCCTCCGAGGGCTGGGCCGGGTTGTACTTTTTGTAGCGCCGCAGCTGGGCTTTGACCCGGGCCACCAGCTCCAGGGGCCGGAAGGGCTTGGTGATATAGTCGTCGGCCCCCAGGGTGAGGCCGGTGATCTTGTCTGTCTCGTCCACCTTGGCGGTGAGCATCAGGATGGGGAAGGTGTATTTTTCCCGGAGCTGCTTGCACAGCTGAAAACCGCTCATATCCGGCAGCATCACATCCAGAATGGCCAGATCAATCTGCTCCGACTCCACACACTCCAGGGCGGGCAGAGCGGAGTAAAAGGTGCGCACATCGTAGTTCTCGCTGCGGAGATAGACCTCCACCAGATCCGCAATCTCCCGTTCGTCGTCTACCACCAGAATGCGCTCAGCCATAAGATTCCACTTCCTTTGTCTGTTTTCTCCATTATATAACGTTTTTCAGCGGTAATTTTCTTCCCCATCCTGAGAAATGATTAAGATTTTCCTAAGATGCGCCCTGAAAAAAACCGCCGCCGGCTGCTGCCGGCGGCGGTCAGACTGTCGAAAAAGCGAATGCTTGTGCAAGAGCGCCAGATTACTTTGCAGAAAGCAAAAGCCCTCGGCAGAGTTTTGCCGCCCGCAGGAGGCAAAATCAAATCAGATTTTGTTTTTTCCGGGGACATGTGCCTCGGAAAAAACACTGCTCAGGCCGCAAACGTGCGAGCGCAGCGAGTGCGCTGCGGCGGCCTGCATCCCCTCTAAAAAATGCTTGCATTTTTTAGAAGCGTGTCGACTTTGCCGACACGCTGGACCGCCGTCGGCTGCTGCCGGCGGCGGTGCAATGGAAAGGGATAGGCTGAGCCCTGTCAGGCTTCCACCAACATCAGACAGCCGTCTTTGTCATAGCGCAGCAGCTGCATCTCCATTTTCTGATTTTGGGCGATCTCCTCCATCTTGATCTGCTCGGTGACGGAGGCCACAAAGGTGTAGGCCACGCCGTGCTTTTTGGCCCGGCCGGTGCGGCCAATCCGGTGGACATAATATTCCTGCTCGTCGGGTACGTCGTAGTTGAACACCACGTCCACGTCGTCGATGTCCAGCCCCCGGGCCGCCACATCGGTGGCCACCAGTACCCGGAGCTTGCCCTCCCGGAAGGTCTGCAGGGTCTTTTCCCGGTTCTTCTGGGGGATGTCTCCGTGGATGGGGGCGCAGGAGATGCCCCGCATCTGAAGCAGCGCCGCCAACCGGTCGGTCATGTTCTTGGTGTTGCAGAAGGCGATGGCCCGCTCATAGCCGCCGTTTTTCAGCAGGGCCACCATGGTGGGCAGCTTCTGCTCCCGGGTGTCCAGATCAATGCGGTATTGCTGGATGTCGGGGCGGTTTTCCTCCACCGGCCGGACGGTGATCTCCACCGGGTCCCGCTGATACACCCAGGAGATGTCCATGACCTCCCGGGAGATGGTGGCGGAGAACAGACCCAGGTTTTTCCGCTGGGGCATCATGTCCAGAATCCGGGTGACTTCCTCAATAAAGCCCATGTCCAGCATCCGGTCCGCCTCGTCCAGCACCACGGTCTCCACCTTGTTCAGCTTGACGGTGCGGCGCTTGATGTGGTCCATGAGCCGCCCCGGGGTGGCCACCACGATCTGGGGCTTCTTCTTGAGTTGGTTGATCTGCTTGTCGATGGGCTGGCCGCCGTAGAGGCACACCGCCCGGACCCCCTCCTTGTGGCTGCACAGCACCCGCACTTCGTCCACAATCTGGATGGCCAGTTCCCGGGTGGGGGCCAGCACCAGGGCCAGGATGTCGGTGGACTCGGGATCGATGTGCTCCACAATGGGAATGCCGAAGGCAAAGGTCTTGCCGGTGCCGGTGGGGGCCTTGGCCACCACATCCTTCCACTCCAGCAGGCTGGGGATGCTGCCCCCCTGCACCGGGGTGGCCATCACATAGCCCTTATCCTCCAGGGCCTGCATCACCTGGGGGGAGAGGCCCAGGCTGTCATATCGGATCGTCTCTTCAACTTCTACGCCGTTGATTTCCATATTGCTCCGAATTCCTTTCTATATTACGGTACAATCTGTTTTAGTTTAGCACAAAGGGCCCGGGGATGCAAGCACCGGCGGGAAAAGGGTGGGAAAGGGAGATTTGGGGCCGAATGGAATATGATTTAATGGAATTCTAATCCTAGAAACCCTTCCAAGGGCGAAGAAAATCATGTATAATAGGGGCGTATTGTAGGAAAGGAAGACCCAAATGCCAACCCAAACCGACCTGACCCAAGGGGATGTCCGGCGCCAGCTGATCGAATATTCCCTGCCGATCATCGCCACCACCGTGATGCAGACCGTCTATTCCCTGGTGGATCTGATGGTGGTCAGCCATCTGATGGGCTCTGCCGGAGCCTCCGGCGTCTCCAACAGCGCCCAGATCGTGCTGCTGCTCACCAATGTGGCGGTGGGATTGGCCAACGGCGGCAATATTTTGGTCAGCCAGTATTTCGGCGCCCGGGACAAGACCAGCCAGGAGCGGGTCACCGGCAGCTTTATCACCCTGTTTGTGCTGGTGGGATTGCTGGCGGCGGCGGGAACCTTTGCCCTGGCGGGCCCCATGATCCGGGCCATTCAGGCCCCGGCCTATCAGGAGGCGGTGTCCTACCTCCGGGTGGCGGCGCTGGGTATGGTCTTTGTCTTTTTCTATAACTGCCTGGCCTCGGTGCTCCGGGCGGTGGGCAACTCCAAGCAGCCCATGCGGATCATTCTGTATACTTGTGTATTAAATGTGGTGCTGGACCTGCTCTTCGTGGGTCCGCTGGGGATGGGCACCGCCGGGGCCGCCCTGGCCACGGTGCTCTCCCAGGGGTTGTCCTGCGGCCTGGCTCTGGGCTATCTGCTCCGGCACCGGGATATTTTCTCCTTCCGGCCCGCCCTGCTTCGGATGCGGGGGAAGGATGTGGCGGGCATCCTGAAATTGGGGGTGCCCTGTGCGGTGCAGATGACGGTGGCGGGCATCAGCTGGCTGACCGTCACATTCCTGGTCAACCGCTACGGGGTGGACTGCTCTGCCGCCTCGGCCTATGCCGCAAAGGTAAAGGACTTGTCCATGATGTTCATCACCGCCCTGGTCAACGCCGCCTCGGTGATGATCGCCCAAACCCTGGGGGCCGGTAAATTTGACCGGGCGGGTCAGGTGCTGCGGGAGGCCATGAAGCTGTCGGTGCTGATCTCGGCGGTGCTGGTGCTGCTGGTGGAGTTGGCCGCTCCGCTGTTGGCCCGGATCTTTACCAATGATCCGGAGGTCATCCGCATTGCGGCTCTGAATATGCGCATCGAGATCCTGGGGCAAATGTTCTATGCCGTTTTCTTGATTTACCACGCCATGATGATCGGAGCGGGGGATACCTGGATGGCCCTGGTCTCCTCCTTTATCAACTGTATTTTGTTCCGCATCATCCTCTGTGCGATTTTTAATTCTATCTGGGGTCTGACGGGAATTTTTGTGGCCTGCGCCATCGCCCCCGCCAGCTCCATTCCGGTGGGGCTCTGCTATCTGCGCAGCAACCACTGGCGAAGATCCATTACCTGCTGACGGGAGGAAGGCCTTATGGCTAACTATAAGAATAAAAAATCCGGTATTCCCTGGTGGGCCATTGTGGTCTGCTTTTGCTGCGGACTGTGGCCTGTGGGCATTGTGCTGCTGATCTATAAATTGGGCAAGGAGAGCGGAGCTTTCTCCAGCTCCAGCTCCAGAAGCCAGCCCCGGGATGAGTATGGCCGCTTTGTCAGCCAGCAGCCCCCCCGGCCGGAGGGTGATCCCTACCGCACGGTGAAGGAGGACTCCGAGAGCTATCGCCAGCAGAAGCAGACCGCCAAGTCTGCCACCGCCAGCCGGCCCAAGGCTTCCACCACTGCCACCACCGGCTATTCCACGGCCCAGGCCGGCCGGGGCAACGTAAATGGCCGGATGAAGCGCCAGGGCAACAAGCTCAAAAACGCCAAGCTGCTCACCATCATCGGCGCGGCGGTCATGGGCATATTCGGTTTTTCCAGCATCATGGCCTTTGCCGACAGCTTCAGCTACCTCTTCTATGAGCCCCTGTGGCTGCTGGAGGATGTGCTCCCCCTGTTCATCTTCACCGGTGTGGGCGCCGGCCTGTTCACCATGGGCCGGGTCAAGCAGAGCCAGGCCCGGCGGTACCGCCGCTATGTGACTTTAATCGGGGAGCAGAACGAGGTGTCCATTTCCGCTCTGGCGGCGGCCTATCCCGCCAAGCGGGACGCCTGCTGCACCACCCTGGAGAACATGATCGAGGACGGTATCCTGGGAGACGGGGCCTATCTGGACTACGGCCGGGATGTGCTGGTGCTGGACGGCCAGGGGGTCAGGGCCCAGGCACCCAAGCAGGAGAAGAAAAAGAAGGGCACCCCCGAGACCGATATCGGGGAGGAGAACGCCCTGCTGCGGCAGATCCGGGAGGTCAATGACGCCATTGAAAATCCCGAGATGTCCCGGAAAATTGACCGGATCGGGGAGATTACCGAGCGGATTCTGGAGTTCCAGAAGGAGCACCCGGACAAGGCCGGCGGGCTGCGGAAGTTCCTGAACTATTACTTACCTACCACCCTGAAGATTCTGAACTCCTACGCGGAGCTGGAGAAGCAGGGGGTGGAGGGCGAGAATATCGCCGCCACCAAACAGCGCATTGAAAACATGATGGACATGGTGGTGGAGGGCTTTGAGCGCCAGCTGGATAAGCTCTTCGCCGGAGACATGCTGGATATTGCCGCCGACATCACGGTGATGGAACAGATGATGCAGGGGGACGGCCTCTTTGACGGGGACGACGACGGCATGGGCCTGGGAGGCCACTGATCCACAGACGTTTTGACAGAAAGGGCGGAGGCCTGTGCGGCACCTTTTTATCCTCAATCCCGCCGCGGGAAAACATATGGATGTGGCGGGGATCACCAAAGAAATCAATGAACTCATGGCTGCTCAGGCCGACCCCTGGGCGGTCATGACCACAAAGGGCCCCGGAGACGCCGAGGCCCTTTCCCGTATGTGGGCGGAGCGGGACCAGGACCAGCTGCGGGTGTACGCCCTGGGGGGAGACGGCACCCTGAACGAGGTGGTCAACGGAGTGGCGGGCTTCGACCATGTGGCAGTGGGCTGCTGCCCCCTGGGCTCCGGCAACGACTTCGTGAAAACCTTCGGCAAGTCGGACTGGCGGTTCCGGGATCTGTCCGCCCTGGTGACGGCCGTACCCCACACCCTGGATCTGATCGACTGCAACGGGCGGCTGGCCATCAACATCTGCTCCGTGGGCTTTGACGCCCGGATCGGCCTGGGGATGGCGGACTATAAGCGGCTGCCCCTGGTCACCGGCCGGGGGGCCTATCTGCTCAGCCTGGTGTCCAACACCGTCAAGGGTATCCACCGGCCCTATGAGCTGGAGCTGGACGGGGAGAAGATGCAGGGTAATTACACGCTGATCTGCGCCTGTAACGGCCAGTGGTACGGCGGCAGCTTTCACCCCTCTCCCGACGCGGTCCCCGATGACGGATTATTGGATTTTGTCATCGTCAAAGGGGTCAGCCGTCTGACGGTGGCCAACCTGGTGGGCAAGTACGCATCGGGCCGGGGAAAGGAGTACCCGGATCTGATCCTGGTGCGCCGGGGCAAGTGCCTCAAGGTCAAATGCGACCGGATGAGCATGGTGAATCTGGACGGGGAACGGCTGGATGCGGATTCGCTCTCTTTCTCCCTGTCTGCTAAAAAAATCCGCTTCCTGGTGCCCGAGGGCGCCGGCTGGGAAGGAATGAAAATTTGAAAACCGGAGCATTTGCGTGAAATAAAGCAAAAAACGGTGAAAACAGCTGGCTGGATCAAAATAAAAAGTTGAATTAACAGAAAATTCATAAAACAAGACTTGCCATCTGGCCGGTCTTGTTTTATTATATAGGCGTGGTTGGCACTCGGAAGTTTTGAGTGCTAAAACCGAACTGAAGTTGTTATCAAACATATCTGATATAAGGAGGAACCAACCTATGAAACTCAAACCCCTGTCTGACCGTGTTGTCATCAAGCAGGTCGAGGCGGAAGAGACCACCAAGGGCGGCATCATTCTGACCGGCTCTGCCAAGGAGAAGCCTGAAATGTACACTGTGGTGGCCGTGGGCCCCGGCGGTGTGGTGAACGGAGAGAAGGTCGAGATGACCGTCAAGGTGGGCGACACCGTCCTCACCGGCAAGTATTCCGGCACCCAGGTGAAGGTGGACGGCGAAGAGCTGACCATCGTCCGTCAGGATGACATCCTGGCCATTGTGGACTAAGTTCGAAGTTAAGGAGGAATTTCCGTTATGTCTAAAATGATTTCTTACGGCGAGGAAGCCCGCCGCGCCCTGGTCAAGGGTGTTGACCAGCTGGCGGATACCGTTAAGATCACCATGGGCCCCAAGGGCCGCAACGTGGTGCTGGGCAAGAAGTTCGGCAGCCCCCTGATCACCAACGACGGTGTGACCATCGCCAAGGAGATCGAGCTGGAGGACCCCTTTGAGGATATGGGCGCCCAGCTGGTGAAGGAAGTCTCCACCAAGACCAACGACGTGGCCGGCGACGGCACCACCACCGCCACCCTGCTGGCTCAGGCTATCATCCATGAGGGCATGAAGAACCTGGCCGCCGGTGCCAACCCCATGGTGATGAAGAAAGGCATTGCCAAGGCCACCGCCGCCGCCATCGAGGCCATCAAGGGCAACAGCAAGCCCGTCAACGGCACCGCTGACATCGCCCGTGTCGGCGCCATCTCCTCCGGCGATGACGCCATCGGCCAGCTGATCGCCGAGGCCATGGAGAAGGTCTCCGCCGACGGTGTTATCACCGTGGAGGAGTCCAAGACCGCTGAGACCTATTCCGAGGTGGTCGAGGGCATGCAGTTTGACCGGGGCTATGTGACTCCCTACATGGTCACCGATACCGAGAAGATGGAAGCCGTCCTGGACGATCCTCTGATCCTGATCCACGACAAGAAGATCTCCAACATCCAGGATCTGCTGCCCCTGCTGGAGCAGGTGGTCAAGATGGGCAAGCCCCTGCTGGTCATCGCTGAGGATGTGGAGGGTGAGGCCCTGTCCACTCTGATCGTCAACAAGCTGCGGGGCACCCTGAACGTGGTCTGCGTCAAGGCCCCCGGCTTCGGCGACCGCCGCAAGGAGATGCTGGAGGATATCGCCATCCTGACCAGCGGCACCGTGATCTCCTCCGACATGGGCTATGAGCTCCGGGACGCCACCGTGGCCATGCTGGGCACCGCCCGCCAGGTCAAGGTGACCAAGGAGAACACCATCATCGTGGACGGCCATGCCGATCCCGAGGCCCTGAAGGCCCGTGTGGCTCAGATCCGCAACGCCATTGAGACCACCACCTCTGAGTATGACAAGGAGAAGTACACCGAGCGTCTGGCCAAGCTGGCCGGCGGCGTGGCCGTCATCAAGGTGGGCGCTGCCACCGAGGCCGAGATGAAGGAGAAGCGTCTGCGCATCGAGGACGCCCTGAACGCCACCCGCGCTGCTGTCGAGGAAGGCATTGTGGCCGGCGGCGGTACCGCCTATGTCAACGCCATCGCCGCCGTGGAGGCCCTGGTGGCCCAGCTGGAGGGCGACGAGAAGACCGGCGCCAGCATCATTGCCAACGCCCTGACCGCCCCTGTGAAGCAAATTGCCGCCAACGCCGGCCTGGATGGTTCCGTCATCCTGGATCACATCAAGACCAGCGGCAAGACCGGCTACGGCTTCGACGCCTACAAGGAAGTTTACTGCGACATGATGGATGCAGGCATCGTGGATCCCACCAAGGTGACCCGCTCCGCTCTGGAGAACGCCTCCTCCATCGCCTCCGTGCTGCTGACCACCGAGTCCCTGGTGGCCGACAAGCCCCAGCCCCCCGCTGCTCCCGCTGCTCCCGCGGACCCCGGTATGGGCGGCATGTACTAATCCAGGCTCGAAGTTTTAAAGATAGTTCAAAAGCGCGCCTTTCTTTGGAAAGGCGCGCTTTGGTCTTTTGAAAACGATAAGTTTTGGCAGTTTCACAGAATTCCGTCCTCCGCAGAGGACGGAACAAAATCCAATCTCGTCATTTCCGGGGACATGTGCCTCGGAAATGACCCTTCTCATACAGGACAGGGTGACTTTTGCGCAAGCAATCGAGCCCTGTCCTGTATGCAGCCCCTTTGTCGGAAAAGGCCTATGGCCTTTTTCGACAAGCTCAGGCGCGCCTTTCTTCGGAAAGGCGCGCCTTTTCTGCCCGCCGGAGAGGGCAGCGGCGGGGTTACCGAAACAGAGAAAATGTGCTATACTAATTATTTAGAGTTTGAATTGCCACCAGTTCCAGAGGAGATGACGCCGAAATGCAGCTGCGCAACACCAAGAACGCCGAGAGTCGGCAGGTGGACTTTTCCACCGGGGATGTCCGGAAACGGATTCTGGCGGTGGCCTCTCCCATGCTGGTGGCTCAGGTGCTCAATCTGCTCTATAATATCGTAGACCGCATCTATATCGGAAAAATCCCCGGGGAGGGCACCCTGGCTCTGGCGGGGCTGGGACTTTGCTTTCCTATTGTCACCCTGGTCACCGCCTTTGCCAACCTGTTTGGGGTGGGAGGGGCGCCCCTGTGCTCCATCGCCCGAGGGCAGAAGGACAGCGAAGGGGCCCGGAAGATTATGGCCAACGCCTACTTCATGCTGCTGCTGTCCGGGGTGGTCATCACCATTGTGGGTGTGGCCTTCCACAAGCCCATTCTGTACCTGTTTGGGGCCAGTGCTGATACCTACCGATATGCCTCGGACTATATGACCATCTACCTGCTGGGTACGGTGTTCGTCATGACCTCCCTGGGGCTCAACCCCTACATCAATAGCCAGGGCTTTGCCAAGATCGGGATGCTGACGGTGCTGCTGGGGGCGGCAGCCAACATTGTGCTGGACCCCATTCTGATTTACGGCTTTGGGCTGGGGGTCCGGGGGGCCGCCATCGCCACGGTGATCTCCCAGTGCCTTTCCGCCCTATGGGTACTCCGGTTCCTTACGGGGCCCAAAACGGAGCTGGCCCTGCGGTTTCGGGGATTCCGGCCCGACTGGGCCTGTATCCGGCGGATCGCCGCCCTGGGTACCTCCAGTTTTGTCATGTCCTTCACCGACAGCTTGGTCCAGGTGGCGTGCAACGCCACTCTGCGGAGCTTCGGCGGTGACCTGTACATCAGCGTCATGACCGTCATCAACTCGGTGCGGCAGATCGCCCAGACCCCGGTGATGGCCCTCTCCGACGGCGCCTCCCCGGTGATCAGCTATAACTACGGTGCCCGGGATGTGCCCCGGGTCCGGAAAGCCATTCGGTTCATGACCCAGCTGGGCTTTGCCTACACCCTGGTGATCTGGGGGCTGATCTCCCTGTTTCCTAGGCTTTTTATCATGATTTTCAACCATGAGCCCACCCTGGTGGCGGCGGCGGTGCCCTCGCTGCACATTTACTTTTTCGGGTTTGTCATGATGGCCTTTCAGTTTGCCGGCCAGGGGGTGTTCAAATCCCTCAACAAGGCAAAGCTGGCGGTCTTTTTCTCCCTGCTGCGGAAGGCCATCATTGTGGTGCCCCTGACGCTGCTGCTGCCCCACCTGGGGGGATTGGGGGTACACGGAGTTTTCCTGGCGGAGCCTATCTCCAACCTGATCGGAGGCCTGGCCTGTTACATCACCATGCGCCGCACCGTGATGCCCGAGCTCTCCGCCCTGGAACAATCCACGGGTTCGTGATCTCTAATACAGAAAGCCCCCGGCTGTTGAGACAGCTGGGGGCTTTTCTCTGGGATGTCCTAGGTTTGAAAAAGGGAAAAGGGGCTCAATGTCCGAAAAAGACAGCGGTATCCTCTGCAAATTGGACCAAGGCGCTTTTGGGGTTATCCTTGCGCCAGGCCAGCACCACCGGCAGGGGAAGGTCGATGGCCAGACAGCGGAGCATGGAGTTGGTTTTATACCGGCTCCAGTAGTCCATCAGGGCCACCCCATGGCCCAGCTCCAGATCCAGCGTCAGCTCGTCAGTGTTGGCCAGCAGCCTGGTTTGGATGGTGAAGCCATAGCGCTTCTCCATGCTTCTCACCTGGCGGCGGATCATCTCGGTGGTCAGCACTTCGTCCGGTACAAACAGAAACTCTTCATTGGCAAAATCCTGGGGCGTCAGGGCGGCTTTTTGGGCCAGGGGGCTGAGCTTGGAATAGAGAATGATCTGGGGCAGCTCCAGCAGGGGGCGCACCTCCAGCTCCGGGTGATCCCGCAGCACATCTCCTATGGTGAAGATAATATCCACCCCGCCCCGGCAAAGCTCCTCCAGCAGCGCCCCGGCGGGGCAGATTTTCAGGGAGATGTCCCAGTTGGGGTGGAGGCCCTTCACATACTCCATATTCTCGTACAGCAGCTTGGAGATGTTCCAGGCCGGGAAGATGGAGTACTGCAGGGAGAGGGAAGTCTGTAAGGAGGCGGCCTGGTGTTTGCGCTTCAGATCGGCAAACTCCGCCTTACAGCGCAGGCAGAGCCGGTAATATTCCTCCCCCTGGGGGGTCAGCGCCACCGATTTCCCGTTGCGGGAGAAGAGGGCCACCTCCCACTCCGCCTCCAGTTGCCCGATATAGCGGCTTACCGAGGGCTGGGACAAAAAGAGGGCCTCCGCCGCTTTGGAAAAACTGTGGTACTGCGCCGCCGCCAGAAAACACCGAATCTGGGTGCTGTTCATGAACCTCATCTCCCCGGAAACAGAATCTGCCCCTCTATTTTAATGGAGAAGGGGCTTTTTTTCAACGGAGTTGCCCGGCTGCTATTCAAATTTTGATATGGCAGCCCGTTGCCATATCAGGAATTCTATTGGCATTTCAACGAAAATTTGCTATGGTATTAGCACAGTCAAATGACAGGAAAGAGGAATCGTCGTGAATATCTATGAGCAATACAGCAGCAAGCTGGTGCCGGTGGAGGAAGCGGTGCTGTCCATCCAATCGGACCAGACCGTGGCCTTCGCCCAGCTGGGCAGCTGCCCCAACGCCATCTGTGAGCATATGCCCCTGCTGAAGGGCCACGCCACCAATGTCCACACCTACCTGCCCGTTACCACCCGGAATTATCCCTTCATGTGTGAGCCGGAGTATGCGGAGACCTTTGACCACACCTGCGGCTTTTTGATGCCCTGCACCAGAAAGGGATATCAGAACGGTGTGGTCTCCCCCTATCCCAACGACCTGCACAGCGGAATTCCCCGCTGGGTGGAGGCCAACGGGGACGATGTATTCATCACTGCCGTGGCCCCCATGGATGAGCATGGCTATTTCTGCATGCCCCTGTGCCTGATTTATGAGCGCTACTTTTTTGAACACGCCAAACGGGTCATTGTGGAGGTCAACCCCCGGCTGCCTCGGGTCTGGGGTGACACCATGATCCACATCAGCCAAGTGGACATGATCGTGGAGGCGGAGACAGCCATCGAGATGCTGCCTGAGAGCAACCCCACCGAGAAGGAGCAGATCATCGGCAGCTATGTGGCCAGCCTGGTCCACGACGGGGACACCATCCAGCTGGGCTGGGGCGGCATCCCCGACGCGGCGGCCCACGCTCTGCTGACCAAGCACGATCTGGGCATCCATTCGGAGATGCTGTGCAACTCCATGGTGGATCTGGTGGAGGCCGGCGTTATCACCGGCCGGAAGAAGAACTTCTACCCCGGCATGATCGTGGGCACCTTTGCCGCCGGCAACCAGCGGCTCTATGACATGCTGAACAACAACCCCATGGTGCGGCTGTTCCGGGGGGACGTGAACAACGACCCCCTGACCGTCTCCCGCAACGACAACTTTGTGGCCATCAACTCCGCCATCAATGTGGACCTGACGGGCCAGATCTGCGCTGAGAGCATCGGCTCCCGCCAGTATTCCGGGGCCGGCGGCCAGTTTGATATGTGCTATGGAGCCCTGCACTCCAAGGGAGGTCGCAGCATCATTGCCCTGCCCGCAACCCAGAAGGGGGGCACCATCTCCACCATCACCGCCCAGCTCACCCAGGGCAGCGCCGTCACCACCAGCCGGAACACCATCGACTATGTGGTCACGGAATTCGGCATCGCCCCCCTGTCCGGCCGCAACTTCCGCCAGCGGGTGGACAACTTGATCGCCATCGCCCATCCGGATTTTCGCGCCGAACTGCGGCGCCAGGCCCAGCAGCTGATGCTGTACTAAATCATTTCCCTCCCATTTCTCAATCACTTGGCCTGGAATCCGATGAAAGCCTCCGGCCGTTCCTTTTCGAGGAACGGCCGGAGTTTTTTGTGCTTTATTGTTGGGCTGAGGGCAGTCCTCCCCGCATCAGGGCCTCTAAATAGGACAAGAACAGCCGCAGGGAGGGGGCTTTGTTTTCGCTGGAATAGACCGCCCCAAAGGAAAGAGGAGCAAACTCCGGCAGAGGGATATAGCGCAGCCTGGGCAACCGGGCTATGGGGAAGTCGGGCATGACGGCAAAGGCGTAACCCGACTCCACCAGGGTGTAGACGATCTCAAGATTGTCGCAGAACATCATTTGATCCGGGCTCCGGCCGGAGACTACCTGGCTCTGGACGGCAAACAGGGCAGGGGGATAGATGGAAGGGGGACAGGTGGCAATCCGGCCCCCCTCCCGCAGCTGTTGCAGGGTCAGCGTCTGGTGAGCGGCCAGGGGATGACTTTCGGCGCAGATGCAGACCAGAGGGCAACAGGCCAACTCCCGGTAGACCGCCTTGGAGGGGGCGGATTCCTGCATGGACAGCAGCACCTGTACATCTCCCTCCTCCAGCAGATTGTCCAGGGAGGCGAAGGGCACCAGCCGCAGGGTGGGCAGCAGATTGGGTACTTCGGTCCGCAGCCGAGCCAGCACCGGGCCCAACAGCCGCAGCTCAATGAAGTTGCGACAGCCGATGCCCAGCCGCTGGGGCAGCGTCTCCTGGCACTCCTTCATCCGGGCCTTGGAAAGGCCCGTCAGCTTCAGGATGTCCCCCGCGTATTGGGTGAAGAGGTGGCCGGGCTGGGTCAGCCGCACCATTTTACTGGTGCGGTGAAACAGCTTGACACCCAGTTCGTCTTCCAGGGTGTTGATCTGATGGCTCACCGCCGGTTGGGTGATACGGAGATACTCCGCCGCCCGGGAAAAGTTCAAATAATTCGCAACTGCTAAGAAACATTCCAGCTGTGTGGTATTCATACAAAGGGCCTCCCGGAAGCAAGGGTAAATTTGTGATATACATATAAACAATAAAAATTCTTTATAGATGATAGCATATTTGAATTTCACATGCAAGTTTGATTGTGTTATAAACAGTAAGGAGCTAAATAGTTTTCATGCTAATCAATTGTCGGAAAGGGGTGATCTGAAGATGAAAGAGGACCGGAAAGCGCTTGTTTTGGATAACCGCCGCATCGGCATCCAGATGGAACTGATGATGGGGCAGGCCATGGCGGAAAAGGGACTTTCCGCGGCGCAGGGTCACATTTTGCTGTTTATTCTGAGGCATTCCCAGCAGGGCACCTCCCTGACCGAGATCCATCAGGAGTTCGGCTATTCCATGGCCTCCCTGAGCAGTATCCTCAAGCGGCTGCGGAAGCACGGCTATGTGCGGGTGGAGCCCTGTCTGGAGGATAACCGGCGTAAGATGCTGTTTGCCACGTCCCAGGCGATGGAGTTGGAGCGTTTTTTAATTCATACCCTGTCTGACACCTGCGACCGGGCCTATCGGGGGTTTTCCGACGCGGAATTGACGCAGCTGGATATGCTCCAAAAAAAACTGATACGGAATCTGTGTATGGAAACAGAATCCCAAGCAGAGACCAGGAGGAGTGAATATTGTGAAAAAAGTCCTAAGTCAATTGAAACAGTATAAGCGGGACGCCTATCTGTGCATTGGATTGACCACCCTGGAGGTGATCATGGAAATCCTGTTACCCTTTATCACAGCCCGAATCATTGATCAGGGCCTGGAGCAGAGTAATTTGCCGGCAGTGTACCGCTACGGCATTGTTATGTTGGTCATGGCCGTTTTAAGTCTGACCTTTGGCGGGCTGGCCGGTATGTTTGCCGCCCGGGCCTCCTCCGGGTTGTCGGCCAATCTGCGTCAGGCGATCTATGACAACATCCAGACCTTTTCTTTTTCCAACATTGACAAGTTCAGTGTGCCCGGACTGGTGACCCGGATGACCACTGACATCACCAACGTGCAGAACGCCTTTATGATGGTGATCCGCATTGCGGTCCGGTCTCCCCTGACCCTGGTGTTCAGCTATGTAATGTGCATCATCATCAGTCCCAGGCTCAGCGCCATGTTCCTGATTGCCGTGGTGTTCCTGGTGCTGGCGGTGGGCGCCATCATGCTTTCCACTCTGAAAATTTTCGATCAGGTGTTCCGAAAGTATGATGACCTGAACGCCAGCGTCCAGGAAAATGTCTCCGCTATCCGGGTGGTCAAGGCCTTTGTCCGGGAGGACTATGAGAACAGCAAATTCGCCAAGGCCTCCAAAAACCTCTATAAGCTGTTCGTTAAAGCTGAGGGCCTGCTGGCCTTCAATAACCCGGCCATGATGCTGGCGGTGTATTTCTGCATCATCTCCGTGTCCTGGTTCGGTTCCCAGTTTATCTTGGGAGGAAGCATGAGCTCCGGCGATCTGACCAGCCTTTACAGCTACATCATGTCTCTGCTGATGAGCCTGATGATGCTGTCCATGGTGGTGGTCATGATCTCCATGTCTCTGGCCAGCGTCCACCGGATCAGCGAAGTGCTCAGTGAGACCCCGGACCTGAAAGAGCCCGAGCATCCGGTGATGGAAGTGGCCGACGGCAGCGTGGACTTTAACCATGTGGATTTCGCCTACAAGCACGGCAGCGGTAAATACGCCCTGACCGACATTGATCTGCACATCAAATCCGGCGAGACCATTGGCGTCATCGGTGGCACCGGCAGCGGCAAGAGCAGCCTGGTGAATCTGATCTGCCGGCTCTACGATGTGGATGACGGCTCCGTCTGTGTGGGCGGTGTGGATGTGAGAAAGTACGATATGGAGGCCCTGCGCAACCAGGTCTCCGTGGTGCTGCAGAAGAACACCCTGTTCTCCGGTACCATTTTGGATAACCTGCGCTGGGGCAATCCGGAGGCCACCGATGAGGAGTGCATTGAGGCCTGCCGGGCGGCCTGTGCCGACGAGTTCATCGACCGGATGCCCATGGGCTATGAGACCCGCATCGAGCGGGGCGGCTCCAACGTCTCCGGCGGCCAGAAGCAGCGGCTTTGCATCGCCCGGGCCCTGCTGAAGAAGCCCAAGGTGCTGATCCTGGACGACTCCACCAGCGCCGTGGATACCGCCACCGACGCTAAGATCCGGGCGGCCTTTGCCCAGAAAATCCCCGGTACCACCAAGATTATCATTGCCCAGCGAATCTCCAGCGTGGAGAGCGCGGATCGGATCCTGGTGCTGGACAACGGCAGAATTGATGCCTTTGACACCCATGAAAATCTGATCAAGACCAACGCCATTTACCAAGAGATCTATGAGTCTCAGGTCAAGGGCGGCGGCGACTTTGATCAGCCCGCGTGAGAGGAGGACAGAATTCTATGAATCAGAAGAATCAAATGAAAAAAGCCTCACCCACGGCGGTGTTGAACCGAGTGTTGGGATACATGCTGCACAACTACAAGTATCGCTTCCTGGTGGTGATTCTCTGCATTGTGCTCAGCGCCACCGCCACAGTGGTGGCTGCTACCTTCCCCCAGACCCTGGTGGATGACTATATCACCCCCATGCTTCAGAGCGGGTCCCGGGACTTCAGCGGCCTGGCCCATGACCTGATCCAGCTGGTCTGTGTCATGGCAGTGGGCGTAGTGGCAGCCTTCGCCTATAACCGTATCATGGTTGGCATCAGCCAGGGCACCATGCGCCATCTGCGGGAGGATCTGTTCCGCAAAATGGAGGCGCTGCCCATCAAATACTTTGATACCCACCCCCACGGCGACATCATGTCCGTGTACACCAACGACGTGGACACCCTGCGGCAGCTGCTGAGCCAGAGTATCCCCCAGATCATCAACTCGGTGATCAGCATGGTGGCCACCCTGGTGACCATGATTGTGCTCAACCCCTCGCTGACGGTGATCTCCGTTATCACCGCTGTGGTTATGCTGTTGGTGACTGCCAACTTCTCCAAGCTGTCGGGCAAATACTATGTCCGCCAGCAGCGGGACCTGGGGGCCGTGGACGGTTTCATCGAGGAGATGCTGGACGGCCAGAAGGTGGTCAAGGTGTTCTGCCATGAGGAGGCCGCCAAGGAGGACTTCCGCAAGGTCAATGACCAATTGCGGGAGAGCGCCAATCTGGCCAACCGCTACGCCAACCTGTTGATGCCCATTAACGCCAACATCGGCTGGCTGAGCTATGTGCTGGTGGCCATTGTGGGCGCCATGCTGGGCATCAACGGCCTGGCCGGGGTGACCCTGGGCACTGTCATCACCTTCCTGGGGCTTAACAAGAGCTTTACCCAGCCCATCACCCAGGTCAGCATTCAGGTCAACTTTGTAGTCAACGCCGCCGCCGGTGCCCAGCGGGTCTTTGATCTGATGGACCAGACCCCGGAAGTCGACGAGGGCTATGTGGAGCTGGTGGACGCCCAGGAGAACGCCGACGGCCAGATGGAGGAGTCCGCCCACCGCACCAACGTGTGGGCCTGGAAACACCCCCACAAAGCCGAGGGCACCATCACCTACACCAAGCTGGAGGGCGGCGTGGTCTTTGACGACGTGGACTTCGGCTATGACGAGGACAAATTGGTGCTGCACAACATCAGCCTATGGGCCAAACCCGGCCAGAAGATCGCCTTTGTGGGGGCCACCGGTGCCGGCAAGACCACCATCACCAACCTGATCAACCGGTTCTATGACATCGCCGACGGCAAAATCCGCTATGACGGCATCAACATTAACAAGATCAAGAAGCCGGATCTGCGCCGGTCCCTGGGCATCGTGCTCCAGGATACCCACCTGTTCACCGGCACCGTCATGGACAACATCCGTTACGGCCGGCTGGATGCCACCGATGAGGAGTGCATGGCGGCGGCCCAACTGGCCAACGCCGACGGCTTCATCCGCCGGCTGCCGGAGGGCTACCAGACCATGCTCACCGGCGACGGCGCCAACCTGTCCCAGGGCCAGCGGCAGTTGCTGGCCATTGCCCGAGCCGCCGTGGCGGATCCCCCGGTGCTGATCCTGGACGAGGCCACCTCCTCCATCGATACCCGCACCGAGAAACTGGTGCAGGACGGCATGGACGCCCTGATGACCGGCCGGACCACCTTTGTCATTGCCCACCGGCTCTCCACCGTGCGCAACGCCGACTGCATCATGGTCATGGAGCAGGGCCGCATCATCGAGCGGGGTACCCACGACGAACTGATCGCCAAGAAGGGCAAGTATTATCAGCTCTACACCGGCAATTTCGCCGAAGAGCCCGCCTGAGTTTTTCCTTACTCCAATCAAAAACGGGTGCGCTGCATCACGCAGCGCACCCGTTTTGCCGTTTGCGATCAAGACCCCGGTCACCGGCACAGAAAGTCCGCCCATTCCCCCTGATAGGCCGGCAAGTGTTCCTGCCAAAACAGAAGTCGGTCGACATAATGCTGAACCCGCTCCTCCACAGGCTGCCGGCAGCCCTCCACCCCCCACTTCCGCACCAGTGCGGTGAGTTCATAGATGGGATACCCCAGGGCGTGGCCCGGGGTGTGGACCACGCTGCAGGCCTGGCCCACTGCATGGCACCGGGCAATGTCCACCGGGTCCTGAAACTCCTTGGCCAGTCCGTGGCAGTCCAGAATGGCCCGCTGGGCCAGGGGCATTTTCACCTTGCCCGCCGACCAAAGCCGGGCCGCCTCCAGGGCCTGCCGGGGCCTGTCCTCTCCCGGGTAGCGATCCTCCAGCTCCCGCACCGTCTCCTCCGCCAGATCCAGGGCCCACAGCACCAGCCCCCGCCGGGTCTGGTGCTCCATCTGCAATCTGAGCCCCTGAAACAGCGGGCTGTCCTTGGAGAACAGCACCTGATTTCTCCGCTTCAGTTTCCCTTGCACTTCTTCCAGCCAGTCCATAATATCACCTTCTTGTGGGTATCATAGCCGTTTCGGCACAGTTTGGCAACCCAGGATGGAAAAGGGAGCTGTTGTTTTGTGCCGCTTTATGATACAATGGACAAAACTGGAAAACATTTGAGGATGAAACAGAGGAACACCTGACCCTTTGGAGCGGGATCTCCCAAATGGTTTTGGCATCGGGAAGGAGGGGCCTATGATTCTGCGAAACGGCATTCGGTCCAATCTGCGGGCCAGGGGCCGGACCATATTGTTTACACTGCTGATCTTTGCCGTCACCGTGTCCCTGGCTCTGGGGCTGGGGATGTGGGGGTACTGCGGCCAGATGCTCCAGCGGTGCGACGAGAATTATACCTCCATCGCCCTGGTGGAGTACATGGGGGCGGAGTACCCCGAGGAGGACGCGGCGGATGACTACGCCCGGGACGCCTTCGGGGCCCTGGATGAGGCGGCCATTTCCTCTGTGGACGGGGTGGAGTTCTGGGAGCGCACCGACAGCACTTTGGCGTCGTTGGAGGGTTATACCCGCGCCCAGGGGGAGCAGCCCTATGAGCAGATGGGAGTGGTGGTGGTCAGCGTGCTTTCCGACCCCATCACCCAGGAACAGCTGGTCTACCTGGATCCGGAGGAGCTGCCGGAGACCTACGTGGCCAACGACCTGGAAAACGGCACCCTGCGGATCTATGACGGGGAGGGGGAGCCGGAGGTGCTGAACTGCTACTTCTACGATCCCGCCACCGGGGAATACTGGCAGCAGCTGACGGAGCTGGTGGAGCAGGGGGACATCATCTATCACAGCTTTACCACCCAGGAGCAGGTGTCCCAGGACCAGCTGCCCAGTCAGTATATTCTGATGAACGCTGCCACCGGGGGGATGAAGGTGATCTATTCCGGCTCGGCAGATCTGTACAGCTTGCCCGCCTACTATTATGACTCCACCACCGACCAGATTTACGACTTTGAAGAGGTGCCGGTGGGTTTTGACGGCCTGATGGCCCGGTCGGTCTACACCTTGGACGGGAAGGACAGCGGGCTGCTGTCCATCACCTGCGCCGACACGGAGTTTGCCCCGGAGCCGGGCAAGTATTACCTGCTCCACGGCACCTTCTATGACTCCAGCCTCCGCAGCGGAGACAGCTTTGAGGTGACGGAGTTCTATGAGGGCTGCGATACGCCTCCCTGGCTGGAGGTGTCCGATCCTAATGCCCCCGCCACAGAAGAGGGAATATTTGCCGACTTCGCCCAACGTTACCGGCTGGGCAACAACTATGTCCGCCTGACCGCCAGCGCCGATGTGGAGAGCCTGGAAGTGTTTCAGCAGGGCATTCTTTACCTGACCGAGGGCCGATTCCCGGAGGCCGGAGAGGCGGGGGTCTGTGTCCTCAGCGGAATTACCGCCGCCTCCGCCGGGGTGGAGGTGGGAGACACCGTCACTGTATCCCTGTTGGACTCCCAGGAGGAGGACCGCTTCATCCTCTCGGAGACAGAGGAGGTCAAGGAACTGACGGTGGTGGGCATCACCAACAAGAGCGAGGATTATGACGGCTGCGCCTGGGTGTCTGACGCAGAGGGGGGATTTGACGGCCCCTTCTTCGGCTATCAGTTGGGCCGGGCAGTGCTGGACAATGAAACGGGGCGGCAGGCGGTGGAACAGCTCCAGGCCCTGATGCCGGACCAGGTCCGGGTCACCCTCTATGACCAGGGCTATTCCGCCGCCGCCCAGCCCCTGGAAACCCTGCGGTCCACCGCCCTGGCCATCACCCTGGCCAGCGGAGCCGGGGCCCTGGCGGTGCTGGTGCTGTTTGCCTTCCTCTTTGTGGGCCGCCAACGGGAGACGGTGCAGATCCTCTCCTCCCTGGGCACGCCCAAGAGGAAAATCGCCCTGTGGCTGCTGTCCGGCAGCGGGGTGATTGCCGGAACCGCCGCCCTGCTGGGGGGCGTGGCGGGAGGCCTGCTGTTGGAACGGGTTGTCTCCTGGGCCCTGTCGGCGGCCCAGGGGCTCTACGAAACCGACCTGCGGTACAGCGAGGCGGCGGTGGGCCTGAGCCGTACCCTGGACCAGGGACACGCCACACTCCTTTGGCCCGCCATCTGCAGTGTGCTGGCGGTGTTTTTGCTGTCGCTGCTGCTCTGCGCCCTGTTCTTGACCCAGGCCCGGCGGCAGGATCAGCCCCAGAGGGGCAAACTCAAGGTGCGCACTCCCAAGGGGGGCACCTCGGTGGCGGGCCGGGGGGTGTTCCGGTTTGCCGGCCGCAACCTGCGCCGAGGCGGACTCCGCTCCGCTGTGGTTCCCGCGGCGGCCCTGGTGCTGGCCCTCTTTTTGGGGCTGCTGGGTTCCACCGCCCAGGGCTGGCAGCGGCAGATGGACACCCTCTATGACAATGCCGTCATCACCGGCCAGGCCACCAGCCTCAACGGCCGCTATAACTCCGGCCTGCTGATTCCCGGGGAGACAGTGCGGCTGCTGAACGACACCGGCCTGGTCCGGAACATCCATGTATCCGAAGGATTTCACTATTGGAATCCGGAGGAAATGCCCAGTTTTGGCGAGGGCAGCTTTTCCCAGGAGAGCCGGGAGACCTGGATCCAGCAACAGCCGGAGCTCATCGCCCTGAACGGCCTGGACGCGGCCCCGGAGTTCTTCTATGCCGATCCCCAGGTGGAGTGGCTGGAGGGCTGGGACGAGAGCGTGTTGGCCTCCGGAGACTATCAGCCCTTTTACAGTGCCCAGCGATACTTCCAAGGGGCGGCCCTGGAGGAGCCGGAGTGTTATCCCGCTCTGGCCAGCCGGGATTATATGGCCAGCCACGGCCTGAGCCTGGGAGACACCTATGATGTGGACATTTACTATGAGGTGGGCACCCAGGGCTCCATGGAGGCATCCGTCTGTCTTCAGATTGTGGGTTCCTTCCAGCAGCACAGCACCCAGGCAAATCTCTATGTGCCCCTGGCCTTTCTCACCGACCCGGAGGATCTGTTTGGTCAGGACAACCCCTATGAGGGGCTGAGCGTCAGCGGAAACTTGATTACCCAGGAGGATGTGGCGGACTACTTCCGCTATATGATCCGCTACGGCACCTGCCGGTTTGAGCTCACCTCCGCCCGGGAGCTGGAGGCGCTGCGGGATACGCTGGAGCAGGAGAAATTCAGCCAGGTGAACGGCGTGCGGGAAGTGCGCACCGCCATCCTGCTCCAGGATGCCACGTTTACCGAGACGGTGCAGAGCTTTGGCCGTTACCTCTCCTTTGGTGAGCTGCTGTTTCCCATTCTGCTGGCGGTGGTGGCGGTGCTGGGCTTCGTGATCTCCTGGCTGATGATCCACACCCGGCGGATGGAGTTTGCCATGCTCCGGGGCCTGGGTACCCCCAGGGGCAAGGTATTCTGGACCTTCTTTTTGGAACAGGGGGCCCTGTGTCTGCTGGGATGCCTGGCGGCCTGCGGGATTCTGGCCCTGTTGGGCTCCGGCGGTGCCCTGCAATGGCTGGCGGTGGCGGGTTTTGGGGTCTGCTACTTGCTGGGCAGCGCCCTCAGCGTCTGGCTGGTGGGCCGGATCCATCTGATGAGTCTGCTCTCGGAGCGGGAATGAGGTGCTGAACATGAGTGTTTTGGAACTGAAGAATGTGTGTTATACCTACCGCACCCAGTACCAGCAGGTGGAGGCCCTGAAGGGGATTTCCTACACCTTTGAGGCGGGGAAGATGTACGCCGTCATGGGCAAGTCGGGCTCCGGCAAGACCACCCTGCTCTCCCTGATGGCGGGGTTGGACCTGCCAACCCGGGGGGAGGTGCTCTGCGAAGGGGTGAGCACCGCCCAGATGAACCTGGAGCGCTACCGCCGGGAGAAGGCGGCGGTGATCTATCAGAGCTTCCGGCTGTTCCCCCTGCTGACGGTGGCGGAAAACGTCATGTACCCCATGGAACTGCGGGGGATGAAACCCCGGGCGGCCCGGGAGCGGGCGGCGGCGCTGGTGGAAAAAGTGTCGCTGCCGGAGTCGGTGCTGGACCGGTATCCCACCATGCTCTCCGGCGGCGAACAGCAGCGGGTGGCCATTGCCCGGGCTTTGGGGATGGAGACCAAGCTGCTCTTTGCCGATGAGCCCACCGGCAATTTGGATACCGCCAACGGAGAGAATGTGCTGTCCATCCTCCAGGCCCTGGCCCATGAGGACGGCTACTGCGTCATTCTGGTGACCCATGACGAATCCATCGGCGCCCGGGCCGACCAGCTGCTGCGGCTGTCCGATGGCCGCCTCCGGGGAGAAGATGAGGATAAGGAATAAAGGAATGGGATTACCAGCCCCGGCGCCAAGGCAACGGCGTCGGGGCTGATGGCTTTTCAGAATGCCACAGATGGGCCGGTGACCGGCGGGTGGAGAAAAGAGGAGACGGGCAATTTGCCCCGTTTTCTCGACACTGACGTCTACTTATGGTATAATTCGATGAACCAGACAGCGGGACGCATTCCCAATCCCGCTATGGATGTTTTCAGGCAAAAGGAGGGGGCTGGGGATGGTTCAGATTGCAGTGGATTTGCTGGATTTTTGTATGCTGCTGGCTTTTTCGTGCGCGATTACCGTCTGTATAATCCTCTACCTGGGCCGCAATTCCAAGCGGGCCCTGATGATTGGAATCTATTTTTTCATCCAGATGCTGCTGGAACTGGTGATCAGAACCAGCGAGGTGAATAACCCCATCACCCGGTGGTGGAACAAGTTCTTTACCAGTACCGTGGAGATCAAGGGGCTGTTTTATACCGTTATCCTGGTATCCATGATGTTGGTGGTGCTCTATATGTTGGAGCTGCCGGTGAGAGCCAGGCATTTTGTGGCGCCGGGGCTCATCGGGGTGTTTTTGCTCACCATTCCGGCGATTCAGCACAAAAACATGATCTTTTACGGGATGTATCTGGCCCCTTGTGAGGCGTTTTACCTGGGACTGTCGCTCTACGCCCTCTGGAAGATGAAATCCATGCCGGATTCCAAGCTGTTTCAGGTGTTTCGCAAGGTGCTGATCATTCTGGCCGCATTTTCCGTCATCATCTTTGCGGAGGATTTTATCACCAGCTGGCGCTATGGCTTTTTCACGGAGTTCCAGGGCTTTACCGACCCCAGTCTGGGCATCGCCTATATCAAGGAGCGCAGCTTCAGCGAGAGTATTCTGCAGATGATTTTGGCGGGAGCTGCCATCTATGTGGCCGGCCGGGCCCTGGTGGAGGCGATGCGCTCTGATCTGCAGACCCTGGCGGGATCTCCGGCCCAGCTCTCTGAAAAACTGCAGGACAGCGATGTGGACAAGTTCGCCCGCCAGATCGGCCTGAGCCCCCGGGAGCGAGAGGTGCTGTTGCTGCTGCTGGACAACCAGAGCATGCAGCAGATCAGTGAAAACCTGTTTATCTCTCTGGGGACCGTCAAGTATCACACCCATAACGTCTACCAGAAGGCTGGGGTCAGTGACCGCACCCAGTTGATGGTGAAGTTCGCCGCCTCCTGCGGCAGCTTGAAATAAAATCGCGTCGGCACCCAGACAACACCGCCGCCGGAACCGTTCCGGCGGCGGTGACTTTTTCAGGATGAGCCAGGGGAGTCGGATCGGTTTTGTCGGTGCTGCCATAAAAGAGAAGCCCCGGATCGGTTTTCCTTCCGATCCGGGGCTGTTGGTCTGGGATGGGTGGTCCTGGGATTGCGGGGCAGAGTCCCCCAGGGCTAGGCCTTATTGATCCGCGTGCTGGCGCAAGGTGCCGTTGCGGTAGAGCTCAATCAGGTCCTCCAGATGTCGGATTTTGTCCTGGTACTCCCGGCCTGTGTCCGTCTCGCTCATCATGATCTGATGGGGCATGGTCTCCACCACCCGGGTGACGGTGCGGGTGGTAACGTGCTGGCCAGAGGCGTTCAGAATGGGCTGGTGCTCCGCCAGCTTGATGACGGTGGAGTTATAGATCAGGGTATAGCCGGCAATGCCGGTGGTGGGGCGGTAGGACTTGGCGATGCCGCCGTCGATGACAAAGAGCCGCCCCCCGGCCTTGATGGGGCTCTCACCCTGTTTTACCGGCACATGGCCGTTGATGATGTGGCTGGTGTCGGGGTCCAAGCCGAATTCCGTCAGAATGTGCGCCACGGTACCAGGCTGATCGATATAGGTGTAGTAGGGGTTCTTGGGCTCCTCCCGCAGCTCCGGGGCCTCGGTAAAGTAGCGCTCAAAGGTGGTCACCTTGTCCTTGCCGAAGAGGGGGGACCGGGCCCCAACCCAAAGATACCAATAAAAATCCGTATCCTCCTGGTTGCCGCTGTAATAGGCCCGCCGCACCCGGCGCTCCAGAGCGTCCAGCAGCCCCTTGCCGGAGTAGAGGGTGCCCTCCACGTCCAGCTCCGCGAAGGAGCCGTCCTCCTTCATGGGGATGCAGCCGTGGTAAAGCAGGTTGCCGTTGTAGGCCTTGTACATGCCGCCGTTGGCCACCAAATAGTCCACATGTCGCCGCAGCCGCTCCCCATGCTGGAAGGAGGCGGCGATGGCGTCCACCACGTCGGCCTCCTCCTGGGTCAGATCGTAGGGATTCTTGAGGTCCACCGTGGGCAGATTGGTATCCCGGAGGGGGTACTCCTTCCCGTCGATGGTGATGATTCCCCGCTTCAGATCCATCTTGTCCAGCAGCAATTGCCGGTCCAGTCCGTAGTCCGGATGCCGCTGGATCAGCTGGCCCTCCAGCTTGAACATGATGATGGCGGCAGCCTTGTGCATCTTGGCCGCCAGGGCGGTGTCCACCGGGTCATACTGGTTCTGGTCCAGGGTGTGGGGCCGGAAGGCCTTGCAGTCATCGTCGGCGTAGGTTTTGGCGGCAAAGGAGGACAGGGGCCGCAGGTTGATGCCGTAGCCGTCCTCCAGACAGTCGAAGTTGTTGTAGCTCAGGCCGATCCGCAGCACCGAGAACATGCAGACCCGGTTGCCGGCCACGGCACCGATCCATTCGATGTCGTGGTTACCCCATTGGATGTCCACACTGCGGTGGCTCATGAGCTCGTCCATAATCAGGTCGGCCCGGGGCCCACGGTCGAAGATGTCCCCCAGTATGTGGAGCTGATCCACGGCAATCTGCTGGAGCATCCGGCAGATGGAGATAATGAGTCCGTCCCCGATGCCGCACCGGATGGAGGCGTCGATGAGCTCTTTATAGTACTTGGCCTTGTTGGCCACCATGGGGTCCTGGAGGATCAGGTCATCAATGATGTTTTCAAATTTGGGGTTAATGACCTCCGCCACCCGCTTGCGGTTGTATTTGGAGGCCAGCTCCCGGCACACCTGCACCAGCCGGTGGATCACCAGGGCGGACCAGCTTTCGTAGTTGGAAAGCGTTTTCCGCTTTTTCTGCAGACAGGTGTGGGGGTGGGCGATCAGCTCCGCCAGCTCGTCCCGCTCCTGTTCTGAGAGGGTGAAGGAGTAGACCGTGTCGATCTTGTCCCGGATCACACCGGAGGCGGAGCGGAGCAGCTGAATAAAGGCGGCGCTCTCCCCGTGAAGGTCGCTGAAAAAGTATTCGGTGCCCTTGGGCAGTTTGAGAATGGAGCTCATATCCACAATAGCCCGCACCGAGGATTCCACATTGGGATAGCGCTCCGAGAGCAGTTTTAAGTATTCCAAATTCTGATCTGACATGTTTTGCCTCATCTTTTCCTGTGCCGCAGGGCACGTTATTGCTTCAGCTGCCGCAGCATCCAGTCCAGCAGCTGCTGATAGACCTCATCCCGGTTGGACTCATTGAGCATCTCGTGGCGGCCGTCGGGATAGAGTTTCAGAGTCACATCGGCACAGCCCGCATCCAAAAACGACTGATAGGCCTGCCGGACCCCCTTGCCCCGGTTGCCCACCGGGTCCTGTTCTCCGGAGAGGAACAGAATGGGGGTTTTGGGGTCCATTTTGGCCAGATTGGCCTTGCTCTGGTTGAACTTGATGCCCGAGAGCATGTCATGCATCAGGGTCACCGTGGGCATGACCTGACAGAAGGGGTCGGCCATATAGGCATCCACCACCGCCTTCACCGAGGAAACCCAGTCGGAGGGGGTGCGGTTGGGTTTGAATTGCCGGTTGTAGGCCCCAAAGCACAGATTTTGCAGCAGCTTGCTGCGGCCCCGCTTGCCCAGACGCAGCTTTTCCAGGTCGCAGGCCAGCAGTCCCGCCGCCAGCACCGGCCCGGGCTGCTGCCCGGTGCCCAGCAGCGCGCAGGCGTCCACGGTGCCGGGGTAACGGATCAGATAGCTCCGGGC
>CABRZO010000003.1 GCA_902475455.1 uncultured Eubacteriales bacterium
CTACACCCAGGCCCTGATCTCCGCCGCTCCCATCCCCAACCCCACCGCGGACCGGGCCCGGGAGCGGATCCTGCTGGAGGGCGAGGTGCCCAGTCCCATCAATCCCCCCAAGGGCTGCAACTTCTGCACCCGCTGCCAGTATGCGGACCAGCTCTGTCGGGAGAAAGAGCCGGAAATGGTGGATGTGGGCAATCACCACCTGGTGGCCTGCCACCGGGTCACCGGCAAGCTGTAAAAAAGGGAGGAATTCATTATGGGTAAATATACAATCAAACGACTCCTCCTGCTGATCCCCACCCTGTTCATCGTCTGCGTCATCGTCTTCGCTCTGCTACGAATGGTGCCGGGTTCCGCACTGGACCAGATCGTCTACAAATACTCCACCGCCGGCATCGAGATCGACAAGGAGGCGGTGGCCGCCCAGCTGGGCATGGATAAACCCGCCGTGGTCCAGTTCTTCAGCTGGATGGGCGATCTGCTCCGGGGCGACATGGGTGACTCCCTGTTCCAGGCGGAATCGGTCTGGGCCATCATCAAGCGGCAGCTCCCCGTCAGCCTGGAGCTGGGGGTGCTCACCCTGATTCTGACCAATCTGATCTCCATCCCCCTGGGCCTGTTCTGCGCCGCCCGCCAGGACTCCATCTCCGACCAGGCCATCCGGACCGTCTCGGTCATCCTGATGTCTCTGCCGGTGTTCTGGATCGGCACCCTGGTGCTGATCTACCCCGCCAAGTGGTTCGGATATGCTCCGGCCACCATGTATGTGCCCTTCTTTCAGGCCCCGCTGCAGAACCTGTCCATGTTCATCATCCCCTCCCTGCTGGGAGCCATGACCCAGGCCGGCGCCCAGATTAGAATGGTGCGCACCATGACCCTGGAGGTCATGCGCCAGGACTACATCCGCACCGCCTGGGCTAAGGGTGTCAAGGAGAAACGGGTACTCTTCCGCCATGCCTTCCGCAACGCCCTGATCCCCATTATCACCATCATCGGCGCCTCGGTGGCGGGCCTCATCGGCGGCTCCGTCATTCTGGAGAGCATGTTCAATCTGCCGGGCATCGGCCAGCAGCTGGTCACCGCCCTGTCCAATCGGGACTATCCCCTGGTCCAGGGCTGCTGCCTGGTGTTCTCCGTCTTTGTCATGCTGATCAATCTGCTGGTGGATCTGTGCTATAAATGGATCGATCCCCGGGTGGAACTGGAGTAAAGGAGGGAGTGTTTACCATGAAAGCAACTGCGCAAAAGCCGGAAGACGGCCTGAAAAAGCCCTCCTTCCTGCACGAGCTGTTCCATACCAAAAAGCTGGCGGCCTTTGGTCTGTGCCTGCTGATCTTCTTTCTGCTGGTGGCCATCTTTGCCGACGTGATCGCCCCGGTGAAAGAAGTGGGGGGACAACTGCCCACCAGCGTGCTGGATAAGCTGAAACCCCCATCCTTAAAGCACCCCCTGGGCACCGACTCTGTGGGTCGGGACCTGCTCAGCTACATGATCTACGGCTGCCGGACCTCCGTCATCCTGGGCATCATCTGCACTCTGCTGTCCACTCTGGTTTCCCTGATCATCGGCGTGGCCAGCGCCGTCATCGGCGGCTGGTTTGACCTGCTGATTCAGCGGATTGTGGACGCCTGGCAGTGTATCCCCGGCATGCTGATCATGCTGATCATGATGTCCATCCTGGGCAACGGCCTGGTTCAGCTGATCATCGTCATCTCCGTCCCTGCCGGCATCGGCGGCTCCCGGATGGTGCGTTCCGCCGCCATCTCCGTCAAGGACGCGGGCTATTCGAAAATGTCCACCATGCTGGGAGGCACCGCCGTCTGGAAAATGATTCAGCACGTCACCCCTAATATTTTGCCCATCATCATCATGAATCTAGCGGGCTCCCTGGGCGGCGTCATCATGATGGAGGCCTCCATGAACTTCCTGGGCTTCGGCGTGGCGGTGAACACCCCCTCCTGGGGCGCCATGCTGTCGGGCCAGGGCCGCTCCAATATGTATGTGGCTCCCTGGCTGGCCATGGTCCCCGGCATCGCCATCGGCATCATGGTGTTTGCCTCCGCCATGCTGGGCGACGGTGTACGGGACATCCTGGATCCCCGGCTCAAAGGCGGCGTGGGCAGCTACGCCGGCAACAAGCTGCGGAAAATCATTGAGCGCAAGCGCCAGGATCTGAATATGTTCTAATCCATTTTCCCCCTTCTTCTATGAGGCGGCACATCCCTTCCGGATGTGCCGCTTCGCACAAAATCTTTCCAGCCTTTTCTTCCATGAAACGTATGAAAGGAACCTTCTATGGCATATCAAATTGACCAGGAGCTGTGCTCCTGCTGTCACCGCTGCCGGGTGGAGTGCCCCGCCGGGGCCATCCGGTTCCGGGGCAGCAAGTATTGGATTGACCCGGAGCAATGCATCTCCTGCGGCCACTGCGCCGCCGTCTGCCACAACGACGTGATCTCCGATCCCGACAACCCGCCCCCGGCGGCCGCCCCCCACCCCCCGGAACAGCTGGCCTGCGACGTGCTGGTCATCGGCGCCGGGGCCGCCGGTCTGGCCGCCGCCGCCCGGGCCGCCAGCCTGGGCAAACGGGTGCTGGTGCTGGAAAAAAACAAGGAGATCGGCGGCTCCGCCTGGTACGCCCATGTATTCCGAAGCTACTGGTCCCAGTGGCACCGCCAGGCGGGGCTGAAGGACCCCCGGGAAGACCTTTACCGGGAGTTCATGGCCCAGACCCAGGGCCAGGTCAACGGCAAGCTGGTGCGCCGAATTCTGGACGCCAACGAGGATTTCGTCGACTGGCTGATCCGGGAGCACGACCTGGGGGCGGATTACACCTTCGGCCCCCAGTTCTGGGGCGGCTACGGCCCCCAGGCCGCCTACGACTGGGACTATAACCACAGGCGCATCGACACCACCATCGGTCCCGGGGGCACCGGCTGGTACATGACCCGAAAGCTGCTGACCATCCTGCTGGACAACGGTGGTGCCATCCGCTACCGCACCGCCGCCAAAGCCCTGCTCACCGATGACACCGGCGCCATCTCCGGGGCCCTGGCTCAGGACCCGGGGGGAGAGCTGCAAATCTCCTGCTCCCAGGTGGTGGTGGCCGCCGGAGCATTCAGCCGAAACAAGGAGCTGACAGGCCGCTTTAACCCGCTGTTTTACACGGAAGATCCGGACCAGGAGCCGGTGCATGTGTTCACCTGCGCCACCTGCACCGGGGACGGCATCACCCTCTGTGAGCAGCTGGGGGCGGACATTGACTATGTCAACGCCCGGGCCGCCATGCTGGGGCCCATGCGCCACCCCTTCGGCACCGCCTCCCTGGCCGCCGGCATGAGCCGCTACGGCATCCAGGTCAACCGGCGGGGAGAGCCCTTTTTACAGGACTGCATGGGGGAGGCCATCAGCCCTCTGGTCCATCAGCCGGGCCGGATGGTCTATCAAATTATTGACAGGGCCGGAGCGGAGCGTACAATGAAAGAATCGGCAGGCAGGCCCTGCGACGTGCCCGGGGCAGATATGAATCCCTTCTACCAAAACTGGGAGGCCGAACTGGAGCAGGAGCGCCAATGGGGCGTGCTGTTCAGCGCCCCCACCCTGGAGGCGCTGGGGGAACAGATCCACATCCCGGGGGACCGCCTGCGCCAGGCGGTGGACCTCTACAATCAACGGGCGGGGCAGCCGGAGACCCGGATGGGCCCCAATGGTCCGGAGGAATTACCCTCCAAGCCCCCCATGGAGTCTGGCCCCTGGTACGCCATTCCCCTGAAACTGTTCCACGAAAACGCCATCGGCGGCATGGTCATTGACGAAAACGCCCAGGTTTTGCGGCTGGGCCGCCCCATCCCGGGCCTCTACGCCGCCGGAGACAACACCCGGGGGGTCATGCTGCCGGGCCGGATCGGAGCCGACTATATTGAACGCACCATTTCCGCCCTGACCTTCGCCCTGTGCAGCGGCTACATCGCCGGAGAGATGTGCGGCAAACAGCAAACGCGACAAGGAGGCATCTTATGAATCAGACCGAACAGCTGGTCCAACAGTGGGAGGACCAGCGGGCCATCAAAAACCTGATGGGCAAATACGTCAATCTGGTGCTGCTGAACCGGGAACAGGAGATTCTGGACCGGTTCTGGAGCGCCGGGGATGACCTGTGCCTGGGCTTCAACGACGGCTACTATGTGGGCCGCCGGGCGGTGGAGGACTACTACCGGGCGGTGGAGGCCAGAAACCTGCTGGTGGCCAAGACCCTGCAGAAAAAATTTCCCCAGCAGCTGGGAAACAAGTCCGATGAGGAGATCTACGGCATCGGCCCCTTCAAGGTGGAGCCCCTGTACAGCCCCCTGATTGAGGTGGCCGGAGACGGCAAGACCGCAAAGGGCCTCTGGTCCTGCCTGGGGGCACACAACGAGGTGGGAGGCGCCGGCCCGGTAGCCAACTGGACCTGGGGCTATTTCGCCGCCGACTTCCGCCGGGAGGACCAGGGCTGGAAGATCTGGCACCTGCTCTACGTCAACGACGTGGACTGCATCTGCGGCCAGTCCTGGGGCAAACCCCAGCAGCCCTACCCCGATCTGCCGGAGTTTGCCGACGTAAAAGCCTTCCGGTATCCCGACTACACCGCGGCCCGGCAGGTACGGGAATACTATCGCCCGGATCGGCCCCTGACCCTGACGCCGGAGATTCCGGTGCCCTATGAGACCTTTGCCGACACCTTCAGCTACGGCATCGGAGAGGAGGCCTGAAGATGAGAGAATTTACCACCCAGGAGACCATGCTCCGGGTCTGGGATGTGGAGAACATCAAAAAGGTAATGCACCGGCGGGTGTATTACATCGCCAATGAGTGGCGGGCCCGGGAGCTGGAGGAGCTCTGGGTGTCCGACCCGGCCCATCAAAAGACCGCCTCCTTCGGCCGCAACACCGGCTACTATGTGGGCATGGAGGCCATCCGGGGCTACTACGTGGACCACCACGCCCGGGAGATGGGGGACGGCGCCGGTTACCTCAGCAACCACCCGGTGACCACCGGCCTGGTGCGGCTGGCGGAGGACGGCAAGACCGCCAAGGGCATGTGGTACTCCATCGCCCAGGAGACCCGGCCCCAGGGGGACGGCACCGCCCTGGCCCTGTGGATGCCGGAAAAGATCGGCGTGGACTTCGTCAAGGAGGCCGACGGCTGGAAAATCTGGCACATCGTGATCGCCAACGACCTGGTCTGTGAGGCGGGCACCAACAACGAGGAGGACCCGGTCTATGTGGACTATGCCACCGACCCGGTGGCGGTGGAGTTCGGCACCCCCACCATCCAGAAGCTGGTTCACGACCAGACCTTCAACTGGTGGGACAATTATCCCCCCATGCCCCGGCCCTATGAGCACTGGTCCGACGACATCAGCTACGGCCCCGAGGGCTACCATGCGCCGGAGATCTTCCAGTTCGGGGCGAAAGGAGGCCGCAACTACAAATGAAAACTTTGACTTTGGAAGAGCGAGTCCGCAACGCCGCCGCCTCCCAGGAGGTGGAAAATGTCAAGGCGGAGCACGCCTACTATCACGGCCGGGCCGACGCCACCGGCGAGTGGGGCACCATCTGGTCCAGGTCCGACGAGTGCTCCTGGGCCCACGCCTTCGGCCGGATGCGTGGCTTTGACCAGGTCTGGTACGGCTCCGTCACCCGCTACGACGCCCAGGCCATGGAGAACTGGCTGAAACTCTACGAGTATTACCCGGAGGTGGGGGGCAAGGATCCCCGGCCCCTGCTGGAGGCCTCAGTCCACACCCTGGTCACCGACATCATCGAGGTGGCCGCCGACGGTAAGACCGCCCGGGGCAGCTTTATCACCCCCGGCGTCATCCACTCCCGGCTCACCGAGGAGCACCAGAAATACTGCATGATCCTCTGGGAACGCTACGGCTCCGATTTCATCTGTGAGGACGGGGAGTGGAAGTACCTCCACGAGCACGTCTGCCCGGACATCCCCGGCACCCTGGACTGCACCAACTGGGCGGCGGCGGAGTACGCCCGGCTCACCCAGCCCGATGAGGAGGGCATCCAGCCCCAGGGGGGCAGCGGCGGCTGCCCGCCCCCGGTCACCGATCCCGGCCCCCTGCATTCCCCCTACTCCCTGCTGCAAAAGCCCGCCAACACGGTGCCCTGGCCCGAGCCCTATGAGACCATGGACGAACACAACACCTATACCCCGCCCCGGAAGAAATAATTGCAAAAAGGACCAGAGGGGGCCGCAGCGTTGCTGCGGCCCCCTCTGGTCCTTTGTTTTATCCGGGACGAATGACAGGGGCGCGGCCATCCAATATGGCCGCGCCCCAAAGAGGTCGATTCAGTTGGGAGAGAGCTTCAGCCCAGGGCGGCGTCCACCGCGTCGGCGCAGTCCCGGCCGTCCACCATGGCCTTGACCACCAGGGACTGGCCGGTGCGGCAATCGCCGCAGGCGAACACCTTGGCCACATTGGTGGCGTAGCCCTGGGTGGCGATGTTGGTGCGGTCGGTGGTGTCCACCCCGAAGGCCTGGGCCAGCTCCGCCCGGGGACCGATGAAGCCGGCGGCCACGATCAGCATCTCGCAGGGGATTACCTTTTCGGTGCCGGGCAGCTCCCGGAGGGTGAGCCGTCTGCCCTGGTCATACTCGGCGGCCAGATCCACGGTGACCACCGCCTTCAGATTGCCCGCCTCGTCGGCCTGCAAGGCCTTGACGGTGGTCTGGTACACATGGGGGTCCTTGCCGAACACCGCCCGGCACTCCTCCATGCTGGTGTCCACCTTGTGCTCCGGCTCATGGACCGGGTAGACGTGGTGGATAAACACCTGCACCGGGTGCTCCGGCAGCATCTCGATCTGGGTGATGCCGGCGCAGCCGTTGCGCAGGGCGGTGCCCACGCAGTCGCTGCCGGTGTCGCCGCCGCCCACGATGACCACATGTTTACCCTGGGCGGAGATGTTCTGACCGTCGGCCAGGCCGGAGTCCAGCAGGCTCTTGGTGTTGCTCTTCAGGAAGTCCACGGCGGCATAGACCCCCTGGGCCTCCCCCTCCAGCTTCAGCTTTCGGGCGTTGCCGGTGCCGGTGCAGAGCACCACTGCGTCATACCGGTCCAGGATTTCCGCGGCCAGGGCGGCGTCCACCGGGGTGTTGCAGAGGAACCGGATGCCCCGGCCCTCCATGGCGGCCACCTTCCGGGCCACCACGCCTTTCTCCAGCTTCATGTTGGGGATGCCGTACTCCAGCAGGCCGCCGGGCCGGTCGGCGCTCTCGTAGATGACCACCTCATGGCCCTTGTCTCTCAGCCGCTCCGCCACGGACAGGCCGCTGGGGCCGGAGCCGATGACTGCCACCTTCTTTCCGGTGGCGGGACCCGCCGGGTCGGGCTTGCCGGTGCGGTAATGCTCCTCCACCACAAAGCGCTCCAGCCGGCCGATGCCCACGGACTGGGACCGGATGCCCCGGGTGCAGTTGGACTGGCACTGCTTTTCCTGGGGACACACCCGGGAGCACATCTCCGGCAGGGTGGAGGCGGAGCGGATGAGCTGATAGGCCCCCTCAAAATCCTGGGCGCGGACCTTGGCGATAAAATCGGTGACGGGCACCCCGGCGGGGCAGGCCTTCTGGCACCAGTGGGTGGGGCACTTCAGGCACCGGGAGGCCTCGTTCAAGGCCTGGTCCTGGGTGTAGGTGGACTCCACTTCGTCAAAGGAGGAGAGCCGCTGCTCCAGGTCCAGCCGGCCGTTGGGGGTGCGGTTGGGGTCCATATTGGGGTTTTCCACCGGGGTGAAAATACTGTTATCAGGCAAAAACATGGTTTCTCCTCCTTCTCACTTCATTTTGTGGTCGATGTAGTCCACGGCGTTGGTGCCGGAGGTATAGGCGGAGGCCACCGCCCAGGTCAGCTCGGAGATCACCGCCAGCCGGCCCCGGATGTGCATGGCGGAGGTGGCGTCGCCGCCGGCGTAGAGGCCGGGGATGGGGGTGCCGTCGTTGCGGATGCAGCGGCACTGGCCGTCCACCATGATGCCCCCCAGGGCGGCCTCAGAGAACCGCTGGCCGTAGATGGCGTAGTAGGGGCCGTGATCGGGCACCGGCACCAGGGCCTTGGGGTCCTTGCCGAAGTCCTCGTCCTTGCCCTGGGCGCAGAACTGGTTGTAGCGGCGCACCGTCTCCACCAGGGCCTGGGGGTCGATGCCACACTTGACCGCCAGCTCCTCCAGGGTGTCCGCCTTCTTGGCGGGCTTCTCCAGGGTGCACTCCTCCTCTAGGTCCTCCAGCCAGGTCTCATACAGGTTGCGCTTGGAGGCCATGGCCGGGTTGTGGATGAAGCGCTCGGCGATGTCCCGGATCACCTCCAGGCCCTGGATGGCCCAGGAGATCTCCTTGGGCTGCTGGCCGATCAGGGGGGTCATGCCGAACAGGTGGCCGCACTCGTCCACCCAGCGTTTTCCGTCCAGGTTGATCTGCAGCATCTCGGGCTCCAGGGCGAAGTCCGCCAGGGAGTTGTTGAAGGGGTGATGCTTGGGGCCAAAGCCGGAGATGGCGGTGCGCTCCGGGATGGGCTCCACCCCCAGATCCCGCAGCATGTCGATGCCGTCGCCGGTGTCGGTGGGCACCGAGAAGCGGTGGATGGGGGTCTCCCCCTCAAAGAACCAGGGGGCGAATTCCCGGAGTTTCTCGTCGCTCTTGCCGAAGCCGCCGCACTGGAGGATGACTACCGGGGCGGTGATGTGGACGCTGCCCCCGGCGTCCTCACACTGGACCCCCGAGATGGCGCCGGACTCGTCCAGCTCCAGCTTTTTGGCGGCGGTGGACAGCAGAATGTCCACCGGCAGGTGCTGATCCCGGATGGCGTCCAACATGGTGTACTTCACATAGGTGCCGCCGTAGCCGGGGCCGATGGCCTCGTCCCGGTTGTTCAGGTTGTCGTACATCCGCACCGGGAAATCCAGCAGGCCGGGGCCGTAGATGGGGCCGTGGGCGTCGGCGTCCCCCAGATTCACCAGTTTGTAGACCTGGTGGGCGGTGCCGAACTCACACAGCCAATCAAAGAAGGCGGAGCAGCCGTAGACGGCGGTGCGAATGACGTCCTCCCCCAGGATGCCGTCGGTGGCCTTCATATAGTGGTCAATGGCCTGTTCCCGGACGTCGGGCATTCCGGCCTCCTCATGCCACTTGGTGTACACCGGGAAGAAGGCGTGGGCATAGTCGGTGTTGCCCCCCAGCACCTTGGCCTTCTCCACCAGGATGACCTTTTTGCCGGCCTGGGCGGCTTTGACGGCGGCCACCAGGCCGCTGCCGCCCCCCACCACCACCACGTCGGCGGTGAGCTCCAGGGGGGCGTGGGGGATGACGGTCTCAGGCTCGTCCACATTGTGGATGGACTGGGTGTGACACACCTTGGCGCACAAACCGCACTCCACGCACTTGTCCGGGTCGATCTGGTATTTCATGCCGACATAGTTGATGGCCTGCATGGGACACTCCATGCGGCAATTGTGACAGCAAACACAGTTTTCCTGATTGATCTGAAACATTGAATGACCTCCTTGTCGCAAATCTCTTCTCAAAAAATGGTATGCAAACCCATACATTTTTATATCATTATAGCAGAGGCGCTGCCCCTTTGTAATTGTGCTGAAAAGTAAAAAATGCGCCCAAATTTAGCCCGCCGGAACAAGGGGAAATCTGTACTTTGGGCACAAAAAAACAGATTATTTGTTGATTTGAGCACATAGACACAAAAAATTCACAAATGGTATAATTACACTGTAATTCGGCCTTTCGCGCGGCGTATTTTGTGCGTTCTGCCGTGGGATGGGGGAGCCCACGGGATTGCGAAGGGCCATATATTATGAGGATTGAGAAAAGGAGGTCATTCGTTTGTTCACTGATGTTTGGCTGTCCGGTCTGTTTGTCATTCTCTCCATCGCAGTGTTTATTTTCCTGTGTTTCAAGAATGTCCATACCGGCATTGCAGCCCTGGTTTCCGCGCTGATCGCGGCACTGGGCTCCACCAATTCCTTCTATACTTCCATCTTTGAGGTCTTCCCCTCGGGCGTGGCCTCGCTGGTCCAGATGATGTTCTTCGTGTTCACCATCTCCGGCCTGCTGGGCTTCCTGATGGATGAGACCGGATGTTCCCGCTCCGTGGGTAACACCATGGTCAAGCTGCTGGGCAAAGACCGGGCCTGGATGGCGATTTCCGCCACCTCCATCATTCTGATGATGGCCGGCGTGGGCACCTTCATCTTCGTGGTGGTGGTCATCGCCGCCCCCCTGATGCAGTCCGCCAACCTGCCCCGGAAGGTGGGTATGATCGCCGCCCAGGGTATTGCCCCGGCCATCAACTTCTGCATGCCGGTGCCCAACGTGCCCGGCTCCCTGCCCAACATGTTCCTGGGTACCAGCCTGTATGACGCCCCCATCCTGTCCATTGCCACCGGTATTGTGGGTATCATCCTGTTCCTGGTCTATCAGGTCCGGCTGGTCAAGAAGGCCCGGGCCAACGGCGAGGGCTATGACGGCGAGGCCGTGGAGGATCTGGATCTCTCCGACGATCAGCTGCCCAGCTTTATCTCCTCGGTGATTCCCCTGTTGGTGGTGGTGGTGGCCGCCATCGTCTTCAGCAAGATCACCTACATGAACAACACCTACACCACCTGGTCCACCCAGCTGGTGGCGCTGGCTCAGCTGGCGGGCTGCGTGGCACTGGTGGCCCTGCAGTTCAAGCGCTGCAAGCAGATCGGCTTCGCCCGGATCCTGTCCCAGGGCTGCACCGGCATGTGGGGCTTCCTGCTGCTGGCGGGCTGCGTGTACGGCTTCGGTCAGGTCATCACCTCCGCCGCCTGCATCACCCCCATCCAGGACGCCATCCTGACCCTGAACCTGAACCCCTACATCACCGCCATGATCTCCGTGGCCGTCATCGCCGGCCTGTGCACCGACGGTATCACCGCCATGATGATCTGGCTGCCCATGTTCGGCCAGTCCTACCTGGATATGGGTGTCAACGCCGGCGCTCTGCGGCGGCTGCTGCTCTGCACCACCCAGACCTTCGACTCGCTGCCCCATGCGCAGTCCGTCGCCAACACCCTGGGCGTGTTCGGCCTGACCCACAAGCAGGCTTACAAGGAGCTGTTCATCACCACCGTGGTGTTCCCCGTCATCTTCTCCGTGTTCTGCTGCATCTGCTGCATCATCTTCTACGGCGTGTAAGCAAACACATCTCCTCTCTCCCCCAAATACCAGCGGAGGGGCTGCCTGCGCGCAGGCAGCCCCTTCCTCTTTCCCCGAAGAAATCGCTGCAAATTCCCCTTTGCTGTGATAAAATGGACCTAGTTTACTTGTTTTAGGAGGGCAGGCCTGTGAAAAACACGCCTCCGGCTCTGCGAGCCGTCTACATCGTCCTGGTTCCCATCGTGCTGTTGATCATTCTGCTCAACTCCGGCTATCTGCAGCGCTGGCTGCCCGCCGCCACCGTACACGGGGAGACCTACCAGGTGGTGGATTACAACTATTTCTACTTTGACTGCTATAACCGCTTCCTGGAGGAGAACGAGGCCCGGCTCACGGAGCTGGGCTACGACCCCGACGTGGCGGCCAACAAACAGAACTATGACGCCGACACCACCTGGAAGGCCTATTTTGAGTCCCTGGCGGAGGCAAACCTGTCAGAGACCGCCTATTACTGCGATCTGGCCCAGGCGGCGGGCTATGAGTTCTCCGAAGAGGAGCTGGCCCCGGTGCAGGAGCAGCTGGCGGAAAACGAGGCCTACTGCGCCACCTACAACCTGACCGCCAAAAACTACTACATCTCCTTCTACGGCTCCGGCATGACCCAGGAGATCTACACCCAGCATCTGACGGACCAGGTGAAGGCACAGGCCTACAAAGCCCATCTGATGGCCACCCTGGAACCCGACCAGGCCCAGCTGGAACAGGCCCTGGCAGAGCAGTCCGGGGAGGACTACCGGTCGGTGGATTTGAAGGTCATTACCCTGGACGCCCTGCCAGATCGGGAGACCGGCGAAGTGGGCCAGCCTCAGCTCCAGGCCCTCTCCCAGAAGCTGGAGCAGCTGGTGGAGCGGTACCAGGCGGGCACCTCCTTTGAGGAGCTCCAGGCCGCCTTCTCCTCCCGGGCCCTGGGGGATGAGCTGGGGACCGTGACCCATGCCACCGCCACCACCCTGCCCCAGGTGCTGGCCAACTGGTGTCTGACGGACCAGGACAAGCTGGCCCCCGGGGACACCTGGTCCGGGGTGGATGAGACCACCGGCATCGCCTACTTCGCCGTTCTGGAGGACTTTGGCCCCGAGGGCCAGACCCAGGACGCCATTGAGGCACTGAACGAGGCGACCCTGGACCAGCAGGAGGCCGCGGCGGCGGAGACGGACTATCAAGTCAATTACAGCCCCATCGGCATGATGTTGGCCACCGGCTGAGGGGAGGAGTTTGAAGCATGAGCAACAACAAAAAGAAGAAGGCCCCCCAGCAGGTGACCTCCCATAAGACCGGGGCCCCCATCACGCCCCCCAAGCCGGCGGAGGTGCCCGAGGCCACCAAAAAGCAGCGGAAAAATGTGGCCAAGCACTCCACCATCATCTTTATCTTCACGGCGGTGGCCCTGCTGGTGATTTTCGCCGGCCGCTGGGTCTTCGCCATCACCAACGGTTACTACGACACCTTTGTCAACCACGGCGACGCCCTCTCCTCCGCCACCGCCAATATGGAGGGCCTCACCCCCTCGGAGGGAGAGGCGGCCTCCCTGCTGGAGCTGGAAAAGATGTGGGATCTCTTCACCTCCTCCCGGCTCTGCGACCAGGTCACCATCACCGCCCAGGACGGCATCGATCTGCACGGCTATCTCTACGACCAGGGCAGCGATACCACCGTCATCTATATCCCCCGCTTCGCCCAGGATGGCACCTCGGACTTTCTGCCCGGGGTGTGGCTGTCGGGCATACAGGGCTGTAATCTGCTGCTGCTGGACCAGCGGACCCACGGCCAAAGCGGCGGCGAGGTGTTCAGCTACGGCTATTTTGAGCAGCAGGATCTGGCGGACTGGCTGGACTGGACGGAGGACGCCCTGGGCAGCCAGCATGTGCTGATCTGGGGGGAGGGCACCGGGGCCAACACCGCCCTGTTTGCCGAGGCCAGCGGCCTGCTGGCGGGCCGGGTGGACCTGATCGTGGCGGAGAGCCCCTACGGCTCCCTGCACCAGCTGGCCGCCCGGAACATCTTCCACTGGTTTACCGTCCCCGCCTTCCCCTTCCTCTACACCATTGAGTGGAAGCTGAATCATAGCGACGCCGGCTATCAGGTCTCCGACACCAACCTGCTCCAGGCCCTGGAGGGGGCGGACTGCACCACCCCGGTGCTGTTCCTGTCCTCCCTGGAGGACGACTACATCCTCCCCCAGTGGACGGAGGATGTGGTGGAGGCCTACTCCGGCGAAAAACAGGCGATTGCCGGCGGCGGCAGCCACGGCACCGTATATCTGGCCCGGCAGCAGGACATTCACCAAGTCATCGAGGGCTATCTGGCCTCATAACCAAACTCAGAAGGGAGACAAACGGGATGAAAGAACACAACTGTGATATTCTGGTGGTAGGCGGCGGCGGCAGCGGCCTGGTGGCGGCGGTCCGGGCCCAGGAGCTCAGCGGCAAAAAGGTCATAGTACTGGAGAGCGGACGAATGCCCGGCGGCGGCATGCTGTTTGCCTCCACCATGCGCACCTTCCAGAGCCGGTGGCAGGCGGAGCGCCACATTCCGGACCAGGCCAACGACTTTATCCGCAAGGGGATGGATCTCACCCTCTGGAAGCTGAATCCCAAGCTGGTGACCCGGGCGGTGCTGGGCACCGGCACCTTCTTCGACTGGTACTACGAGAAGGAGCTGCCGGAGATTCAGGCAAAATACGAGGCCCGGCCCTACGTCTTTGACATCCCGGTGCAGGGCCAGCCCGGCCCCCAGATTGACGGCTTTCACAACGGCTCCGGCCGGCACATCGTCAACACCATGGTGCGCCAGTGCCAGCAGCAGGGCATTGAAATCCTGCTGAACCACCGGGCGGTGGACGCCCAGGTGGAAAACGGGAAGATCACCGCTATTCTGGCCCAGACCCCCGAGGGGCTCCAGCGCTTTGGCTGCCGGGTCTGCATTCTGGCCTGCAGCAGCTGGATCAAAAACCCGGCGGTGGTGGAACAAGTGTGCCCCGCCTTCGCCCAGGCAGAGGTGCTGCCCAACGCCCACCAGAACCCCAACTACCGGGGGGACGGCCTGACCATCGCCGAAAAGGCCGGGGCCTTCATCGACTGGAGCAAGTTCTGCCTGCGGGTCATGGGCCCCATCTGCAGCTTCACCGAGACCTCCCCCTTCGACGCCCTGACCCACGCCGACTGCGGCATCCTGGTCAACCTGAAGGCCCGGCGGTTTGTGGCGGAGCCCATGGTCCCCCGGATGGACCCCTTCGACACCGGCCATGTGCTGCTCCAGCAGCCCAAGGGCCGCAGCTTCTTCCTGTTCTCCAAAAATACCCTGCAGTGGGCCATCGAAGACTCCCGGCGCGCGGCGGAGGTCACCGGCCCCAACCCCTTCGGGGGCCCCGCCCTGCCGGATCTGGATGTGGTGGACGGCTGGTTCACCGAAAAGCTGGATCAGGGCAGCCATGAGGTGGGCCGGGCGGATACCCTGGGGGCCCTGGCCGCCCAGATGGGCCTGGACCCGGAACAGCTGGAGCGCACCGTGGCGGAGTACAACGCCTCCTGCGCTGAGGGGGTGGACTGGAACTTCTACAAGGACCCCAAATATATGGTCCCCCTCACCCAGGCCCCCTTCTACGCCGTGGGCTGCAAGCTGTCCACCGACGGCGCCTTCGGCGGCGTCACCGTGAATGAAAATATGCAAGCGCTGAAACCCGACGGCAAGCCGGTGGAGGGGCTCTACGTCACCGGCGACTTTGCCAACGGCCGCCACATTGTCATGGACGGGGTGAAGAAGCAGGTGCTCAACGACATGTCCTGGGCCCTGTCCAGCGGCTTTATCGCCGGCACCGCCGTGGGGGAAGCCCTGCGCTGAGCCCTGCCCGATCCCGTGCCGGATCGTCTCTCCTTTGTCCACACGCTGAAGCAAGCCGGCCTATGGCCGGCTTGCTTTTTTGTCGAATTTTCGGCATAATAGAGAAAAGATAACCACTGTTTTGGGGCGAGGGGGCACCATTTGTGAGTAAAGAGAACAATCTGGAACTGCTATGTCGGATGGCCCACGCAGACAGCTTGCAGGAGATCTGTGATCTCACCTATCAGATCATCGGCAATCCGGTGTTTATCAGCGATCTGGCCCACACCATTCTGTCCTATACCAAATGCGTGGAGATTCAGGATCATATCTGGCAGGAAAACGTGGTACTGGCCCATCTGCAGCGCAACAACCTGCGTCAGAACCGGCAGGTGGGCACCGTTCACCTCTCCTCCAGCGGTACCCAGCGGCCGGTGCTGGTGGAGGACGACTATCTCCCCTTCCCCCGGGTCATCAAGACGCTCTCCCACAAGGGCCGGGCCGTGGGGGTGATGGTGGTCACCGCCTATCTGTGCCCCTTTGGGGACAACATCCTGGACATGGTGGATCTGATCTCCTCCTTTGTGGTGCCCCAGATGCTGCGGGAGCGGTTTCTGGTGTCCTCCGACAAGCAGTCGGTGGAGAACTTCCTGATCACCCTCCTCAACGGCAAGGAATACTCCCAGGCAGAGGTGGAGCACCGGCTGGAGCTGCTGAACTGGAAGCTTCCTGCCTATACCTATCTGCTGTGCCTGTGTCTGAAACCCGGCGAGGAAAAAAACCGGGACTTCACCATGCGCTCCATTCTGGAGGAGATCCGATGCCAGAACAACTGCCGGGTCTTTCTCTATAACTCCGCTCTGGTCTGCCTGTACGGCAGCGATACCCCCGTGGAGCGTTGGGCGGAACAGGCCCCCCAGCTGAGCCAGCTGATGGATGAGGCCCACCTTCAGGCCGGCGTCAGCCGACGGATCCAGCGGCCGGACCGGCTGGTGGACTACTACCAGCAGGCCCAAAGCGCCCTGGAACTGAGCATCTGGCTCCAGCGGTCCTTCACCTTCACCAGCTACGACACCCTGTCCTCCTTCCTGATCTTCCACCGGATCTGCGCCCCGGATCTGGACCTGTTTGTCCACCAGAAAATCCAGGCCCTGTTTACTTACGACCAGGAGCATGACACCGACCTGTGCGCCACCCTCCAGGTCTATCTGGAGCAGGCCAAAAGCCTGGCCAAAACCGCCGAAATTCTATTCATCCACCGGAACACCGTCCGCTACCGGATCCACAAGTGCACCGAGCTCATCAACAGCGATCTGGAGGACGGCAACGAGATTTTTGCCTTCATCCTGTCTCTGCGGATTCTGGAGTACCGCAAAAAGATCCTGCCCCGGCTGGAGCCCGGCCTCTGACCCAAGTTTCACACAGATAGTCTGCCCGGTGGCGGCTGTCTCCCCTGTACACATCGGGCCGGCACTCATCGCCAAAATATTTCATACTTTTTCAGCAAACCATAACATTTAATTATGGCTATATTATTTCCAGGCATGAAACCCAGGGAGGCGGAACCCATGATTGATATGATGTCGCTGGTATATTTTAAAAAACTGGCCAACCACCCCAATATGTCCCAGGTGGCGGAAGAACTCCATGTGACACAGCCTACTTTGAGCAAAAGCCTGACCAAACTGGAGTCCAGCATCGGATATCCATTGTTTGACCGCTCCCATGGCCGGATCTACTTAAACGAAAATGGCCGGATTTTTCTGGATTGTGTGGATCGTATTTTTATGGAGCTAAACGACGGCATTGAACGGATCCGCAATTCAGGTCAGAATGGACTGGGCACTGTGTCCTATTGTACCAATATCCCCACATTGATGGAAAACGCCATACCGGAATATTTGGACACCCATCCCGCCTGTCGGATCTCGGAGATGCAGGAACCCTTCGACGCCCTGCTCCGCCGACTCATCAACAACGAGATCGATTTTGCCCTGTCCACCTCGGTGCCCCAGGACAGCAAAATCGTGGGAACCCCCATTTTGCGGGAGAAAATCTTTCTGGTATCCAGCAAAAAGATCTCTGCCGCCAAAATGATGCAGATTCGGCTGGCCGATGTGTTTGAATACCCCTTTGTCTGTGACGAAATGGAGGTCAGCCAGGATCAGATCAAATACTACTGCCAGCAGGCTGGTTTTGTCCCGGACATCCGCTGGGTGAGCTGCGACGGCCGCCTCATGAATCAGATGCTCAACCGGGATGTGGCGGTGGCTCTGGTCCCCGCCCATTCGGTGGTCCATATGAGCCAGTTTCGAGATTTCAGTGATAAATATGTCTACTCCCTCTCTGACGTAGAATGTATGACCACCGTCAACCTTCTCTACCGGGTGAACAGCCACTTCTCCATGGCAGTACAGGACTATCTCCGGCATGTGTTCGCGTATCTACTGAAAATCGAGCAGCAACGGCCGGATGCTATCACAACTTTTCCATTTTCTCTCTACTGAACCGGGGCATTGACGCCCCGGTTTTTTGCCCATTATATAAATTATTTTTATATATATTTCATTTAATATGAATTTTACAATTTCATTTTCGTGGAGTAAGATGAAACCCAAGGAGATCTCTTACCATGCAAGGAAACCTTGCAATACAACAGGGAGGTGTCTCATGGAACAATACACTGCGGACATTGTCGTCATCGGCGCCGGATGCGCCGGCTTGGCGGCAGCGCTGGAGGCAGCTGAGGCGGGTGCCTCCGTCATTGTCCTGGAAAAGGACGATCACGCGGGGGGACTGCGGGAGGGAGGTATCGGCCCCTTCGCGGTAGAGAGCTATCTGCAGAAAAACGCCTTTGTGGATCTGACGGTGGAACAGGCCTTCCAGTATTTCATGGAGTTTTCTCACTGGAAAACCGACGCCCGGCTGGTCTCCGAGTTTATCCACTTATCCGGTGACACCATCGACTGGCTGGCAGATATGGGAGTCCGGTTCACCCATGTCTCGGCATACTATGTGGGCGGAAAGGCCACCCAGCACAACATTGACTTTAGCGGAAAAAAAATCACCCAGGTCATGTACGAGAAATGCCTGACCTATCCCAATCTGCGTTTTCTGTTTCAGACCCAGGCACAACATTTGCTGAAAACAGACGCAGCGGTGTGCGGCGTTACCGGCCGCACCCTGGATGGGCGCCTCTTTTCCGTACACGCCCGGGCGGTGATTGTCTCCAGCGGCGGTTTTGGCGGTGACCCGGAATTGGTAACCCGACAGGGGTATCATAAGGGGCAGGATTTGTTTTATACCTTTGAGTTCCCTAACCTGACCGGTGACGGACTCAAAATGGTCTGGGAAGCAGGGGGCGCTCAAGCCCCCATGATGATGGATACCTATATCGGCCTGCCCCACGGCTACGGCGGCCCTCTGGGCACCGCCCCGGCGCTGGCGGGCCTGAGGCAGTACAATCTGATGGTGAATCAGAACGGCCTGCGCTTTATGCGGGAGGACCTGATGGCCAATCCCTCCTATGCGGGCAACGCGGTCCATCGTCAAAAAAACGGCTGTGCCTATATGATTCTGGATACCGGCGCCTACGAGGCCTTTTTAAAGCAGGATGCCCTGGACGCCAAACACCGGCCCGGCCCGCCGCCTTCCAAACCCGGTGATCCCCCCAGAAAGCCAGAACCCTTTGAACGATTCCAGGGGACCATGGAAGAAATCATGCAAGAGGCCATCGCCTCAGGCAGCCAGGATTTCTTTATTGCCGATTCTCTGGAGACGCTGGCAGAGCAGATGGGGCTTCCCATCACGCCCTTTCTGGAAACGGTGGCAGAGTACAACCGTCTGTGTCTGGACAAATGTGACACTATTTTTTACAAAGATCCCAGATATCTGCGCCCCTTGACGGGGCCCCGGTACTATGCAGCCCGGTTCTGCTGCGACACCTACGGCGGTCTTGGCGGTGTGCAAATCAATTATCGGGCGCAGGTGCTGACCTCCCAGGAGACTGTGATCCCGGGCCTTTACGCCGCCGGAAACGATGCCAATACCATTTACGGCGACAGCTATCCCTTCTATTTTTGCGGAAACACTTCGGGCTTTGCGTTGAATTCCGGCCGAATGGCGGGCAAAAACGCAGCCCAGGACATTCAAACCATGTAACCCAAGGACAAAACAGAGAGAAAACGAGGTGTAATCAATGACAATCCTAGGCGTAATCGGCATTATCCTTGCCATGGTACTGATCAATGTGTTTGTTTACAAAGGCTTGAACCCCGTTATTTCCGGCTTTATCTGCGCTATTCTCATTGTTGTCACCAGCGGCCTGAACTTCAACGACACCATGACCAACAGCCTGTCCTTCATCGGCATGATGTGCGGTAATTTCCTGCCCATCTTTGTCTTTGGCGGCATTATGGGCATGCTCTACAACGCCTCCAATGCCACCAAATCTTTGGGCAAACTCATCATGCGGCCCTTTGCCTCCTCTGCCAATCCCCATGTCAGACGGATCGGCACGCTGGGAATGCTGCTGATCATCCGGGTCATCCTGGGCTTGGCGGGCCTGGACAACCTGGCCATTATGCCGCTGATGGTGTTCCTGGTGACCGCGGTGTTTGCCGGCTGTGATTTGCCCAGAAAACATGTCAACTGCCTGTTGATCATTGCCGGCACCGTTGGCACCCTGGTCCCCGGCGTCCCCCACGAGTATGTGGTAATTCTGCAGGGGGTACTGACCGATTTCAACAATAGCGGCAATCTGATCATCCGCTGGATTCTGCTAATTATCTTTATGGTGGCCGCTATTCTGATTATGGACCGCATCATGGAGAAGGACGCCCGGAACAATGTCCATTTTGACCCCGGTCCTCTGGAGGTTCCGGATATGGAGGGCGACGACAAGGCTCCTCATTGGCTCTTGACTTTCATCCCCGTGATCGCCGTCTATGTAACCTATAACTTCTGCGGCCTGAACGCCTGGCAATCCATGCTGGTGGGCGTGGTAGCCTGCCTGATCCTGTTCACCCCCTTTATTAAAAATATGGAGGGCAAAGGCAAGATCGGCACCGTGGTGGAGGAGTGCAACCGGGGCACCTTTACCGTGCCCCTGACCATGGTGGGCTGCATGATGATCAGCAACGTCATGGCCCAGTCTCCCTCCTTCGACTGGCTGTGCGATGCGTTTTCCTCCATTCCCATTCCCTCGGCCTTTGGTCTCACCATCATCGCCATCATCCTGGTTGGGGCTATGGGCGGCGCCCAGTCGGCCCTGGTGGTCATCGCCACCGTGGCTCTGGCCACCTTCATTCCTCGGGGTATGAGTGTTCAGGCCGCCGGTATCATCGCCCTGTGGGCCACCGCTGTGCTGGATACCCTGCCCAACAGCCTGGGTATTATCATGCAGGCACAGCTGACCGGTGTTTCCATGAAGGAGTGCTATCCTCCCATCCTGAAAACCACCGTGCTGCTCACCGGCGCCATGTCCATTTTGGTGGCCATTTTCGCAGCCATCGGACTCTTCTGATCGCGTTATTCTCCGCCCCTTTCTCCCATTCCCCCATCGTCAACGGGCGGAACCCGGTGCGGCATGGCATCTTGCATCCATGCCGCACTCTTTTTTAAATTTTCGCGACTGTGCAGAAAATGCCCGCAAAGAAAGGAAGTATCTGAAATGAGTAAAAACATCGAAGTTTTCATTGCCCAGGATCAACCGGGCCACATTGCCATGAGCGGCGGTGAGATCAAAAAATATGCGCTCCGGGACGGGGTAACGCCGGAGGCGTGCAAAGACTATTTTTTCGGCATCTCCACTGTCTTCCCTATGATGTTGCTGGGCCATTATTACACCTGGCTGACCGGAAACAGCGACGAGACCTATATGAATCAATTTGTCCCGACCCAAAAACAGCGCTACTCCGGAGAAACCATGGCGCTGCTGGACCTGATTTACAGCTCCAATCAGGACGCCGGGCTGTGGCAGGTGGCCTTATCGGCTTACCTGGCCACTTATCCCTATCAAATTCTCATCCGGTTTGCAGAGTTCGCGCTAACAGAAGCCCAAATCCAGGCCGCTGAAGATTTTGCGGTTCAGGACCGGAGAGAAGAGCTGCCCCGGCTGCTCCAACGGGCGGCCGCCTGTCAAGACCGCGCAGCCCAAGCGGAATTTGTGCTATGGTTAGGGACTCAGTATGCCTTCGATCTTTTAGGCAGATTCCACAGAGCCACTCAAGAGAGCTGAGCCACGAAAATCTCGCCCCCCGTTCCGATAGATCCTTTTCCCGCCGCCCGAAACATCGGCGCCCATAAAAAAAGACCTGACCGCCACAAAAGCGGTCAGGTCTTTTCTATTCATGCGTCAACAGGCCAGGACTCAGTCCTTCCAGGCCACGGCCTCGATCTCCACCAGGGCTCCCTTGGGCAGGTCCTTCACGGCGAAGGCGGCCCGGGCGGGGCAGTCGCCGGTAAAGTACTTGGCATAGACCTCGTTCATGGTGCCAAAGTCGGCGATGTCCGCCAGCAGCACCGTGGTCTTGACCACATTTTCATAGCCCATGCCGGCCTGGGCCAGGATGGCGCCGATATTTTTCAGGCTCTGCTCGGTCTGGCCCGCCACGTCGGCGGCGGCAAAGGCGCCGGTGGCCGGGTCGATGGGCAGCTGGCCGGAGATGTAGAGGGTGTTACCCGCCTTGACCGCCTGGGCATAGGGGCCGATGGCGGCGGGGGCGTTGGGGGTGGCGATAATCTCTTTCATGGTAAAAACTCCTTATCCGTTGGTGATGACGGTGCCGGTGCGGCCCTCGATGCCGTCCCGGGCCTTTTCCAGCAGGGTGATCAGGGCCCGGCGGCCCGGCTTGGAGGCGGCAAAGTTCATAGCCGCCTGGACCTTGGGCAGCATGCTGCCCGGGGCAAAGTGACCCTCGTCACAGTACTGCTGGGCCTCGGCCACAGAGATGGTGTCCAGCCATTTCTGCTCCGGCTTGCCGAAGTGTATGGCCGCCTTTTCCACGGCGGTCAGAATGATCAGGTAGTCGGCGTCCAGCAGCTCCGCCAGCTTCTCGCTGGCAAAGTCCTTGTCAATGACGGCGGCGGCCCCCTTCAAATGGTGGCCTTCGGTGGCAAACACCGGAATGCCGCCGCCGCCGCAGGCGATGACCACATGGCCGCTGTCCACCAGGGCCTGGATGGTGTCCAGCTCCACCACCGACACCGGCTTGGGGGAGGCCACCACCCGGCGCCAGCCCCGGCCGGCGTCCTCCATCACGTCATAGCCCCGCTCCTTTACCATCCGCTGGGCCTCTTCCTCGGTCATAAAGGAACCGATGGGCTTGGTGGGGTGCTGGAAGGCCGGGTCCTTTGGGTCCACCTCCACCTGGGTCAGCACGGTGGTGACTCCCTTGCGGATGCCCCGGTCCAGCAGCTCCTCCCGGAGGGCGTTCTGCAGGTCGTAGCCGATGTAGCCCTGGCTCATGGCCACGCACACCGACAGGGGGCAGGGAATGTATTTTTCCGGATCGGACCGGGTGAGCTCCGTCATGGCGGCCTGGATCATGCCCACCTGGGGGCCGTTGCCGTGGGCCACCACCACTTCATTGCCCCCCTCGATCAGGTCGGCGATGGCCCGGGCGGTCTCCTTGACCGCCGCCATCTGCTCCGGCAGGTTATTGCCCAGGGCGTTGCCGCCCAGGGCGACGACAATTCTGTTTCCCATAAGTGACACCTCACAAACGCGTCAATTTAGTTGGCCGCCCTGCGGGCAGGGCTCCCAGGGCGGCCGTGAAAAGATGGAGAGGAAGATGTTATTTTACTGAACTCAGCGGAACTTGCGAGGGGTGCCCCGCTCCTCCAGGGCCTTCAGGCACTCGGCGGGGTCCTTCACCTTGGCCAGCAGAATCATGGCGGCAATGATATAGGGCTTGAAGCTGGCCTCCTTGTACAGGGGGGTGCGATAGCGGTCGAAGACGGAGGCCTCCACCTCGCCGTCCTCGCAGGACACGTCGTTGATGTCGGCGGGCAGGCAGTGGAGATACAGGGCCTTGCCGCCCTTGGTGGTGGCCATCAGCTCCTCGGTGCAGCACCAGTCCTTGTGCTCGGCGTTCTGGGCCAGCAGCTCCTGCTCCAGGGCGGCGATGCCGGCGGTGTCGCCGTTGCCGTAGAGCTCGGTGCGCTTCTCCATGGCGGCGAAGGGAGCCCAGCTCTTGGGATAGACCACGTCGGCGTCGGCAAAGGCCTCGGCCATGGAGTTGGTGCGCTTGAAGGAGCCGCCGGAGGCCTCGGCGTTTCTGCGGGCCACCTCTTCCACCTCGGGCATGACCTCATAGCCCTCGGGATGGGCCAGCACCACGTCCATGCCGAACCGGGTCATCAGGCCGATGACGCCCTGGGGAACGCTGAGGGGCTTGCCGTAGCTGGGGGAATAGGCCCAGGTCATGGCCAGCTTTTTGCCCTTCAGGTTCTCCACGCCGCCGAACTCATGGATGATGTGCAGCATATCCGCCATGCACTGGGTGGGGTGGTCGATGTCGCACTGGAGGTTGACCAGGGTGGGCTTCTGCTCCAGCACCCCGTCCTTGTGGCCCTGGGTGACGGCCTCCACCACTTCCTTCTGATAGGTGTGGCCCTTGCCGATGTACATGTCGTCCCGGATGCCGATGACGTCGGCCATGAAGGAGATCATGTTGGCAGTCTCCCGGACGGTCTCGCCGTGGGCGATCTGGCTCTTGCCCTCGTCCAGGTCCTGGACCTCCAGGCCCAGCAGGTTGCAGGCGGAGGCGAAGGAGAACCGGGTGCGGGTGGAGTTGTCCCGGAACAGGGAGATGCCCAGGCCGGACTCAAAGATCTTGGTGGAGATATTGTTCTCCCGCATATAGCGCAGGGCGTCGGCCACGGTGAACACGGCCTCCAGCTCCTCGTCGGTCTTGTCCCAGGTCAGGAAGAAGTCGCCTTCGTACATCTCCTTAAAGTTCAGGGCGTTGAGCTTGTCGATATATTTCTGCAGAGTCTGATCCATATTAAAATTCTCCTTTACTGTCGGTTGGCCGTCTGGCTCACTGAATGTCGTTGTCGGTCTTACCGGCCCGGAACTGGCTGACGTCGCCGGTCTTGTTCTCCTCCTTGTAGAGGCCGGGCACCGCGGCGTAGAGGGCGGCGCAGGTCACCAGGTCGTCCTTCCAGGTGATCTCGTTGGGGGCATGGGCCTGGCTCTCGGCGCCGGGGCCGAAGCCCACGCAGGGGATGCCGTAGCGGCCCTGGATGGAAACGCCGTTGGTGGAGAAGGTCCACTTGTCGGTCAGGGGACGGTGACGCAGGTGCATGGCGCCCTCGGGGCCGATGCGGTCGGCGCCGAACAGGGCGTGGTGGGCGTCCACCAGGGCCTGGACGTGGGCGGCGTTCTCCTTGTTGATCCAGGTGGGGAAATAGCACTCGGTCTCATAGACCTCGCCGGTCCAGGAGGGCCGGTCGTACATGTACATGGACACCTTCACATCGTCGCCGTACTTCTTGACGCTGGGCAGGTCCCGGATCTCCTGGAGGCAGGAGTCCCAGGTCTCGCCGGCGGTCATCCGGCGGTCGATGGAGATGGAGCAGGAGTCGGCCACGGCGCAGCGGCTGGGGGAGGTGTAGAAGATCTGGGAGGTGGTGCAGGTGCCCCGGCCCAGGAAACGGGCGTCCTCATAGTGCTCGGGGTTGTACTTGGGATCCAGCATCTTCACCAGGCCCTTGACCTCCACGGTGTCGTCGGCGGGGTTCTCGTTGAGGGCCCGGACGTCCTGGAGGATGTCCGCCATCTTGTAGATGGCGTTGTCGCCCCGCTCGGGAGCGGAGCCGTGGCAGGAGACGCCCTTCACGTCCACCCGGATCTCCATGCGGCCCCGGTGGCCCCGGTAGATGCCGCCGTCGGTGGGCTCGGTGGAGATGACGAACTCCACCTGCTCCTTCTTGATGTTGTGGGCGGGGAAGTATTTATTGACGATGTACTGCCAGCACATGCCGTCGCAGTCCTCTTCCTGGACGGAGCCCACCACCATGATCTTGTAGCCGGCGGGGATCAGACCCAGCTCCTGCATGATCTTGGTGCCGTAGACCGCGGAGGCCATGCCGCCCTCCTGGTCGGAGCCGCCCCGGCCGTAGATGACCTGGTCGTCCTCATAGCCCTGATAGGGGTCGTGGGTCCAGTTGTCGATGTTTCCGATGCCCACGGTGTCGATGTGGGAGTCGATGGCGATGATCTTGTCGCCCTGGCCCATCCAGCCGATGACGTTGCCCAGGCCGTCCACTTCCACCTCGTTGTAGCCCAGCTTCTCCATCTCGGCCCGGATGCACTCCACAACCTCTTTCTCCTCGCAGCTCTCGCTGGGATGGGAGATCATCTCCCGCAGAAAGCGGGTCATATCCGCCCGATAGCCCTGGGCGGCTGCCTTGATGCGCTCAAAATCCATGATAAAGTTCCTCCTTAATGGTGTTTTGTGTTATTCAGGCTGCTTTCCGCCCCAGACAATGGCGCGGTAATTCTCGGGATCGGTGTCGCCCTCGGTGGAGAACATCAGCACCACGCTGTGCTCGTCCAGGCCGATGGCCTGTTTCAGTTCGGCATACTCCGGGTCCGTCATCAGAGTGGCGATGAGGCCCATGCCCACGGCGCCGGACTCGCCGGAGACCACCTGGGGATCCCCCTTCACCGGGGCCCCCAGCATCCGCATTCCCTTGGCGGCCACCCAGTCGGGGCAGGAGACAAAGCAGGCGGCGTGGTTCTTCAGGATGTCAAAGCTGATGGTGTTGGGCTCGCCGCAGGCCAGGCCCGCCATGATGGTAGCCAGGTCTCCGGTGGCGAACCGGATGTTGCCGTCGGCGGCCTCAGCGCTGCGATAGAGGCAGTCCGCCGCCTGGGCCTCCATGATCACGGTGGTGGGGCAGCAGTCGGGATACAGGTTGGCGAAGTAGCCCTGGACCGCCCCCGCCAGGCTGCCCACGCCGGCCTGGACAAAGATGTGGGTGGGCCGGTCCACCCCGGCGGCCTTCAGCTGCTGGGCGGCCTCGCTGGCCATGGTGCCGTAGCCCTGCATGATCCAGGCGGGGATCTTCTCGTAGCCCTCCCAGGCGGTGTCCTGGACCATAACCCCGTGCTCGGTCTGCTCCGCCAGAGCGTTGGCCCGGCGGACGCACTCGTCGTAGTTGACCTCCTCGATGGTCACCTTGGCCCCTTCCTTGGCGATGTTGTCAAAGCGGGTCTTGGTGCTGCCCTTGGGCATCAGCACCACCGCCTTCTGGCCCAGCCGGTTGGCGGCCCAGGCCACGCCCCGGCCGTGGTTGCCGTCGGTGGCGGTGAAGAAGGTGGCCTGGCCGAACTCCTGCCGCAGCTTGTCGCTGGTCAGGTAGTCGTAGTCCACTTCGGAGACGTCCTTGCCCAGGGCCTCGGCGATGTAGTTGGCCATGGCGAAGGAGCCCCCCAACACCTTGAAGGCGTTGAGTCCGAACCGGTAGCTCTCGTCCTTGACAAACAGCCCCTTCAACCCCAGTTCCTTGGCCATGCCCTCCAGCCGGGCCAGAGGGGTCTCACTGTACTGGGGAAAACTCTGGTGGAAGGAACGGGCCTTACCGACCTGCTCCAGCCCCATAATGGGCAGCTGCGCGTCGTCCGTCTTGGGCATGCGGTTGACTGCCCACTTGATCTTCTTTGCTTCCATCGGAACTCCCTCCAAATTTATTTTTGGGTGCCTAAAAGTTTTTTAGTTTCTAGGGGTATCATATCATATTCCAACAAAAAATCAAGAGCAAATCTAAAAATTTTTTAGGTTTCGCTCAATCTTTTTGTGCCCCCTCTGGGCAGGTAGATTCCTCTGGCAGATTCTTCCACCTTTCCGCAGTCCGACACCAGCTGACCCCGGAGCAAAACCTGCCGGGCCTGGCCCGGAAGTGTGAGGCCCTCATAAGGGGTGTAATCCACATTCTGGTGGTGATTTTGGGCGGAAATGGTGTGGGAACCCGCCGGGTCCCAGATCACCAGATCTGCGTCGGCCTCCACCTGCAGGCTGCCCTTCCGGGGATAGAGCCCGAAGATCCGGGCGGGGGTTTCGCTGAGCAGGGCGCACATCCGGCTGGGGGTCAGTTTTCCCGTGGCCACCCCCAGGCCATAGATCAGCTGGGGCCGGTGCTCGATGCCCGGCAGGCCGTTGGGGATTTGGGAGAAGTCCTCCTGACCGATGGCCTTCTGAGCCAGGGTGAAGGAGCAGTGGTCGGTGGAAATGACCTCAATTTCCCCCGCCTCCAGGGCCTGCCACAGGGCATCCTGGTCCGCCTGGGACCGGATGGGGGGACTGCACACGAACTTGCCCCCCTCAAAGCCGGGCCGCTGGTAGACCTCATCGGTGAGGGCCAGATACTGGGGGCAGGTCTCCGCCCAGACCACCTGACCCTCTTGGCGGGCGGACCGGATGACCTCCAGCCCCTGCCGGGTGGACAGGTGGACCACATAGGCCTGGGCCCCGGTGCGCCGGGCCAGGTCCAGGAAATGGTCCACCGACTTGGCCTCCACCTCATTGGGGCGGCTGGCGGGATGGGCCTCAGGGCCAAAATGGCCCAGCGCCTTCTGGCGGGCGATGCCGGCGTCCACATCGTCCCCGTCCTCGCAGTGGGCGCACACCACCGCCCCCAGTTTGGCGGCGGCGGCCAGCACCCGCTCCACCTGCGCCTCCGTCAGCCGCAGGTTGTCGTAGGCCAGATAAATCTTGAAGCTGGTGATGCCCCGGCGGCACATGTCCGCCATCTGCTCCGGGATGTCCTCGGTCCAGTCGGTGATGGCCATATGGAACCCGTAGTCGCACATGGCCTTGCCCTGGGCTTTCAGCTCCCAGGCCCTTAAACCCTGCTTCAGGGTCTGGCCCTTGTCCTGGGTGGCGAAATCCACCACCGTGGTGGTGCCGCCCGCCAGGGCCGCCCGGGTGCCGGTGACGAAGTCATCGGCGGTGAACCCGGCGGCGCACTCCATATCCAGGTGGGTGTGAGCGTCGATAAAGCCGGGAAACACCAGGCAGCCGGCGGCCTCCAGCACCTCCGCCCCGGAATCCTCCAGATTGGGGGCCACCCGGGCGATTCGGCCATTTTCGATGAGCAGATCCGCCCTTTGCTGCCCCTCCCCGGTCACCAGGGTACCGTTCTTCACCAACAGCTTCATGAAAACCATCTTCCTCTCAGCGATACATTAAATAAGGATAGGCATGGGCCACGGCCCGAATCACGCAGGCCACTTCCTCCTCCAGTCCCGACTCGGGCTCCTCCAGGTCGTAGTAAGTGATCTCCCCGTTCCAGCGGACCACAAACCGGGTGTGGCTCCCCTCCACCGGGGCAAAGCCGCTGTTCTGGCTCCCTTCCAGCTCCGCCTGGGTGCAGAACAGGGTGAGTTTTTCCAGATAGGGGGCGCTGCCCTCGGGGCAGAAGCTGGCGCAGTTGCCGCACTCGTTGCACAGCCCGTCCAGGTGGAGCATCTGCCGCCGGCCCCCGGCGGTGATGATCACGTTGGCCCGGTTGGGACACAGGGTGGCGCAGCTGCCGCAGACCGTCTTGCAGCGGACATGGCACTGGGGCTCCTCCGGTCTGGGCTTCCGCTTGACCTCATTGCTGCGGCCGGCGGGGCCGCAGAGGGTCTTGGCCAGCAGGGCCACCGCCTGGGTGTCGATGCGCTCCACGGGGCCCAGCACCGCCCGGTCCAGGTTCAGGGCCATGGAGTTGAGCCGGTGATAGCCGCCGGGCTTCAATAGATCGGTGCACACGGTGATGGGCTGGATGCCGGTGGCCAGGATGGAGGCGATGTTCTGGGCGTTGGCGCCGCCGCAGTAGGAGATAGGCAGCTGGCCGTCGAACTCGGCGCTGAGCTTCTCCGCCACCCCCAGGCTCAGGGGCAGCAGGGTGCGGCCGCTCATGTACATGGTCTCGTCCGGCAGCTCCCCCCGGAGCACCTTCACCGGGAAGGTGTTGGTAAGCTTCACCCCGAATCGGCGGCCCAGCTGGGCGGAGCGGTCCCGGAGCCGCCGCAGCATGGGCACCGCGTCGGCGTACTGCAAATCGTTGTCGAACTGCTCCCGGGTGAACTGGATGTACTGGAAGCCCAGCTCGTCCAGGGCCTGGCGCACATAGTCATAGCCCAACAGGGTGGGGTTGCACTTCAGGTAGAGGTTCAGCCCCTTCTCCTCGATGAGGTAGAGGGCGATGCGCTCGATCTCCCCGGCGGGGCAGCCGTGCATGGTGGACAGGGAGATATTGTCGCAGATGTGGGGGGAGATGGCCTCCACATCCTCGGCGGTCATCCGCTTGCACCGGGGCAGGAAGTCCAGCAGCTGCTGCTTGCAGCGCTGGAAGATCCGGGTCTGGGAGGCGTCCTTCAGCCCCTCGATGAAGTCGTCGATCTTCTTGCTCTGGATGCCCGCCAGGTCGTAGCCCACGCTCATATTGAAGGCAAAGCCGTCCTGGCGCCCCAGCTCCAGCTCCTTGGAGAGCAGGTTCAGCAGGAACCAGGCCTTCACATACTCCTCAAAGGCCTGGGGCACCGTCAGCTCCGTGGACCACTCGCAGTTGTAGCCCTCGTCCTCCGCCAGGATGCAGGGCTTGGACACATGTAAATTCTCGCCGTCGATGACCTGGACGGTCTTCAGCTCAAAGATCCGGCCGCCGCAGACGTAGGCCGCCACGATGTTCTGGGCCAGCTGGGTGTTGGGGCCGGCGGCGGGACCCACCGGGGTCTCGATCCGGTGGCCCACAAAGTCAATGAACCGCTCCGGGTCCGCGTGGTAGATTTTATGGCAGCCAAAGACGGAACCGCTGTCCCGCCACTCGGCCATGACCCAGTTCAGCAGCTGGGGGAAGGGAATGGGATGCATCCGATCACTCATAATTCAAATCCTCCTCGTCAGGCGTTGACTCTGCGCCACAGGTCCGCCGCCTGCTGCCGGGCGTCGGAGATCAGCTTTGCTTCGTCCAGGTTTCGGAACACCCGATCCTGCATCAGCACCTTACCCGCCACAATGGTGGTGGTGACGCTGCGGCCGTTGACGCCGAAGAGCAGATGTCCGTTGATGTTGGTCTCGTCCATGGGGGTCAGGGGGTCGTAGTCCAGCACGATCACGTCTCCGGCGGCCCCGGGCTTCAGCACCCCCAGGGGGGTCTTGAAATAGCGGTTGGCCATGGCGGCGTTGTGCTCAAAGAGCATGGTGGGAATCTCGGTCCAGCCCACGGTGGGGTCCTGGCTGTTGTGTTTGGCCAGGGCGTTGGCCACCTTGTAGCTCTCCAGCATGTCGCTGGTGTAGCCGTCGGTGCCCAGGCCCAGCATCAGCCCGGTCTGGAAATACTGGGGGATGTCGGCGCAGCCCACGGCGTTGCCCATGTTGCTCTCGGGGTTGTGGACCACCATAGTGTCCGTCTCCCGCAGAATCTGAAGGTCCTCCCAGCTCAGGTGGATGCTGTGGGCGGCGATGGTCTTGCGGCCCAGAATTCCCTTGTCCCGGAGCCGCCGGACGATGGATTTGCCGTAGGTCTGCAGGCTGTGCCGGGCGTCCTCCAGCCCCTCCGCCACATGGATGTGGCAGCCGGCGGTGGCGGGCAGCGCCTCCATGCAGGCCTCCAGGGTCCTGTCGCTGAGGGTGAAGGCGGCGTGCATACCCATCATGCCGTACTGCATGTCGTCCCCCCGGCGCTGGACCTGCTTCATAAACCGGGCGTTCTCCTCAATGGCCTGGCGGCACTTCTCCTCCCCGTCCCGGTCGCTGACCTCATAGCACAGGCAGGTGCGCACCCCCAGCTCCTCCGCCGCCCGGCTCAGCTGGTCCAGGCTGCCCTCAATGGCGCCGTAGCTGGCGTGGTGGTCAAATACCGTGGTGACGCCGTTGCGCAGGCAGTCCAGATAGGTGGCGGTGGCGCTGTGGTAGCTGTCCTCCAGGGTCAGGGCCCGGTCCAGCCGCCACCACATGCCCTCCAGGATGTCCATGAATCCCTTGGGGTCGTAACCCTTCAGGGACAGCCCCCGGGCAAAGGCGGAATAGATGTGGTGGTGCATATTGATGAGGCCGGGCATGATGACGCCCCCGTGGGCGTCCACGAACTCTGCCTTGGGGTAGGCCTTTTTCAGCTTGGAAGGCTGATCCACCCCGCAGATCAGGCCGCTATCGTCAATGGCCACGGCCCCGTCGGGCAAAAAGGGGCGGTCCTTGTCCCGGGTCACCAGGGCGCCGTTACCCACAATAATCATGTGCTTGTCTCCTTTCCATCAAAAAAAGCGCTTTGCCCATGGGCAGCAAACAGAAATACTCCGTCACCAAGCCCGTGCGCGAAGCACTCCGTTACAGCCTGTACTCAGTTTTTTGATTCCAGAACGCTAAAAAAATTTTTTTAGCTTATCTGTTTTCTATTGTCCCACTCCAAAAAACGTGGTAGACTGGGGGAAAATCACACCAAAAGGAGTGCTTTTTCTTTGTTAAATCAACTCATGCTCAGCACCCTGCGCCAGATCGCCCACGGGCTGGCCAGCCAGTTCGGCTCCAACTGCGAGGTGGTGGTCCATGACCTCAGCGCCGGCCATCTGGACAACAGCATCGTGCTGATTGAAAACGGCCACGTCTCCCATCGGAAGCAGGGGGACGGCCCCAGCCATGTGGTACTGGAGGCTCTGAAGCACGACCCCGCCACCCTGGAGGATAAGCTGTCCTATCTCACCAAGACCCATGACGGCCGCATCCTCAAGAGCAGCACCATGTATATCCGGGACGAGGAGGGAGGCCTGGCGGCCATTCTGGCCATCAACTACGATATCACCAGCCTGCTGGCCATCGAGGGCTCCATCCACTCCCTGATCTCCACCGACAAAAACTCCGATCAGCCGGCGGAGCCGGAGAACATTCCGCTGAACGTCAACGACCTGTTGGACGAGCTCATCAGCCAGTCTATTAAACTGGTGGGCAAGCCGGTGGCCATGATGACCAAGGAGGACAAGATCAAGGCCATCCAGTTCTTGAATAACGCCGGCGCCTTTCTGATCACCAAGAGCGGTGACAAGGTGAGCAAGCAGTTCAGCATCAGCAAGTACACCCTGTACAGCTACATGGACGCCAGCAAATCCGAATAAGTTTTATCTTCTTCCGGCACGGAACCCCAGGTTCCGTGCCGGAAGCTTTTGTCTTTTCAGGGCTGCCAGACAGCGTAGCCATAGGCGCTGATGACAATGCTGGCCACCAGCAGCACGTTGCCCACGGTGGACACGGTGGGGTCGGTGCTCAGACATGCCATGAAGGAGCCCACAGCCATGATGACGGTGCCGATCAGGGCTGCCAATTTGTAGCGGGTCAGATTCTTCTTCGGTTCGCTCATATCAATTCTCCTCCACAATCTCTTCCTCGGCTTCCTGGGACACCTTCTGCTTGGTGACCAGCATCAGCACGGTGTGGAACAGGGCGCCCAGCACGATACCGTTGAGGGAGGGCAGGCCCCAGGGCACCAGGAACACGATGACCACGCTGACGGCCCAGCTGAGCCAGGGCACGAAATTCCACTTGACGAACTTGGTCTTGTCCAGGGGGCTGTACTTGCCCTTGTGGACCAGGAAGTAGTCGGCGATAATGATGCCGGCCAGAGGGGGCACCACGTTGCCCAGCACGTTCAGGAAGGTGTAGAAGAAGTCCACCTGATAGGGCCGGGTCAGGGTCAGGGCGGCGGAGATGGCGATCAGGATGATCATCATCTTGGACCGGCCCAGCTTGAAGGCGTTGGCCAGGTTCAGGCCGGTGGAGTAGAGGTTTGCCGCATTGGTGGTGAAGATGTTGGTGGTCATCAGGATCAGGGACGGAATCACCAGACCGAAGCCCAGCAGGATGTTGGTCAGGTCATAGTCGTTCATGGCGATGGTGGCGATGGCGCCGCAGATCAGCATCAGGATGTTGCCGCCCAGCAGACCGGTGAGGGCGGCGGCGATGGCGGACTTGGTGGATTTCGCATAGCGCATGATGTCGGAGAGACAGGTGGCAGTGGACAAAATCCAGGCGCCGATGACGGTGGTGATGCCGGCGGCGATGGTGATGGGGGCTGAGGGCCGGTAGGCCAGCAGGGCCTCCAGGGTGCCCAGGGCGCCCATGGACCGGGCGGTGGTGGCGATGGACAGGAAGATAATGGCGGGAATGGCGATGTAACCCAGAATGGTGATGGCCTTCACGCCGTAGAAGGCGAAGATGCCCATGGCGGCGGCGCTGATGATCATGCAGATGGCCTCCCCCACGTCACCGAAGCCAAAGACGCTGGCCACGAAATGACCGTAGGAGGCGGACTGGATGGTGTACCAGCCCACGTTGACGATGGGCACGAACAGGGACGCCACCCGGGAGCCACTGGAGCCGAAGCTGTAGCGGGTCAGCAGGGCGAAGGTGAGGCCGGTGCGGCTGGCGATGACGCTGACCGCCACGGCAATGGCGCACAGGAAGACGTTGCCAATCAGGCTGACAATAATGATTTGCTGAAAAGTCAGGCCCACCGCAAGACTGCCACCGGCCATCAGGCTGATGATGGCGAAAATGAAACCGGTCCAGACGATGGTCAGGCTGATGTAGGATTTGCGCTCGCTTTCCGGCACGGCGCAGCGGGAAAATTCGCTGTCCTGCTGGACCGCCTGGGGCGCAGGTTGTTTCTTCATCTCTAGGGTCCTCCTTCAATCTGTTTTTGATTTTGGCACCCTGCCGCTTGCAACCCGACCGGGAGCGATGGACAGCAAAGTTTCCCCTTCCCCTTGTTGTCTCTGGTCTTACCGGGACTCGGTCTCCCGGGCGGCCCGTGCACAGGCCGCAACCGCCCATCGCTGTGCAGATAGCATAGATTTGCACTGATTTTTGCACAAAATCTGTTTACAATGACAATATAGCACGGAAGCAATTGGCTGTCAACAAAATTCTTTTTCTTGCCTCAAAAATTTTTTGATTAACCCTTTGGTAGCTTTTTTCTCTCCAATTTTATGCAGAAAAATACCGCTTTTTTTGCCGGGAAACCGCTTTTTTGGATCCAGGATCCGCGCCTGGCCCGAAAAGGGGCAGCCCACAAAAAAAAGAGAAAAAAAACAATAAAAAAACCGGCCGCTCTTCACCGGACTCTGCCGGGGATAGCCGAAGATCAGGTACAAGCCCTTTCGTCCCCCTCCGTTACCCCGGCAACCCGGCGGAGCAGGTCCCTGCCCACCCTGGGGAAAAACACCTTGACAGCCCAGGTTGCCCCATGGTATGTTGGCATCCGAACCCCTGCTCTTCCGGGGGTGTGGCCCGGCCTTTTTTCGGGCACCGGGTCAATTTCTACATTATTATTAAGGAGACGACTATGAAGAAACCGGTCCTTTTTCTGCTCACCCTCTGCCTTTGCCTGGCGCTCACCGGCTGCGGCGGGCAGTCCACCCAGTCCTCCGGCGGCCAGAGCGGAGCCACCTCCGGCTCCAGCCAGTCCAACCAGTCCGATTCCCAGCAGTCCGACCAGTCTGATTCCCAGCAGCCCGCCCAGTCTGATTCCCAGCAGTCCGACCAGTCTGATTCCCAGCAGTCCGACCAGTCCAGCGACACTTCGGAAGACAGCGAATCCCCCAGAGGCATCCTGTCCCAGTTTTCCGCCCAGGACCTGGAGGGCAATGCGCTGGACCAGTCCATGCTTCAGGACCATACCCTGACCATGGTCAACGTCTGGGCCACCTTCTGCACCCCCTGCATCAGCGAGATGCCGGATCTGGGGACCCTGGCCCAGGAGTATGAGGACCAGGGGGTTCAGATTGTGGGGCTGGTCTCCGATGTGCTGGATATGGAGGGCAACCTGGACCCGGACCAGCTGGAGCTGGCCCGGGAGATTGTGGACTCCACCGCCGCCGACTATACCCACCTGGTGCCCTCGGAAGATCTGTACGGCCTGCTGTATCAGATCTCCTCGGTGCCCACCACCTTCTTTGTGGATGAGACCGGCGCCCAGGTGGGGGGCACCTACATCGGCGCCAAGGACAAGGACCAGTGGCAGGACATCATTGATCAGCTGCTGGCCGAGGTGGACGCATGAAATTCGTCAAATCCAACTGGCTCCCCCTGGCACTGATGGGGGTGGCCCTGGCACTGATCGCCCTGGGCGTGGGGCAGGAGGAGCCGGAACAGGTCTACCGGAAGGCCGTCAACATCTGTATGGAGTGCATTGGTCTTGGTTAAGAAATTGAAGCGCCATCTGCGCACCCTGGTGCAGCTCTGTGTGGCCGCCCTGACCAACGGTTACGCCGCCGGATTCGCCAAGGGCACCATCTTCAAGGGCCAGTCCAAGCTGGTCTGCGTGCCGGGGCTGAACTGTTACTCCTGCCCCGGGGCCCTGGGGTCCTGCCCCATCGGCTCCTTCCAGGCGGTGGTCACCAGCCGGGACCACGTCTTTTCCTTCTATGTGGTGGGCTTCCTGCTGTTCTTCGGGGCCCTCTTCGGCCGGTTTGTCTGCGGCTGGCTGTGCCCCTTCGGACTGGTGCAGGATCTGCTGTACAAAATCCCCTTTGTCCGCAAGTGGAAAAAGCTGCCCGGGGACCGCTGGCTGCGGTACTTAAAATATGTCATTCTGGTGGGCTTTGTCATCCTGCTGCCCATGACGGTGCTGGATGTGGTGGGCCAGGGCCAACCCTGGTTCTGCAAATACATCTGCCCCTCGGGCACCCTCTTCGGGGGCATCCCCCTCATCGCCGCCAATCCCCCACTCCGGGCCGCCCTGTCCTGGCTGTTTGCCTGGAAGCTGGGACTGCTGGTGTTCCTGCTGGTGCTGTCGGTGCTGGTGTACCGGCCCTTCTGCCGTTATCTCTGCCCCCTGGGGGCGATTTACAGCGTCTTCAACCCCATTGCCCTGTACCGCTACTGGGTGGATGGGCAGGCCTGCACCCACTGCGGGACCTGTCAGAAGGCCTGTCCCATGGACATCCCCACCTATAAAACCCCCAACAGCCTCGAGTGCATCCGCTGCGGCAAGTGCAAGGCCGCCTGTCCCCACGGGGCCATCTGCTCCAGCCTGGGGCCCAGGAAAAAGACTTGATTTTACACAGTTCAACCGCCGGACAGGAGCCTTTCCTGTCCGGCTTTTCTCTCTCCCCAGGTGGAAAAAAGAAAATCCAAAAACAGGGTTGACAACGCCCCGGATCGGTGCTATAATATTCTAGCACTTAAGGAAAGGTGCTTAATATCGCGGGGTAGAGCAGCTCGGTAGCTCGTCGGGCTCATAACCCGGAGGTCGCAGGTTCAAATCCTGTCCCCGCAACCAGAAACGAAAGTCACCCATTGGGGTGGCTTTCGTTTTTTTGTGGCAGAGATTGGGCTGAAACGGCGTTCCGGGTTATGAGACCGACGAGCGGAGCTCGTTGGGTCAGTGCAGCGAAAACAGTCCGGTGGACTGTTTTCGCAAACGGTGTCTCCCAAAGTGCGAGGTTTGGAGCAAAGCT
>CABRZO010000004.1 GCA_902475455.1 uncultured Eubacteriales bacterium
AAGGGGCTTAAAATAACACTTATCTTCCAAAAACGAAAATTCGTTAATGTATCCCATAATATTACGCCAACTGAGCCCCCCTCGGCTCGACTGTACCATAATAACCTTTCTTTTCGAATCATATAACACCAGTGCATTTCTTCCTAAGTATTCATCGTCCTCCAAATCAACGTGCTGCGCTTCCTCGCCAGGCCTGACGGTATAGGTATCACTTATCTCATCTAAACGCATAAAACGGAGTACAATCAAGTTAGGATGATGATGATTACGATAACTTTGTTCCAGCCTACATTTCACATGATTGAATTCTTTTATTCGGTCAGTCAGATCTTCATTCTCAAGATATGTCCAAAATTCCGACAAATCATATGGACAATCATCATCTCCGTTTCCTCTCATATAGCAAGTGCGAAAATATTGAAAGCGAATAGTTGTACTTTTAGATGTCGGCATACAGGTACCTCCAAGCGCCAGTAATGATACCTGATTCTACCATTTATGACAAAAAAAGTAAATATTCTACTGATGACTATTATAATACTTGCCCAACTGTGTCATAAACAGGACTTTTCATCTTTTCTTGTTGCGTCCATGCAATCCACACAAACTTGCTCCGTCCACTCCCCGGCGTATGCAGTCCGATCTACAGTGGCCTGGGTAGCCCGCTCTGCGGCCAAAGCCGCATAGTCGGGATTTAGCTCAATGCCGATATAGTCCCGCCCCAGTTCTGCTGCCGCTGTCAGGGTGGAGCCGCTGCCGGCAAAAGGGTCCAGGATTAGGTCCCCGGGCTTTGTGGTGGCCTCCGCCAAGGCCCGCATCAGATCCAGCGGCTTTTCGTTGGGGTGGAGCAACTCCGAAGCCACCACCTTACGATAGCGCATCACGTCCTTGGGCCGCCCGTTGGGGAAGCGGTACTTCCCTTTTATCGCCCACAGAATGGTGTCATACTGTGGTGCGAACATGGTTCGGGTATCCCCCATGCCGTGGAGCTGCCGGTCCCAGATTACAGCGGACCGGACGGCCAGCCCCGCCAGAGTCAGGGCGTCAATAAACACCTGCTGCACATCCCAGCGGGAAAAGCACAGCACCCCGCCGTCTGGTTTGAGCACCCGGGCAGCGTCATAAATCCACCAGATAAAAGGTGCCTTGTCGTTGGCGATCTTGGCGAACCGCCGTCCGGGGCCCTGATAGTCGATGCCATAGGGCGGGTCTGTGATGACCATGTCCACGCTCTCCGACTCCATCTCTCGGAGCACAGTCAGACAGTCTCCCGTAATCACCGTGTTAGTCTGCATTGGTCATTCCCCCTTTAAATTTTACAAAAGCAAGCTTAAGAGATTTGATCACATCCTTCCATACATGAATGATTGCCTCTCCCTTGCCGTATGTGGTAGAATTTGGAGAGAACCTTAGGGCATCAAAGACGCCCAAGGCAAACGGGAGTAAGCAGAGAGAAAACGGAGTGACAGCGATGAAACTGTTGAAGAAGATACTGATCTGGGTTGCGTGCCTTTTGGTGGCCTCGCTACTGCAACAAGCAGGGCAATTTTTGACCATTTACTCATACGACCCATTGGAGGCGGGAAGCATATCTTTTCTGTATACGGCCATCGTCTATGTAATCGCCTTTTTTGTTGCAAAAGCCCTTTGCCAAGCCCTGGATGACAGAACCGCTGAGGCCGCAGCCAAGAAAGCCGCTTCCCAGCCGAACCCCCAGACCGACGAAAACGCCATTCCCCCGGCCTTGGTGGTTAGCCAGCCAGAGGAGGAAGAGGAGATAATCACCACCGCCACTGCCGCTCTGGAGGAACTGGAGGCCCAGTCGGCCCCGGCCGCTCCTGTCAAGGTCTCCTGGAATGCCCCTTCCACAAAATCGCCCTCCGCTCCCCGCCCCAAACGGGCCAGGAGTAAACTGCTGATGCCGGTGTGCGTTCTGGCCGTTCTCCTGCTGCTGTCCCTGGGGGGCAATGTGTATCAATACCTGCATGGCTCTGCGCTGACTGCACGGATCTCTGAACTCGATGCGGCGCTAAGCGAGGCAAACAACGACGTTTCAGATTTGGAAAACGAACTGAAAACAAGCCAGCAGGAGCGGAACTCCTATAAAAATAAGTTGAATGACTTGGAATCAGATTCAGAGGAAAATCAAATGGCTGCCACATTTTTACGCACCTCAATCGCCTTTGTTTTGGACGATGGAACAAACTTATATCACAGTTATGTTTGTCCTTATGTGCAGGAGCATAGCTCATACACCTATTGGGCCTATAATATTGAGGCAGCAAAATGGAACGGCTACCGGGCCTGTCCTCAGTGCGCTGACAATTTTGATTGACTTCCTCCCCCCGGGCTCACTTGCCGGGGGGATTTTTATGAGCTCATCTTCCCTCCGCCACTTCCAGGGCCTTGGTCACATGGCGCTCACCGGCCTTGATATTGCGGCTGACAGTGCTCACATTAACCCCCAGCAGCTTGGCAATTTCCTGCTGACTCAGCCTACGGCCATAGTAGAGATACAGGCACTCCCTTTGCCTTTTTGTAGCCCACTGTCGGAGGGCCCGGAGCATTATCTTCTGCCTTCGATTGAGTCCGATCTCATCCCCATTTTCCAGGTGGACGGTGCAGGCGGTCAGATCCCGCACCCAGTCTTTTGCTTTCCGATAAATTGCCCTATGTATCATACCTTGCGCCTCCTGATCCATACGCATTCCCTAAAGGAACCCCCATGCGGAAAGGTAAACTCCGCCACCAGATACCGATGATCCGGATGAATGTAGACCACCTTGGCGGTCACCGGCGTCTGCTTGTTGAGCAGCGACCAGCTGCCGGGGTCCCCATACCGCTTGCAGTACTGGGAATAGGTGCTTGGCAGCAAGCCGGGGATCCGGTCCCTAATCCGGACCCGACGCCTCATGCTTCTGCCTCCCGGCGCAGGGCCTCCGCCCCCTGGCGCAGGGCCAGGGCCTCCCTCTCCCAGAGCCGCCGCAGCAGCTCCTCCTGGGCCAACATCATCTTGCGGTTGGTCTTTTTGCGCAGCTCCTCCAGCAGCCGTGCAGACTCTAATAATTCCGCTTTACTCATGTCTTTTGAACCTCCTCCTCAAAGGGTACCGGCTCCCGGGGCAGCTCCCGCATGGAGATCTGCTCCGGACCATCTTGTCGGGCTTTTTCCCGCCAGCGCTCCGGGTCATTGCGATCCTGCCGGAAGGTCTGGGTGGAGCCCTGGAATTGCAGCAGGATCAGCCCGCCAGACTCGCCCTCCTTGTTCTTGGCCACTTTCAGCACCCGCCGAGAGTTTGGCCGTCCCGGCTCCTCCCGGTAAACAAACAGGATCACGTCGGCATCCTGCTCAATCTGGCCAGACTGGCGCAGGGAGTGCATCCCCGGGGCCTTGGTGTCCTTGCCCTGCTTCTCCGGCCGGGATAACTGGCTCAGGGCCACCACTACCATCCCGGTACTCTGGGCCAGGGCGTGAAGGTCCATGGAGATCTGGGTCACCTGCTCAAAGCTGCTCTGCTTTGGATTGGTGGGCTTGATAAGCTGCAAATAGTCGATATAGATAATCTCGTACCGCCGGGACTGGGCCACCGCCTTGAGATCTGATACCGTCATGCCGGTGGCGGGCACCAGCTCCAGGTGGTTGCCCACAATGCCGGATGTTTTGAGGGTCACCGCCGTCCAGTCCTCCTCGGTGAGATCCCGGCGCTTGACCCGGCCAAAGTCCACCTGGGTCAACGTTGGAATGAGCCGGTCAAAGAGCTTTTCATCCCTAGTCTCGTACGAAAAGAATCCCACCCGCTTGTCCTGCCCCTGGCAGAAGGCCATGCTCAGGGCCAAGGCCGTCTTGCCGTCTGAGGGATAGCCGCCCAACACCACGAAGTCCCCGGCCTCCACATAGAGCCTCCGGTCCAGGGGCTCAATGCCCCAGGGCAGATAGCGGACGGGCTGCTTTGCCTGCTGCCGGTCATAAAACCCCTGCAGGGCCTCCCGCATGGTGACCACCCGCACCTTTTCCCGGCGGCAGGCCAGGGCGTTGGCCTGGTCCAGCAGGGCCTGGGCCTCCTCCAGATTGACGGCCTCCATCATGCGCCGGGCCAGGCCCTCCAGCTGCCGGAGCCGGGACTGCTCCAGCATCAGGTCCAGGTACTCGCCGCAGGTGGCGGCGGTGGGGGTGTAGGCCATGATCTGCATCAGCAGCTCCCCGGAGTCAGGGCCCAGGGCGTGCTTGACTGTCACCGGATCGATGGTCTCCCCGGCCTGATACTTCTGGCGGATGACCTCAAAGATGGGCCGGTAGCTGTCGCTGTAGTCCCTGGGGGCGGTGCGGCTAACCACCTCCCCGGCCCAGTGGTCGGCGTCAATCAGAACGCTGCCCAGCACGCTGACCTGGGCGCTGAGCCAGTCGGTTGTTTTCCAGCCGGTTTTGGGCTCCTGATCTGTCACCAGTAAACCACCTCCTCCGACTCCACCACCGTGCCGCCGGTCTCCTCCCCGGCGCACTGGGGCAGCTCATCGTTCCAGCGCTCATCCTGGAGCCAGCGCCGCAACTCTGGCCAGTAGCCAGGGCTCCACTTCCGGTCCTTGACCTGAGCCTGCACTGCCCGGTAGATCTTCCGGGCAAAGTCCACATCCGGCCGCATCCGTAGCCAGCGCTTGAGGGCCGGGGCTCGGGCGCCGTGGTTGGGGTAGATCTCCCAGAGGCAGTCAAACCACTGCTGCCGCTGCTGGGCGAGAGTGGGCTTTTTTTCTTTTTTTGCGTCACCATCCCCGTCCCCTTTTGGGGGACTATAGGGGGTATTATTATTACTTGTATTATTCTTGTGCTGATTTTTCGACGGAGGGTCCGTCGCTTTTTCGACGGAGGGGGGTAAAAAATCCGACGGAGGGTTGACGATCCAAAGCCGGCGCTGAATCAGTTCGTTGGTCTCCGGGTCTCGGAGTTCCTCCCGGCGGATGTGGCCGCAGACCTCCAATGCCCGGATCCAGGCTCGGATGGTGGCCGGCTGCACATGGTACAGCTCCGCAAAGTAGCTGTTGCTGGCCCAGCAGTAGCCCTCGGCGCTGGCCAAGGCGGTGATTTCCCCATAGAGCAGCGCCGCCTTGCCTGACAACCGGTCATCATAGCGCACCTGGGCCGGGATCACTGCATAGTAGCCCGGCGCAGGCTCCGCCGGCCTTGTGTTTTTATCGTCCATATGGTACAATCTCCTTGGTAAAAAGGCATAAGTGCCCCTGGCCGTATCTGTTGGCAGACAGATACGGCCTTTTCTTATCCCCGGGTGGGGCGTACGTTGATAAGGCACAGGGTAGCCCCCAGGATCAGGGCCATGCACACTAGGGCCAGCCAACCCATGGCGCCGATCTTGCCGCAGAGTCCAAAGCCGATGGCGATGCCCAGCAGAGGCAGGATCATCATGCAGCAGGCGCTGGCAAGCCCAACCAGCAGGCGGTTACGCTCGTCTCTCATCACTTGTCACCTCCCCGCAAATAGGCTTCTGCCTCCTCGAGAGCCTCCTCATATGTCTCAGCCGAGGACACAAAATCCCCGTTGACCCGCACCTCGTAGTGTCCATATTTTTGCACAACAGTAATGTCTTTCACGTTTTTTCCTCCGCTCTCGATAAAATCATTGATACAATATCAGCCCAGTTTTCAGGGGGCGAAATGGTCTCCCAGTATCCAACGCGGGACTTACTTACCCCCAGAATTCTCGCCGCTTTGGCCTGGGACAGCCCGGCCGAAGCCCGAGCTTCTTTGAGCGCCTGTTTGGCGTTGGCCCACTTCTCCTTGCTGGAAGCACGGTAGCGGCGATGGCGCTCGTCCTCCTTCGCCTTGTTAGCTGCGTAGTAGCGGCGATAGCGCTCGGCTATCTTCGCCTTGTTGGTTGCACGGTAGCGGCGCTTGTACTCGGCTATCCTCTCCTTGTTGGCTGCGTAGTAGCGGCGCTTATACTCGGCTATTCGCTCCTTGTTAGCTGCGTAGTAGCGGCGATGGTGTTCGGCCATCTTCGCCTTGTTAGCTGCGTAGTAGCGGCGCTTGTACTTGGCTATCTTCCTCTGTTTTGGTGACATGCGCTCTAATTTGGCCTCGCAATCCAGCTCCTGGCTAAGGAGCAAATCTTCGTTGTCCAATACAAAGCTGGCTTCAATTTCAGCGTCTGCCTTTGCCATCTCAGCCAGTTCCTCAGCTGTCCAGGGCATCAGGATCACCTCTCCGAAGCTCGTCCACATAGGCTGCGATTTCCCGCAGCGGGCACCGCTCACAGCGAAAGGCCAGCTCCTCCGGCTTGATGACCCGGGGCGGGTATTTACAGTACTGGTCGCAGATCTTCCCCAGAGATTCCGCCAGCCGCAGGCTGCCGGTCTGGGGCGGCGTCCCTTTGTTCCTCAGTGTCATTTTCCGTACCCTCCCTCCACTAGGAGAAACCCGATGATCTCTCCGGAGTCGTCCCGCACCGGCTCGTAGCGCTCGGTAGTCTTCAGATACATCCCATCCATACCGGCGCCGCCAATGTACCGGCCATACTCGTCCCGTTCGGTCTCCAGCAGGACGCTGCCGTTCTCCAGCACATATCCGGGGTCGATCCTGCGCTTAAAAAGTCCCATCGGAACGCCAAGCTGTTTGATCTTCACCATGATAATTCCTCCTTTGATTTTCGGAGCTTGTCCAACGGGACGGCCTGGCCGTCCCCTCAAGCTCCCTGATCTGTTTCTTCGGCGTCCTTCGACGCCTTCTTTTCTTCCCGGGCCCGATAGACCTGGGTCATAAATCTGGCGAAATAGCCCTTTAGCTTCTCCCGGTCCAGCCGATCCGGATCCCCATGGATGCGGACCTCCGCCCGGCCGATCTGGTAGGTCGTCACTTTTTCCTGTTCCATGTCATCCCCTCCCCGAGCAGTCTATGCCCCGTGGGGCTTGTCTGTTGTCCCTCATTTGTTTACTCGACTAAACATTTTCTTCAAAAAAAATATCGCTGACACTGCATTCCAATGCTTTGGCAATTTTTAGCAGGGTCTCCGTTGTCGTCACAGTGATCCGTCCGCTTTCCAATCCTGACAAAATTGCCCTAGAAACCCCGGATTTTTGGGCAAGTTCCGTCTGTGTCATCCCTTTTTTCTTGCGATACTTTGCAATTTTGTATGCCATATCTGTGTCACCCCCTTGCTGTTGTTCATAGTTTAATCTACTAAACATCATTTGTCAAGTAAAAGTTTAATCGATTTTACAGTTGACTAAACAAGCGTGCCGTTGTATAATACACTAAACATTTCAAAACGTGAGGTGAGCAGAGTGACCTTGGGAGATGTAATTCATCAGTACCGCGAGGAACATAAGTATTCCATGGACGCCTTTGCCTCTGCGAGCGGACTGAGCAAAGCGTATATCTCAATGCTGGAAAAAAATTTGAATCCTAAGACCAAACAGTCAATTACCCCCTCTGTTGTGACATTCAAATGCGTTGCAGACGCCATGGGCATCCCGCTGGATGACCTGTTGGCCATGGTGGATGAAAACCAGCCTGTTTTCATTATGACAAACCCTGAGCCCACAGCGGAATCCAGGATTCCAGACAAATCTATTGACTTCCATTCTGATAAAAAAGTGCGCCTCAGCTGCAAAATTGACTCCGGTTTGTACGACGCCCTTGCCTGCGCTGCCGACGCCAATGACCGCACCCTGGAGGATGAAGTGGAAGAACGATTGTTTTTATCCATCCAGAATGGAACCCAGGCGATTTCGAACTAAAGAAAAGCCTGCCCAAGCCCCAGCCCCTTTGAACGTAGAAAAAACGAGGTCGCTTTAACACCGCCATTTGCGCCTGTTCGTTGCGAAACCTTGTAAAAAAGAGAGAAAGAAGTGAGGGTATGTTCGTATTCCTGATCACTACCGTTGTGTTTCTGATTCTCTGGCTGACGGCAAAAAAGAAGTGCAAAGCCCAGGCCGACTCCCTGGAAGCCGCCAACCAGCAGGTGGCCCAACAGGCTGCCGGAATCGCGGCGGCCAACCAGCAACTGGCCCAGCAGGCCGCCCAGTTAGAGCAGGCTCAGGCTGCTCACAATGATTTACAGAGCAGACTCAGTGAGAGTAAGGCCAAGCTTATGGACGCCGACGCCCAGATTCAAGCGCTCTCCAAGTACAAAGGGATTCTGGACGCAGACGCCGAAGCCCAGCGGATCCTGACCCAGGCCCAGGAGGAATCCTCCGCCCTGCTGGCCGAGGCCAAGGAGGCCAGATCCACCGCCAGAGCTACCGCCAAATCCGCAGAAGAAGAGGCTCAGGCCCGATTGAACCGTGCTGATGAGGAGGCCAAGCGGATTGTAACTCAGGCCGAGGCCAAAGCCAAAAGCACCGCTAAAGCTGCTGAAAAAGAGGCCCAGGCCAGATTGACTCGTGCCGATGAGGAGGCCCGGCGAACTGTGGCCCAGGCCGAGGCTAGAGCAGTGGAAATCTCTGGCGGTGCCTACGAACTCAAGCAAAAAGCAGCGTACTATGAAAAAACTGCCCAGGCTATGCAACATATCATCGAAGGATACGGAGACGAATGGCTGGTCCCCACCTATTCCCTGCTGGACGAGTTGGCGGAGGAATTCAGTTATGCGGATGCTGGCAAAAAGCTCAAGGAAGCCCGGGCTCACAGCGCTGCCATGGTCAAGGCAGGCACCGCCGCCACCTGCGACTACGTGGAGGCATACCGGCGTAATACTGCGATTGCCTTTGTGGTTGACGCCTTCAACGGAAAGGTAGATTCCATTCTATCCAAATCCAAGCAGGAGAACTATGGAAAAATGGAGCAACAGATCCGGGACGCCTTTTTCCTGGTCAACCGCAATGGCTCCGCCTTTCGCAAAGCTCGAATTACTGAGGAGTATCTGCTCTCCCGGCTGGAGGAACTGCGGTGGGCCGTCATTGTGAAAGAACTCCGAACCAAAGAGCTGGAAGAACAGCGACGCATCCGGGAACAGATCCGGGAAGAAGAGCGGGCCCGGCGGGAGTATGAAAAGGCCCAGCGGGAGGCTGAGAAAGAGGCCGCCATGCTGGCCAAAGCCATGAAAAAGGCCAAAAAGCTGCTGGAACAGGCCAACGCAGAAGAACGGGCCAAGTACGAGGCTCAGATCATCGAGTTGTCCTCCCGGCTCAAAGAGGTAGAGGAAAAGGGACAGCGCGCTTTGTCATTGGCCCAACAGACCAAACGAGGAAATGTCTACATCATTTCTAATATCGGCTCCTTTGGCGAGAATGTATATAAAGTTGGAATGACCCGTCGTTTGGACCCTATGGACCGAGTCCGGGAGCTGGGTGATGCCTCGGTACCTTTTGCCTTTGATGTCCACGCAATCATTGAGAGTAACAACGCCCCGGCCCTGGAGCATCAGCTCCATCAGGAATTGGCGCTGATGCAGATGAACAAGGTCAACCCCAGAAAAGAATTCTACAAAGTCCCTCTAACCTATATTCGTACTCTGGTGGAACGACACGGATTATCCGTCACCTGGACCATGGCCGCTGAAGCCGCCGAATACCGTGAAACCCTGGCCATTGAGGAGCGGATGAAAAACGATCCCGAGGCCCAGGCCCAGTGGGAGGCATTCTACGCCAAACTCTCCGAGGAGAGCGAAGATACATCTGAGGACGCAGTCTCCTAATCCAAACGGGAATGGAGTGTTTTATATGAAATTTGGCTTGCGAAAACCTTCGCTGAAAAAATCCCTCAGTGCCCGCACCAAGGGACGGGCAACCCGAGCGGTCAAAAAGGCTCTCATCCTAGGCTATGGAAAAAAAGGCACCGGTTTTTTGAAAAACCCCAAAAAAGCCGTATACAACAAAGTGTATCGAAAAACTACTTTCAGCGTATCCGACCTATTCAAAGGATCCAAAAAAGTCACAAAGGGCAGCCACCAAAACATCTCGGCAACCCCTCAGACAGTTGGCCCTGCCCCGAGTGGACCAAACCGCCCTAAAAAGCCCTGGACCAAACGCTGGTATTTTTGGGCCATTCTAATCTTTGTAGCTTTCGGTGCTATCGGCTCCATTGGCGGACAGCCCAACAGCAATTCTATCTCTGCTCACGCCGCTGTCTCCGCCGTCAGCAGTCTGGCCGAAACAAAGGATGCCAGCGCAGCACAAAACTTGGCCACATCTTCCCAGCCATCCTCTGACGATGCTGCACAGACAGCCCAAACATCTCAGGAGAATCCATTACCGGCCAATGATTCCAGCCCTCAGGCTCAGGAGACCGATCAAGCCACACCTCCCGCTGCCGACACCCAGACCTCTGAAACCGGGGATTCGGTTTCTCAAGGAACAGAGCCGGAACCTGACCCTGAACCGGCACCAGACCCTGAGCCAGAGCCGGAACCTGAGCCCGGTCCCTCTCAAACCGTGGTATATATCACTGATACAGGATCGAAGTATCACCAATCCGGTTGCCGTTATCTGGAGGATAGCCAGCACGAGATTTCCCTTTCCTCCGCAATTGCCCAGGGGTATGAACCCTGTAAGGTCTGCAAACCACCCACGGGCTGAGTCCTACAGAGGCAAATTTCCCGGCACATTCTACCGTCAGTCGGGCAAGATTTAAATATGAAAAGCACTCCTGATGTTGGCGTATCAGGAGTGTGTATAGCAAAAAAACATTCCACAAAAACATATTCTATAAAGAAAGAGGGTATTTTACATGATCGACTTTAAGAACGCCAACTATCTGAAGCTGAAACCTGTAAATCCGGATAACTTTGCCTCAATGATCTCCCCGATGTTTGTCCCTGGAGAAGTGATTGTCAGCGCTTTTCAAACGGTGCGTGATGGCGTGATCTTTACCAACAAGCGCATTATTGCCATCAACATCCAGGGAATCACAGGCAAGAAGAAAGATTTCACCTCTTTGCCGTACAGCAAAATTCAGGCCTTTTCTGTTGAAAGCGCAGGAGTGTTCGATTTGGACAGTGAGCTGGAACTTTGGTTTTCCGGTCTTGGCAAGGTCAAATTCGAATTTGTCGCTAGAGCAAACGTGTCTGAAATTTGCAAATTTATTTCTCAGCAAGTGCTGTAACTTGAAATAAAATTGCCCTGGTGCCAGCGCATTAAGGGTAGATGAAAGGCCCGCCCTGTCCTACCCAGGGCGAGCCGATTCATAAAATAAAGATGCCGCCCCGGTATCCTACCCCCGAGGCGGCGTGCAAAAAGCAAAGTCTCTAAACCAAGGCATTTTTGCGCCCTTATTGTATCATTCCGGTGCAAAAATGGCAAGCAGAAAGGATGCAAAAGGGCCGAACTATGACGAAATCTTGTCCCTGGCTCATGTACCTGCGCAAATCCCGGGCCGACGGCGAGGAATCCGTGGAGCAGGTGCTTGCCCGCCATGAATCTATCTTACAGGAGTACGCCCTGGGCCAGTTGGGCCATTCGGTGCCGGAGGATTTGATCTTTCGGGAGGTGGTCTCCGGGGAGACCATCCAGGACCGGCCCCAGATGCAGCGGGTATTAGGGCTGATTCAGACCGGCGCCTGGGCCGGGGTGCTGGTGGTAGACCCCCAGCGGCTCAGCCGTGGGGACCTGATGGACTGCGGTATTATCATCCGCTCCCTCCAGTACAGCTCTACCAGCGTCATCACCCCCCAAAAGACCTATGACCTGTCGGATAAATTTGACCGCAAGTTTTTGGAAATGGAGCTGATGCGGGGCTCTGACTACCTGGAATATACCAAGGAGATCCTGGCCCGGGGCCGGCTGGCCAGCGTCAAGGCGGGCTATTTTGTGGGATCCCGTCCCCCCTACGGCTACGACAAGGTTCGGGACGGAAAGCGCTATACCCTCTCCCCCAACGCCGACGCCGATCATATACGGCTGATGTTCGCCCTGTTTGTCAAGGACGGGCTCACCACCTGCGCCCTGGCCCGGCGGCTGGATGCCCTAGGTATCCCGCCCCAGTCCGGGGATCACTGGACAGAAAATATGCTGCGGGATCTGCTGCGCAATCCGGTCTATGCGGGGAAAATTCGCTGGAACTGGAAAAAGACCACCAAGAGCTATGTGGACGGCAAAATCGTGCGCCACCGGCCCCGGAACGACGCCGACTGTCTCATCGTAGATGGCCGCCACCCGGCCCTGGTGGATGAGGCGACTTTTGCCGCCGCCCAGCAGCGGTTTGGTCATGAGCCCAGAACCAAGGGCTGGGCCCAGCTGCGCAACCCGCTGGCAGCGCTGCTGTACTGCGGAGGCTGCGGCCGGGCCATGTCGCTGCGCACCTATCACATCAAAGGCACCCAGATTGACCGGGCCCCACCCCGGCTGATCTGCAACGATCAGACCTACTGCCACACCCGTTCGGCCACCTACCGGGAAGTGGAGGAAGCTGTGGTCAAAGGGCTGCAGCAGTACATAGGCGACTTTACCTTCCGGCTGGAACACATGGGCGACGACAGCGGCCAACTGCAGGACGCCATCATCCAACGCCTGAAAAAGGAGTTAGAGGCCATAGAGACCCGACAGGCCCGGCTCTATGAGCTGCTGGAGAGCGGGGTGTATGACAAGGCCACTTTTCTAGAGCGCAACGCGGTCCTGGCCCAGAAGCGCAAAGAGGCGGCCGACGCTCTCTCAGCGGCGGAGAAATCCACCTCCAAGGCCCAGGATTATACCGCCATCCTTTGCCGTCTGAAGGACGCTGTGGAGGCTCTGCTGGATCCCGATGTCTCCGCTGACCTGAAAAACCAGATCCTGCGGCGGGTGATCCGGCGGATTGATTACACCTGCACCGCCCCGCCCAGAGTCAAAAGCGCCACCTTCTCCCTGGACATCCACCTGCGGGAGGATCTTTTTTCGGAGTAAGATTGTCATCATCATGGGACGGAAGAACTGGGGCACCTAGAGATGGTTGCGGCTATCGTCCATCAGCTGACCCGGAATCTGAGTACCAAGGAGATTGAAAACTCTCCCCTGGCCCCCTATTTCGTGGACCACACCACCGGTATCTATCCCACCGCCGCCAGCGGATTTCCCTGGAGCGCCGGCGGTATGCAGTCCACCGGCGACCCCATCGCCGACCTGACCGAGGATCTGGCGGCAGAGCAAAAGGCCCGGGTCACCTATGACAATATTCTTCGCCTGTCCGACGACCCGGACGTCAACGACGCCATCCGTTTTCTGCGAGAGCGGGAGATCGTCCATTTCCAGCGCTTCGGCGAGGCCATTGAACTGGCAAAACAGCGGATGGACCAGAAAAACATCTACCTATTCAACCCCGGTTTTGATCAAAAAGCCAGAAAATAAAAGCGCAGGCCGCTGGACTTCGATCCAGCGGCCTGCATGTCTTCTTTCTTCAGAATTCGAAACTGCAGTACTCATCCGCATTGATGATGGTGGTATTGCTGTAAATGGTTTTTCGGGGGATCTCCCGGCCATAGCCCCGGTGGACGTGGCCGTGGACAAAAAAGCGGGGCTCATATTTGTCCAGCAATCCCCGAAAGCTCTCAAATCCCCGGTGGGCCACCGTATCCAGGTCATTGATCTGGTAGGCCGGTGCATGGGTCAGCAAAATGTCAAACCCCTTGTGCTTCCAAATCTGGAACTGGAGCCGCCGGATCCGGGCTGCCATCTGACGCTCGGTATACATGTGGGTGCCCTCCATATTATAGCGGTATGACCCGCCCAGCCCCAAAATCCGCACCCCTTTGTGGACATAGATCCGGTCCTCTACGCAGAAGCACCCCTCCGGGGGCTGCCGGTCCAACCGGCTGTCGTGGTTACCGTACACATACAGCACCGGACAGCGGGCCATGGTGACCAGAAATTCCAGGTACTCCCGCCGCAGATCACCGCAGGACAGGATCAGATCAAACTCCTTGAGCTTGCCCGGCTTATAATAATCGTAATAGTATTTTGCCTCATGGTCGGCAACGGCCAGAATCTTCACCGCATCACCTCCGCACTCCCTTTGGGCGTCTATCGCTTTGCCCTCATCTGTCTTCCGTGGCCCGCTCTACCCCCACAATGTCGACGGTGGCTTTTCCCTCGTCGCTCAATTCCACATAGTGGGGAATAGTCCCTACCACATTCTCCACCAGCCAATCCATGCGGATGATCTGGTCGAGACTCAGGAAATGGCCTTCTCCGTCAATCACTCTGCCCTCCTGAGTGGTCAGCGGCCCCCGGAAGGGATTGCAGATCCCCGTACAGATGGCCTGTTCCAGCAACTCCGCAAGCTTGCGGGTGCTGTCGGGCAGCTTGGAGGAACAGAGTAGCTCCACCACACCGGCGGACATGCCCCAGTAATAGTTCAGAGCCTTGCTGCTCTCCTCATACTCCGTCTGGAAGGAGTGGTTCAGAATGCTGCGGATGATGGTCTCATAGTAGACACCCCACTGCCAGAGGGGCATAGCCAACACATTTTTCTGCCCATCCTCCAGCCGGTAGAGTCCGAAACTGCTGCGGGAGCCCTCCTGCAGCCGGGCGGCGTCCTGGGAGGAGATCAGATAAATCCCCTGATCCGTCAGCCGCCGTACCGCCACGTCGGTGCCCACCACCGAGGACCACTCCAGATGGACCACTGCCTGGGGGTTAACCATCTGAAGGCCCAGGGCAAAGGCGTTGATCCCGGCGATCTGCCCAAAAATCGGGTAGTCGCAGATATACCCCACCCGGCCGTCCCGAGCCAGGGTGCCGGCAATGGCTCCAATGATGAATTTAGCCTCATACATCCGGGCGTAGTAGGTGCGGATATAGCGGTGGGACTTATTCAGCGAGCAATTGAGGATATTCACCTCCGGATGCTCCACCGCCGCCCTGAGGGAGGCCGGCAGTAACCGGGGAGATGTGGTGAAAATGGTGGTGTTGCCGTCGGCAATGGCCTGTTCAATGACCTTTAACGGGTCGCCGTCCATGGCCTGCTCATAGGCAGTTGTGACAATCTGGCCCTTGAACACCCGCTGCACATAGGCCCTTCCCAGCTCATGGGCATAGGTCCAGCCGGAGAGCACGGGATTTTTGTCATGGACGAAGGCCACCTTCAGCTCCCGGTCCTGGCCGCCGGACAGCACGATGGACAACAGGCTCTTCTTTTTGGCCTCTTCCGGCGTCAGTTTCACGTCAATGGGGGTTTCCTCCTGCTGGAGGGTGATCTCCTCCCAGACCTTGGAGATGGCACTTCTCATTTCCGAGGGGGTCTTGCCCCGCAGCTCCTGATAGCCATAGACCTTCATAAAGGCCAGCATGGCATCTCCCACGGTGGTGGGCAGTTTCCCTCCCCCCAATTCCTCGTAAATCTGCCGGAAGTAATAGTAGGTGGTGGTGAACCGGCTGCGCTCCTCATCAGTCCAGACCTCGTCGGGCTCCTTGCCCATCAGCCGCTGAAGCTCCGCATAACCACCGGGCTTGGAAAACTCAATGCAAAGGATTTTGCTGCATTTGTAGAAGTCCACAAACTCATAATACAGCTCCACATCCTTGTCGCCGTTGCGCTGAGGCAGAATTCGCTTTACCTCGGCGGCGATGGAGATGGCATCGAAGAACTTCAGCACACTGACGCGCTTGTTGCCCTCCTGAACATAGAACCGGTTTTTATATTCAAAGACCTTGATGGGGTCCCGGATTCCCTCCTGCAGATGGGCCGAGCAGAGGGCACACCACTTGGCGGCAAATTCCGATTTTTCCTCCAGCAAAGGCATATAATTGCGGGCAAAGGCCGTGGTCCGTCCGGCGGATTTTGTGCCCACGATCAGCTCTACCGGCACCTGTATCAGCCCCAAAGACTCGCAGGCGGTATAGCTTTCCCCGGAGATCATATCATCCAGCGCCGGCAGGTAGGGGCTCTCCCCTCTCGCGGTGCAGGCCCGGGCCTCCTTCTGCCCCATGCGCAGAGCCTCTCTGTAATATTGATCAGACATGAAATTCCTCCCAACATTCCTTGGACAAATCCCAATGACTTTATCCGGAAAACCATAAACGATTTCCCTCCGGTTGTCAAGCCATGAACCAAAAACTGGCCGCTGGAGCGTATGCTCCGGCGGCCAGTGAATTGTCCCGTTTCAATCGGAACAAGGTTTGCTGCTATTTCTGACCCAAGGTCTTCAGCTTCCCCAAAATCACCTCATCCGCCGGGCAAAAGGGATAGGCATCAATCTCATCAACCCGGATCCACCGGATGTCATTGTGCTCCAGCTTTTGGGGGCTTCCCGCCTCAATGGAGGCGGAAAACAGAGTCAGATGGACGGTGAGGTCCGGATAGGTGTGGGTCACCTCCATGAAAACCGGGCCCGGCCTCACGGTGACGGCCAGCTCCTCCCGGCACTCCCGGATCAGGGCCGCCTGCCGGGTCTCCCCGGGCTCCACCTTGCCTCCAACAAACTCCCACAGCAGCCCCCGGGCCTTATGGGCCGGGCGCTGGCAGATCATAAAGCGGTCTCCGTCCCAAATCAGCGCCGCCACTACTTCCGTCATATTGATTCCATCTCCTTTGATTCCGGCCGGATCAGGGAACGATCCAGCCACTTGCCCCGGAACAGCCGTACCAGGAACAAAACACCCCGGAAACACAGCTCACCACACATGGCAATCCATACCCCGGCAAGGCCCAGCCTGGGGGCCAACAGAAGCGAGGCGGTGATACGCACTCCCCACATGCTGACCAGATTCAGTACACTGGGGGCCACCGCGTCCCCGGCCCCCCGGAGGGCTCCCGCTGCCACAATGGAGGCGGCGAACAGAGGTTCCGCAAAGGCCTCGATCCGCAGCACATGGACCCCCAGCGTTCTCACCGCTTCCACCGGGGTCAGCAGGGCGAACATCTGAGGGGCCAGCAAAAACATCAAAACGCCGGTACAGCCCATCAGCACCATGCCCAACAGCACCGTGAGTCGGGCGAAGCTCCGGGCCAGGTCCCTTCGCCCCGCTCCCAGGCTCTGGCCCACCAGGGTGGTGGCGGCGGCGGCGATGCCGTAGCCGGGCATATAGCAAAGGCTCTCGGCGGTGACCGCCAGGGAGTTGGCGGCAATGGCCACAGTGCCCAGGGGGGACACAATCCGGGTGGTGGCGATCTGGGCCCCGCACAGAACGCTGTGTTCCAATCCCAAGGGGACGGCGATCCGGGCGGCTGTAGCCAAGGTGTTCCGCTCCAGACGCCAGCTGCCCCCCAGCTTCAGCCGGAGCTGGGGGGAGCGCAGGCACACCGCCCACACCATCAGCAGGGCGGTGACCGCCTCTGCCAGGGCGGTGCCCAGAGCCGCCCCGGCCACCCCCAGACCGGCGCCGGGGATGGGTATCGTCAGGGGGCCCAAGGTCAGACTGCGGGCGGGGAAAATCAGCAGGAAATTAAAGCAGATATCCCAGAGGCACATGAGGCCGTTGAGGAGGCTGGGGGTGCGCATATCTCCGCTGCACTGGAGGGCGCCGCCGGAGAGCTGCCGCAGCAGCACGGCGGGCAGGGCGCAGGCGTAGATCAGGAAGTAATCCGAGGCCCAGGGGCGCACATCCGCCGCTCCTCCCAGCCACCGGGGCAGCACAAAGCTCAGGGCCACCCCGGCCAGGGCCAGCAGGGCCCCGAACACCAGGGCGCAGAGATAGCCCTGTCGCAGCACCGACCGGGCCCGCTGGGGCCTCCCCGCCCCCATCAGGTGGGCAATCTGGACGGAAAAGCCGGTGGCAAAAGAGATGCACAGGCCGGAAAACAGCCAGGTGGTGCTGGCCACCAGGCCGATGGCCGCCGTGGCCCGCTCCCCCAGGGAGCCCACCATGGCGGCGTCGATATACTGCATCAGGATGGAGCTGATCTCCGCCAGGATGGCGGGGATACTGAGCCGGACCACCAGACCCATTCGGGCCCCAACGCCCAGGGGCTGGGTCTGGTGCAAAAAGTCCAAGGTATTCTTCTGGCCGGACAAGATGCTCCCTCCTTCAGAAAAATCAGTCCAGCTTCCAGTAGGTGCAGGAATAGGCGGGCAATTCGGCGCCGCCGTGGAATTCGGCCCGCTCCCCGGTCATCAGGTTGACGCCGGAGGCAGACCCTGCGTCAAAGGACACAAAGGCGGGCTGGCTGTCGGCATTGACGGCCACCAGCACCCGCTGTTCCTCGTTCCAACGGACAAACACCAGCTGCCGGGGCTGGATTTGAAGATTGTGATAGCCCCCATAGCACAGGGCGGGATTGGCCCGGTGGAGCTTGGACAGCAAGGCAATCCAATCCGTCAGGTCATTCCACTCCGGGGTTTCAACGGCCGGGCGCAGGCTGGGGTCGCCATTGCGCTTATCCCCTTCCATCCCCCACTCGCTGCCGTAGTAGACGCAGGGCACCCCGGGCATGCCGAAGAGCAGACCGTAGAGGGCCTTGAGCTGGTTCTTGTCGGTGAGCAGGGTGGCAATCCGGCTCACGTCATGGTTGTCGGCAAAGCTGAGCAGATGGCGGCCGGTATAGAGGCACCATTGCTCGGAGCCGAACTGCCGGTTCAGGCTGTAAGCGATCTCGTGCATGTTGCCGGTGTTGAAGCTGGAGTAGAGGCCCTTATAGCACTCATAGTTGGTGACGCTGTGGCAGGCCCCGGGGTTCATCCAGCGGTTATAGTCCCCGTGCAAAGTCTCCCCCATCAGCACAAAGTCCGGCTTCAGCCCATCGGTAAACTGGCGCAGCTGGTGCAGGAAGTCGTCATCCAGACAAAAGGCCACGTCCAGCCGCAGGCCGTCGATCTCATAGTCGGCCACCCAGCCCCGGATGGCGTCAAAGAGGTAGTCCCGCACCGCCGGGTTGCGCAGGTTGAAGTCCACCAGCTCCTGGCAGCCCTCCCAGCTCTTGTACCAGAAGCCGTCATGGTAATTGGTGTCACCGTCAAAATTGATATGGAACCAGTCCTTGTAGGGACTGTCCCACTTCTTCTGCCGCACGTCCTCAAAGGCCCAGAACCCCCGGCCCGCATGGTTGAACACCCCGTCAAAGAGAATGCGGATGCCCTGGGCGTGGAGGGCGTCGCAGACCTGCTTCAAATCCTCCTTGGTGCCCAGCCGGCAGTCCACCCGGTTATAGTCCCGGGTGTCGTAGCCGTGGGCGTCGCTCTCAAACAGCGGATTGAACAGCACACAGTTGGCCCCCAGGGCCTTGATATGCTCCACCCAGTCCAGCACCCGCAAAATCCGGTGGGCCTTTACCCCGTCATTCTGCAGCGGCGCGCCGCACATCCCCAAGGGATAAATCTGATAGACAACCGCTTCCTCAAACCACATAAACCTTCATCCCTTTCTTACCTGGCTCACAGAATTTGTGTGTCCTAATCAATATAACGGTGTTGCCGGAAAGAATCAAGGGACAATCCCGGCGAAATGGGCAAACCCTGGGGAAAACCGTCAAAATCCCCCTACCCCCTCTCCCCAAAGAGGAACAAAGCTGTTATAATGTCGGTATCTCATGTTCCATGGGAATTTCACCTCTCAAGTACACACAGAAAAGAGGGATCATCAACTTTCATGCACCAAAACAAACCTTTGACCCGACTGGGAATGATCCTTAACTTCCTGAAGGGCGCCAAAGGCTTCTTCCTGCTGGGCATTCTGTTTGCCTGCCTGTCCACCCTGGCGGACATGATCCGGCCCAAAATCATTGAATTCACGGTGGACGGAATTTTAGGCGACAGCTCCTTTCCCCTGCCGGGCCCGCTCCAGAGTTGGCTGGATCAGCTCGGGGGTGTTGCCGGCCTGAGGACCATGCTTTGGGTGCCTGCGTTAGGGGTCGTACTGTGCTCTCTGGTGGCCGCGGTGCTGCGCTACTTCTATCAGCTCTACACCGCCAAGGGCAGCGAAACCTTTGTCAAGTCCATGCGGGACAAGCTCTTCGGGCACATCCAGCACCTGAGCTGCGCCTGGCACAGCCAGCACCAGACCGGCGACATCATCCAGCGGTGCACCACCGACGTGGAAGAGGTCAAAATGTTCCTTTCGGACCAGCTGGTGAACCTGCTGAGCATGACCATCACCATTGTACTCTCTCTGGTGTTCATGTTCCGGATCAGCGTCCCCCTGGGCTTTGTCTCCCTGGCCAGTATGCCCATTCTGATCGGCTACTCCTTCTGGTTCCATCAGAAAATCGGCACCTCCTTTCTGGCCTGCGACGAGGAGGAGGGGGTACTGTCCACCATCGCTCAGGAAAACCTCACCGGGGTCCGGGTGGTCCGGGCCTTCGGCCGGGAGCGCCGGGAACAACTGCGCTTCGCGGAGCAGAATGAGACCGTCACCGACAAGTGGATCGATCTGGGCAAATATCTCTGTACCTTCTGGTTCTGCGGCGACTTCCTCACCGGAGCCACCATGCTCACCATTCTATGCTGGGGCTGCGTGCTCTGCGTCAACAGCACACTGACGGTGGGCGGCCTGCTGGCGGTGATCTCCTATCTCACCATGCAGGTCCGTCCGGTGCGGAGCATGGGAAGAGTGCTCAGCGAGATGAGCAAGGCCGTGGTGTCCATGAAGCGGCTGCTGGAGATCATGGCCGCCCCGGTGGAACAGGACGCCCCCGGGGCCGACCAGCCCGATCTGTCCGGGGATGTGGTCTTTGACCATGTGAGCTACGCCTTCCCGGGCCACCCGGAGCTGCTCCACGATCTGAGCTTTACCATCCCCGCCGGCACCACCCTGGGCATTCTAGGGGGCACTGGCAGCGGCAAGAGCACCCTGGCCCACCTACTGGCCCGGCTCTATCCCCTGCCCCCGGAGCAGGGCCGCATCACCGTGGGAGGCCGGGATATCCAAACCATGCGGGCCCAGTGGGTGCGCAAGAATGTGGGTTTCGTGCTCCAGGAGCCCTTCCTGTTCTCCAGGAGCATTGCCGAGAACATCGCCATCACCTCCCCCCAGGCCGACCTGAAGGAGGTCCGCCGGGCGGCCCGGGCGGCATGCCTGGAGCGCACGGTGGACGAATTCCCCAGCGGCTTTGACACCTTTGTGGGCGAACGGGGCGTCACCCTCTCGGGAGGCCAGAAGCAACGGGCGGCCATTGCCCGGACCCTGACCCAGCACGCCCCCATCCTGATCTTCGACGACTCCCTCTCCGCCGTGGATGCGGAGACCGACGCGGAGATCCGGGCCAATCTGAATCGGTACATGGGCAAAGCCACCGTCATCCTCATCAGCCACCGGATCACCACCCTGCGCTCGGCGGATCAGATCCTGGTGCTGGAAAACGGGCGCATCACCCAGCGGGGCACCCACCAGCAGCTGGCAGCCCAGGATGGGCTTTACCGCACCATCTGTCAGATCCAAGAGGGAAAGGAGGGGACGGAAGATGCCTGAACAACACTCTGAAACCAAGCCGGTCCATCTGAAATGGTATGGTATCCCGGCCATTCTCCCCTTCATCCGGCCCCACCGGCGCCTGTTGCTGATCATCATGGTCAGCATGGCTCTGAGCAGCGTGGTGGACGCGGTCTATCCCCTGTTCCAGAACTACGCCATCAACCACTACATCGGCCATAGAACGCTGGACACCCTGCCCCTGTTCGTAGCGGGCTATGTGGCTCTGCTGCTGTTCCAGGGCATTATCAACGCCTGGGGCGGCTACGCCGCCAACACTGCCGAAGTCCGGGTGGACCGGGACGTGCGCCAGGCCTGCTTCGACCACGTCCAGACCCTGTCCTTCAGCTACTTCAACCAGAACAGCGTGGGATACATCCACTCCCGGATTATCTCCGACCCCAACCGCATCGGCCAGATCGTCAGCTGGGGACTCATGGATGTGATGGTGGATGTGGTCTACATCCTCTGCATCTTTGTCATCATGTTCCTGCTGCGGCCCATGCTAGGGCTGCTGCTGCTCTGCGTGGTGCCCATTATCGTGGTGGTGACGGTGTTCTTCCAGCGTCACCTGACCGCCGCCAACCGGAAGGTGCGGGAGTGGAACAGCATCATCACCGGCAACTTCAACGAGGGCATCACTGGGGCCAAGACCATCAAATCCCTGGTGGTGGAGGACAAGATGCAGGGGGATTTTGAGCGAGACACCCAGTCCATGCGCCGCTCCGCCGTTCGGGCTGGCTGGCTGAGGGGACTGTTCCAGTCCAGCATCATCTTCCTGTCCAGCCTGGCCCTGGCCCTGGTGCTGTGGCGGGGCGGACTGCTGACCCGGGAGGGGCTGATGCTGGTGGGCAGTCTGTCGGTGTTCATGAACTACGCCACCTCCATCACCACCTACGTCCAGGACCTGGTGGGCACCATCGCCAACCTGATCAACTCCCAGGTCAACATCGAGCGGATTCAGCGGCTGCTGAACACCCAGTCCGACGTGGTGGACACCCCGGAGGTCATTCAGCGCTACGGCGACACCTTCCACCCCAAAAAAGAGAACTGGGAGGAGCTCCGGGGGGACATCGAGTTCCGGGATGTCACCTTCCGATACCCTGACGGAGAGGAAAACGTGCTGGAGCACTTTAACCTCAAGGTACCCCAAGGTTCCATGGTGGCCATCGTGGGGGAGACCGGCGCCGGCAAGAGCACTCTGGTCAATCTGGTGTGCCGATTCTACGAGCCCACCCGGGGCCAGGTGCTGATTGACGGCCGGGACGCCCGGGAGCGCAGCCAGCTGTGGCTCCACAGCCACATCGGCTATGTGCTCCAGACTCCCCATCTGTTCAGCGGCACCGTGCTGGAAAACCTGCGCTACGGCAACCCCAACGCCACCATGGAGGAAATTGAGGCGGCCGTCCGCCGGGTCAGCGCCGACAAGGTCATCGCCCGAATGGAACAGGGCTATGACAGCCCCGTGGGCGAAGGGGGCGATCTGCTCTCCACCGGGGAAAAACAGCTGCTGAGCTTCGCCCGGGCCCTGCTGGCAAACCCGCAGATTCTGGTGCTGGACGAGGCCACCAGCAGCGTGGACACCCTGACGGAAAAAGCCATTCAGGACGCCATCAGCACCGTGACCCAAGGCCGCACCAGCTTTGTCATCGCCCACCGGCTCTCCACCGTCCGGGACGCCGACGTGATTCTGGTGATGCGGGACGGCAAGGTGGTGGAACGGGGCACCCATTCGGATCTGCTGTCCCAGAAGGGCTACTATTACCGGCTCTACACCCAGCAGTTCGTCCAGGAGTCCTCGGACTCCGCCATGCGCCGGAGCTCCCAGACCTCGGAACAGCCCGGCTGACCCCATATCAGGCAAAAAGCAACCCGGCTGCGCGTAAAGCGCAGCCGGGTTGTTCAATCTGGAAGTTCTGACAACCGTCGGAGATCAGGCGATGGTGTAGCCCATGTCGGCAATCTTCTTCTTGCTGGCATAGTTGGACAGCAGATACAGCACGCCCACGATGACCATCAGCACTGCGAAGATGACCCAGGCCATCACATAGCTGCCGGTGGTGTCAAAGATAAAGGCCGCCACTGTGGGCCCGATGATCTGGCCAATGTTGCCGGCCACATTCATCCAACCGCTCATCACGCCATATTCCTTGTCACCGAAGTTGCGGGCGGTGAGCAGGAAGGGAATCACGGAGGGCACTGCGCCGCCAATCATGTACAGCGGGATCATGATGGTGGAGAACACCATGTTGCCGGAGGAGAGGGCCAGGCAGACAAACACGCCAGCGTAAAACAGCGGGGCCAGGAAGGAAGTACGCTTGATCTGAAGCACGTCAGACAGCACGCCCAGCAGGAACTTGCCCAGGATCAGGGTTCCCAGGGCACCGGAGTAAATGGCGGCGGCGGCGGTATCGCTGCCGGTCAGGCCGGTAAAGTAGTCTTTGCAGTTATAGGAAAAGGCGGAAGCGCCGATCATGGTGACCAGTCCAGCGGAGAACTGCAGCCACCAACGGCCGGTTCTCAAAGCTTGCTGGCCGGTGATACCCGCCTTCTGAGCGGGGACGCTGCCGGCGGCGGCCTCCGTTTCACTGGGGGTAGGATCGCCGATTCTGGTCTCAAAACCTTTGTCGCTGGGCATGCTGACCACCAGCACCAGCGCAATGGGAATCAGCAGTGCGTTGAAGCCCGCCATGGCCAGATAGCCCGCCCGCCAGCCGCTGTTGGAGATAATGGCGGTAACGATGTTGACCCAAACCAAGGCGCCGGCACCACTGCCCAGCATGGCGATAGATAGAGCAGTTCCCTTCACCTTGGGTCCAAACCAGTTGCTGACAATGATGGTGGTGGGCAGCGTAGTGGCACCGGCCCAACCCAGGCCCTGGATGCCGGAGAGTATGTACAATTGCCAGATGGAGGTAGAGAAAGACATCAGCACATAGCAGATGCTGGTCAACGCCACACAGATGCTCATGGCAAATTTGACCGGTATCTTCTTGTAGAATTTACCGATAGCCAAAGAACACAGCATCATGGTAACCGTCATGATCGTGTTGGTCTGGGTATAGGCAGTCTGGGAAATACCGAACTCTGCCATGATGGGCTTCATCACCAAGGGAGTACAGTTTACCTTGATGACATAGCAGATGAACATGGGCATGAATGCGGCCAATAACATGACCCAGCCGTAGTAGAATCTGCCGTCAACCTTTAGGGAAAAAAGGTTCTTTTTCACGGACAAACACCCCTTTCAAAATCATTTTTATTTTACAATCATTTCTTTTTCAATGCAAATATTATCCTGTCACCGGTCGTACAGTTGTTTTTATTGTAATTTTATTCTATTTTTTGTCTTTTTTTGACTTATTTTCTCATTTTTGCTTTTTTATTTTTGGGCAAAGAAAAATTTTCAATCTGGAAATACCATCGCATATGAAGCTTTTTTGCCTTATTTTCAGCTCTGTCGCTCGCATTTCTTTGTTTACAAAGCACAAAAAAGCTGTTAGGATGGGGGAAAGGACCGGCGATAGACAGGTTTGACCACCTCATTGCCGCCGGAATTTACAGGGATTTGCAAGGAGGAAGTTTCGCATGAAAAACTATTTTGATGTCAGCGGCAAAAATGCCATTGTTACCGGCGCATCTTCCGGCCTGGGCCGCCAGTTTGCCATCTGCCTGGCAGAGCAAGGGGCCAATGTGGCCATTGTAGCCCGCCGGGTGGAAAAGTTGCAGGAGGTTAAGAAAGAGGTGGAGGCCCTAGGTGTGAAATGCCTAGTGCTCCCCTGTGACGTCACCGACACCCAGCAGATCGTCAACGCGGTGGAAACCACCGTGAAGGAATTCGGCCGGATTGATATTCTGATCAACAATGCCGCCGCCGGCTTTGCCACCCCTGCCGTTGAAACCTCCGACGAGCTGTGGGAGCGGGTCATGAACACCAACGTCAACGGCGTATTCTTCTTTGCCCGTGAAGTTGGTAAAGTCATGCTGGCACAGAACTACGGCAAGATCATCAATATTGGTTCCTTCCACTGCCAGGTCACCATGAACGGCGTTCCCCGCTCCGGTTACTCCACCGCCAAGGGCGCCATCTACATGATGACCAAGGCGCTGGCCGCCGAGTGGGCCAAGAACGGCATCACCGTCAACACCCTGGGCCCTGGTTATTTTGCCAGTGAGATGTCCGATAAGGTAGCCGACGAGAAATATGAGAGCGGTATTCGGAATAACTGCCCCATGGGACGTCGTGGCAAGCCCGGTGAGCTGAACGGCGCCATGCTGTTTCTGGCCTCGGATGCCTCCAGCTATGTCACCGGCCAGCTGCTGCTGGTGGACGGTGGCTGGACCATTGTGTAATCCCCTCCGCCCCCCGCTGGAAAACCCGGCCAAAAATTGCTGAAGGCATTGACAATCTGTGAGACATGCTTGTTTTCCATGGATACGGGTGACCTCGCACCTGGAGACCAGGCATGTCTTTCTTTTTCGTGGACACTGATGCCTTGCAGGAGGTAACAACATGCCCCATGATATTCTAGGTCTGATCATTTTAGGCGTCTGTGTGCTTCTCTTTCTGACGGAATGGCTGCCTCCGGCGGCCACCGGCTGTCTGGGCTGCCTGCTGATGGTTTTGTTGGGCGTCAGCAGCTTTGAAGATGTCTTTTCCGGTTTCTCCGACAGCATTGTCCTTCTGATGGCCAGCACCATGATTGTGGGGATTGCCATGTTTCAGACCGGCGCCGCTCAGATCATCGGACGCACTCTGATCCGATGGTCCCGGGGAAATGAATTGCTGTTTCTGGGAGTCAGCTGTGTGGTTTCGGGCCTGGCCTCTATGTTCCTGGCCAATACCGCTCTGCTCTCCGCCTTCATCCCCATCATCGACAGTGTGTGTACCACCTCCGGAACCATGAAACGCCGCAATCTCACCCTCCCCATCTCCTGCGCCATCATGTTCGGCGGCGCTTCCACCCTAGTGGGATGCACCCCGCAGCTCACCGCCAACGGCCTGATGAGCAAAATGGTGGGAATTGAGATGACCATGTGGACACTGACCGGCCCGGGACTATGTCTTTTCGCCCTCTTCCTGATCTTTGCGCTGACCATCGGATACCGCGCCGGCAAGCGGATCTGGAACCACCATCCCGAAGCAGATATGGGGGTAGACCCAGAAAAGCTCCGCTCTACCACCCACCCTGTCTATGACAAGAAGAAACTGACCATCATGTTCATTATCCTGACCCTGATGGTGGTTTCCTACGTCTTCTCCCTGCTGCCCACCGCCATCACCGCCATGTGTGCCGCACTGCTGTGCGTCATCTTCGGCTGCTGCAGCGTGAAAAATATTGTCAAAGAGCTGCACTGGGAATCGGTGGTATTTTTGGCCACCTGTCTGGGATTGGCAGAGGCTCTGACCTCCGCCGGCTCCGGCGAGCTGATCGGACGGGGGGTATCTACCGTCCTTGGAAATGTGACCTCTCCCTTTATTATTTTTGCGGTACTCACCTTCCTGACCCTGTTTATCAGCCAATTCATCACCAATTCCACCGCCTTGATCATCGTACTGCCGGTGGCCCTGTCCCTGTGCACCAAATACGGCTTTCAGTACATGCCTTTTTGCGTGGGCATCACCCTGGCCGCCAGTATCGCCTGCTGCACTCCTCTGGCAGCGGCCCAGATCACCATGACTCAGGTGGCCGGTTACGAATTTTTGGACTATCTGAAGTATGGCTGGCTGCTGTCGGTCATCGGTTACATTGGCATTTTGGTCTTTGTACCGCTGTTTTTCCCCTTTCTGTAAACGTGGACGCAAAGGCAACACTTCGAAAAGGCCCCGCTCCCTGGAGCGGGGCCTTGTGCGTAAAAACCAAAAATAACGATTAATTCACAAACTGTTTAGGACTCTATGGCAAGATTCTGGTATAATTTCCATGTAAAATAAAATCGTATCGGAGGGGATTGCTTTGGGCGCGTTCGTAGAATTTCACGATGTGTCAAAGATCTATCATTCCGGAGACGTGGATGTCAAGGCGCTTTCCGGCGTCAACTTTGAAATCGAGCAGGGGGAATTCTGCGTGATCGTGGGCGAGTCCGGCGCAGGCAAGACCACTTTGCTCAATATTCTGGGGGGCATGGACACCCTGACCAGTGGCCAGGTCTCCATGGACGGCGTGGAGATCAGCGCCTTCAACCGCACACAACTGGAGAATTACCGCCGGTTTGACATCGGCTTTGTCTTTCAGTTCTACAACCTGATCCCCAATCTGACCGCCCTGGAAAATGTGGAGATCGCCGCCCAGCTCTGCCCCCACCCCATTCCGGCGGAGGAGGTGCTGAAGGCGGTGGGGCTGGGTCACCGGATGAACAACTTCCCCGCCCAGCTCTCCGGCGGCGAGCAGCAGCGGGTGTCCATCGCCCGGGCCCTGGCCAAGCGGCCCAAGCTGCTGCTCTGTGACGAGCCCACCGGTGCCCTGGACTATGAAACCGGCAAGTCCATCTTGAAACTGCTCCAGGACACCTGCCGCCGGGACGGCATGACGGTGGTCATCATCACCCACAACGGCGCCCTGGCCGCCATGGCGGATCGGATCATCCGGGTCAAGAGCGGCACCATCCATTCCATTCGCATGAACGACCACGTCATTCCCGTGGAACAGATCGAATGGTAAGCTTTGGTAAGGCGGTGATGGCTGTATGACAAAAATGTTGAAACGGAACATATGGCGCAGCATCACCGGCAGCTTTGGCCGGTATCTGGCCATATTATTGATTATTCTGCTGGGCTCTGCCTTCTTTACCGGCCTGAAGCTCACCCGGGCGGACATGATCGGCACCGCCCAGGCCTATCTGGAGGACACCTCCCTCTACGATCTGCGGCTGGTCTCCACCCTGGGGTTTGACGAAACAGACCTGGAGGCGGTGGCCGGATGTGACGGCGTCACCGCCGCGGAGGGCTCCGTCAACACCGATGTGCTCTGGCTGGACGGCTCCACTGAGCTGGTCCTGAAAGCCCAGACCCTGACCAGCCACATCAACACCCCGGACCTGGTGGAGGGCCGGCTGCCCCAGGCCGGCAACGAGTGTGTGGTGGACGCCCACCGTTTCTCCTCGGATATGATCGGACAGACCATCCGGCTCTCCGACGGCAACGAGGAGGACACCCTGGATCTGTTCGCCTATCAGGAGTACACCGTGGTGGGTCTGGTAAACTCCCCCTGTTATCTGGATGTGGACCGGGGCACCTCCTCCCTGGGGGACGGCACCGTGTACGCTTTCATGCTGATCCCTCCGGAGGGGTTTGACTCGGAATACTTTACCGAGCTCTACGTCAAGTGTGCCGACGCCCCCCTTTACTCTGACGAGTACGACGACATGATCGACCAGCTGTCCACCGCCGTGGAGGATAACGCCACCGCCTCGGTACAGACCCGGTTCGATGATCTGGTGGCCGACGGGGAACAGGAAATTTCCGACGGCGAACAGGAGCTGGCGGACCAGAAGGCGGAGGCCAAGGCGGAGCTGGACGACGCCAAGGCCCAGCTGGAGGACGCCAAGGCGGAACTGGAGGAAGGCCAGGCGGAGCTGGAGGATGCCAAGGCCCAATTGGATGGCGCCAAGGCGGAACTGGACGAGGGCGCGGAGCAACTCCAGAGTGGCTTTACCTCCTGGGACGGCGCCCTTCAGGCGGGCTGGGACGCCTACAACGACGGCAAGGCCCAGCTGGAAGAGGCCATTGCCCAGGGCCAGCAGCTGCTGGAGGAGCGCAGCTATCAGATGCAGCAGGCCGAGCAGGCCTACACCGACGGCATCGCCCAGTTGGAGGCGGGCCAAGCCGAATATGAGGGATATCTGGCCCAGTGGCAGCAGGGCTATGACGCATACAGCGCCCAGCTGGCAGAGTATGAGCAGAACTATGCCGCCTATGAGGCGGGCTTAGCCCAATATGAACAGGCCAAGGCGGAATTTGACGCCATCCGGGACACCCTGACCCCGGAGGAAATTGCCGCCCAGGAGGCGGCGCTGGAGCAGACCCGGCTCACCCTGGAGGCCACCGGTCAGGCCCTGTCCCAAGGCAAGGCGGAGCTGGACGCCGCCGACCAGCAGCTGACGGCGCAAAAGCAGGAGCTGGACGCCACCGCCGCCACACTGGAGGACAGCCAGGCCCAGCTGGACAGCCTGCGCTCCACCCTGGATGAGGGCTGGAGCCAGTACAACGCCGGCGTGGCGGAGCTGGAAAACCAGCAGGCCACCCAACAGGCCACCCTGGACGCCGCCTATGCCTCCCTGATCCAGTTCCAGAACGGCATCGACTCCTACCGCTCCGGCCTGGCGGACTATGAGGAAGGCCTTCAGGAGATCCAGGACGGCTGGCAGGAGTACTATGACGGCCTGGCGGAATATGAGGACGGGGTGGCAGAGTTTGACCAGGAGATCGCCGACGCGGAGGAAAAGCTGGCCGACGCCCGGCAGGAACTGGCTGATCTGGAGGAACCCGAGCTCTACGTGCTCTCCCGCAGCGAGAGCAACAGCGGCTATGTCACCTTTGAGAGCGACTCCACCATCGTGGAGCGGCTGTCCAGCATCTTCCCCGCTTTCTTCTTCCTGATTGCCGCCCTGGTGTGCTCCACCACCATGACCCGAATGGTGGATGACGACCGCACCCAGATCGGTACCCTGCGGGCCCTGGGTTACAGCCGGGGTTCCATCCTCGCCAAGTATCTGCTCTACTCCGGCAGCGCCGCCGTCATCGGCTGCCTGATCGGCTACTTCGGCGGTGGATACCTGTTCCCCAAGGTGATCTGGATCGCCTATCAGATGCTCTACCAGATTCCTGGCTTTGTGTGCACCTATGATCCGACGCTGCTGGTCATTGTGCTGGCCGCCTCCCTGCTGTGCTCCGCCGGCGTCACCTTCCTCTCCTGCCGCCACGAAATGCGCAGCACCCCTGCGGATCTGATCCGGCCCAAGACTCCCTCCGCCGGCAAGCGCATCCTGCTGGAGCGGTTTACCCCCCTCTGGCGCCGGCTGAAGTTTTTGCACAAGGTGTCCCTGCGCAACATCTTCCGATTTAAGAAACGGATGTTCATGATGCTGCTGGGCATCGCCGGCTGTACCGCCCTGGTGCTCACCGGCTTCGGCATCCGGGACTCGGTGGCAGATATCGGCAACTACCAGTTTGACGACATCCAGAAGTATGACCTCAGCGTTACCACCGAGGACCCCATTGACCAGAACTGGCTGGAGGACATCGAGGCAGAGTACGGGGATCGCATCGACACCCAGGCGGTGGCCCTGATGTCTGCCGGCGAGATCACCGGCACTGAGGCCACCAAATCCGCCTACTTCATCGCTGCCGACGACCCCAACATCACCGAGCTCTACGATCTGCATCTGGACGGTGCTCAGATCCCCTATCCCGGAGACGGGGAGGTATTGATTTCGGAGAAACTGGCCAAGTTGGCAGGGATCAAGGTGGGTGACACGGTGACCCTCTCCATCTCCGACGAGGAAAAGGCTCAGGTCACCGTGGTGGGTCTGGTGGAGAACTATGTGCAGAACTACGTCTACATGACCGGCACCACCTACTCCGACTGCTTCGGCAGCTTTGAGCCCAAGACCCTGTTTATCCGGACCGTGGAGGGCGAGGATGAATACAGCCTCTCCGCCGCCCTGTCCAAAGCCGACGGCGCCGCCTCTATTTCGGTGGTTACCGACACCCGGAACATGATCGACAATATGATGCAGAGTCTGGACTATGTGGTGGCCCTAGTGCTGGTCAGCGCCGCGGCCCTGGCCTTCATCGTGCTGTTCAACCTGGGCAACATCAACATCTCCGAGCGGGTTCGGGAGATCGCCACCATCAAGGTACTGGGCTTCCACGCCCGGGAGACCGGGGCCTATGTGTTCCGGGAAAACATCATCCTCAGCGCCATGGGCATCCTCTGCGGCCTGCCCCTGGGCTTCGGTCTGCACCGGTTTGTGATGAATCAGATCCAAGTGGACATGGTGAACTTCAAGTACGTCATCAAACCCGTCAGCTATCTGCTGACCGTGGCCATCGTGCTGCTGTTCAGCATCATCACCGACTTGATTTTACGGCGCAAGATCGCCCAGATCGATATGGCAGAGTCCCTGAAGTCCATTGAATAAGCAGTTGCGAAACCAAAAAGGGCTTCCACCGCCGAGGCGGTGGAAGCCCTTCTCCCGGGTATGCACCCCGGAAATGACACCACAAATCAGAAAGGTCAGAACTATGATTCAACTGGTCACCCAGGCGGAGCTGATGGCCGCCGCTACCATCCATTCCGAGAGCTGGCAGAACTCCCACCGAGAGATCTGCTCCCCGGAATTCCTCGCCCTCCATACGCCGGAGCGCCAAAAGGTCTATTTGGAAGCAGCGATGGCAAAAGGGGCCCGGCTCTATCTGCTGATCGACGAAAAACCCGTGGGCATTGTCTCGGTCCAGGGGGATCTCATTGAAAACCTCTATGTTCTGCCCAGTCAGCAGAACAAGGGATATGGAACGCAATTGCTGTCCTTCGCCCAGAGACAATGCACAAACACCCCCAGGCTTTGGATTCTCAACACCAACCAGGGGGGCCCGGCGGCTCTATGAGCGCAATGGTTTCCGGCCCACCGGCAACATTCTTCATCACTCCGGCGGTATCTATGAGCTGGAGATGAGCAAACCGTAACGGGCAAGAAAACAGGCCGGATACGATTGATTCCAATCGTGTCCGGCCTGTTTTTGTTTTCTGATCCCCTCCGACGATTCAGGGGCTGCGGAGAGGCTATGCCCTGTGGCAAACTCAGTCGTTCAGCAGCTTCCGGCCCCGGCGCTGAATCCAGCGCACTGCCTTGTTGGCCACGTCCACAATCACGTTGGCTGACAGGGACACCTCAAAAGCCAGCAGCACGAACACCGCCAGCACCAGCCAGCCTCCGGTGCTCAGGTTCAGATTCAGGGTGAAGATGGGCCGCAGCACCACAATGCAGAACAGGAAGGCGATCACGCAGGTGGCCATCAGCAGCTTCCGCAGATAGTTGAAGGGCTTGCAGGTGCGGTACACCATCAGCAGGCCCACCACTCCCACCACGATGGTGCAGATGGTGCTCATCTCGCTCTCCTCAATCTGGAATACAATACAAAACAGCACCACGCCAATACTCAATACCAGGTCGCTGAGGGCCGAGGGCAGGGCCCGATAGACCACGTTGGAGAGGAATTTGCCGTGAATCAGGCTGTTGTTGGGCTCCATGGCCATGACGAAGGAGGGCAGGCCGATGGTAATGGCGGAAACCAGGGACATCTGGGCCGCCGAGAAGGGATAGGTGAAGGTAAAGATCAGGGAGATAATGGCTAGGCACAGGGAGAAGATGTTCTTCACCAGGTACAGGGAGGCGGAGCGCTCAATGTTGTTGATGACCCGGCGGCCCTCCGCCACTACCGAGGGCATGGCGGAAAAGTCAGACTCCAACAGCACGATATGGCTGACCTGGCAGGCCACCTGGCTGCCGGAGGCCATGGCCACCGAGCAGTCAGCCTCCTTCAGGGCCAGCACGTCGTTGACGCCGTCGCCGGTCATGGCCACGGTGTGGCCCGCCCGGTGCATAGCCCGGACCAGTTTGCGCTTTTGTTCCGGGGTCACCCGGCCAAAGACGGTGTAACGCTCCGCCGCCTCCTCCACATCCTTGTCGGTGAGCAGAGTGCGGGCATCCACATACTGGTCGGCGTTGGGGATCTCCGCCCGGGTGGCCACCTCGGAGACGGTGACCGGGTTGTCGCCGGAGATCACCTTGACGGTGACCCCCTGCTCCCGGAAGTAGCGGAAGGTCTCCGGGGCCTCGGGTCGGATCTTGTTGGTGAGCAGGATGAGCCCCAGGGGGGTCGTCTCCCCCAACACCGGGCCATCCTCCAGCTCACCCTCATAGCCCACCAACAGCAGCACCCGGCAGCCCAGCTTGGAATACTCCTCGATGGTGTCCTGGTACTCGTCGTACCGGTCCCCCAGAATATTTTCCGGGGCCCCCAGCAGGTAGGTGCCCCCCTTCTGGAAGGCCACCCCGCCGAACTTGCGGGAGGAGGTGAAGGGCATGGCTTTCACCGCCTTGCGGCTCACCTTGCCGTCAAAATAGCGTTTCAGGGCGGCCATGGTCTCGTTGTCGTTCTGCATGGCGTAGACATAGTCCGCCATGATGCTCCGCAGCTCCTCCTCGCTGGCCACCTCCTCGTCCAGCACCACCAGGTCCTTGACGATCATCTTGGCCTCGGTGATGGTGCCCGTCTTGTCCACACAGAGGGTGTCCACTCTGGCCAGGGTTTCGATACAGCCCATCTCATGGACCAGGGTTTTGCGCTGGGCCAGCCGGAGCACGCCGGCCAGCAGGGCCAGGGAGGTCAGCAGATACAGGCCCTCAGGGATCATACCCACCAGGGAGGCCACGGTGGACACCACGCCGTCGGGAATGCTGTTTTTCAGAATGTGGATCTCTTTAATGGCCATCAGAATGCCCAGGGGAATGATGATAATGCCGATGACCATGACCAGACGGCTCAGGGACCGCATCATCTCAGACTGGGGCTGCTGCTTCTGCTGCTTGGCCTGGAGGGTGAGCTTGGACATATAGGAGTCCCGGCCCACGGCGGTCAGCCGGGCGGAGCACTGGCCGGACACCAGGAAGGAGCCCGACAGCAGGTGATCTCCCGGCTGTTTGCGCAGCTCGTCGGCCTCGCCGGTCAGCAATGACTCATTGACCAGGCACTCCCCTTCCACCACCACCGCATCGGCGTAGACCTGATCCCCGGCGGCCAGCACGGCGATATCGTCCCGGACTGCGTCGTGGACGGAGATGGTGCGCAGTATGCCGTCCCGGACCACATTGGCCTTGGGATTGGCCAGCAGGTTCAGGGTGTCCAGCTTCTTTTTGCTGCGCCACTCCTGCACAATACCGATCACAATATTGGCGATGACAACCCCCATGAAGGTCAGGTTGTACCAGGACCCCACCGCGATGATGGCGGCGGCCAGGATGAAAAAGATCAGGTTGAAGTAGGTGAACACATTGGAGATAATGATCTCCTTCATGGATTTGGAGTTGGACTCCACCTCCGTGTTCTGGTACCCGGCCTTGATCCGGGTGCGGACCTGTTCCTCAGTGAGGCCGATCTCCGGGTCAGCCTCCACCACCGGCAGCTTCTTGCGCCGGACCGGCTCCTGGGCGGCGGAGGATTTTTTCTTTTTTCGCCTCTGTCCCGTGGTTCGTTTCCCTGATGATGACAACGAAAATCACTTCCTCAAATCATGTTGTCTTTGGTGAGCAGTGTAGCACAACTTGTCGGGAAAAACAATAAACTTTATGGAAACATTAGTTAATATTCCTTAATTTTCTGCATTCCGAAATAAATAGGCCATCAACAGGCCATAAGTGTTCTCAATTCCCTCCAGATGGGTGCGCTCATAGCCGTGGCTGTTGGCGGTGCCGGGCCCGATGGCGGCGTGGCGCACGTCGTGGCCCGCCTGGACGGAACCGTCTCCGTCGGAACCGTAGTGGGGGGTGAACACATCCATGACGAAATCCACCCCGGCTTCCAGAGCGGCGGAGCGAAGCTCGTTGGTCATCTCCCAATGGTAGGGGAACCGGGAGTCCTTGGCAAAGATGGACACCTTCCGCTCATCGGAGTTCTGATCCGGGCCGGTGGGGGCGATGTCCAGGGCCAGGATATCCCGGACCCCCTCCGGCAGCCAGACGGTGCCGTGGCCAATCTCCTCATAGCTGGAGAAATAGGCCAGCACATGCCGGGGCAGGGCCAGTTTCCCGGCCTGGATGGCCTCCATGGCGCACAGCAGCAGGGCGGCGCAGGCCTTGTCGTCCACGAACCGGGATTTCAGATAGCCGTTGGAGCACACCAGCCGGGGCTCCAGGGCGATCATATCCCCGGTCTCAATGCCCAGGCGCCGGGTGTCCTCCAGGGAATGGACATCCTCATCCAGCACCACGCAGACGTTTTTGCGCCAGTCGGGCAGCTCCTGCCGCAGCTCCTCCTCGGTGACGTGGATAGAGTTGGGGGTACGGCAGATGGACCCGGTGTAAACCTTTTCATCCCGGG
>CABRZO010000005.1 GCA_902475455.1 uncultured Eubacteriales bacterium
CCTGGGGGTACTCATCGGCGCCCCGGTCACCGATCTGCGTATCACCCTGCTCTCGGGCCGGGCACACGTCAAGCACACCGAGGGGGGCGACTTCCGGGAGGCCACCTATCGGGGGGTGCGGATGGGGCTCATGCGGGCCCAGTCGGTGCTGCTGGAGCCCTGGTACAAATTCCGGCTGGACGTGCCCACCGAGTCGGTGGGCCGGGCCATGGCGGACTTGCAGCGCTTTGGCGGCGACTTTGCTCCCCCGGAGTCTGACGGGGACCGGAGCCTTTTGACGGGTCAAGCCCCGGTGGCCCAGCTGGCGGACTACCCGGAGGAGGTGGCCGCCTACACCAAAGGCCGGGGACGGATCACCCTGCAGCTGGCAGGTTATTTCCCTTGTCATAGCCAGGAACAGGTGGTTTCCGCCGCCCAGTACGACCCGGAAGCCGATCTGGACAACAGCCCCGACTCGGTCTTTTGTGCCCACGGCGGCGGCTTTGTGGTAAAATGGGACGAAGTACCCCAGCATATGCACCTGCCCTGGGCCTGGCAGCCCCCGAAGGAAGCGGAAAACGCCAGCGTCGCTCCCATCCGCCGGGGCGGCGCCACCTACTCCGGCTCCCGGGAGGAGGAAAAGGCCCTGGAGGCCATCTTTCGCCGCACCTACGGTGATGTAAAGCCAAGAGCATTCACACCGCAGGCGGAACTGCGCCGGGGAGAAGTCAGCTCCATTACCGAGACCGCCCAGCCGGGAGACACCTTTTTGCTGGTGGACGGCTATAATATCATCTTCGCCTGGGAGGAACTCAGCAAGCTGGCCCGGGAGGATCTGGACGCCGCCCGGAATCAACTGATCCACATTCTAAGCAACTATCAGGGCATGCGCCGCTGCAAGGTGATTTTGATCTTTGACGCCTACCGGGTCAAAGGGGGCGTGGGCAGCGTGGAGCAGGTCAACAATATCTTTGTGGTCTACACCAAGCAGGCGGAAACGGCAGACACCTATATCGAACGCACCACCTATGAGCTGGGCAAGCATTACCGTGTCCGGGTGGCCACCTCCGACGGCATGGAACAGACCATTATCCTTGGCCACGAATCCCAACGGATCAGCGCCCGGGCCTTTGAGGAAGAAGTCAAACAGATGCAGGCGGAACTGGAAGCCCGCATCTGGGAAAACAACGAGAGGTGATTTAGATGGACTATTTGCAAAACGGCATTCTGTCCGCCGCCATCAACCCGAAAGGAGCAGAGCTTTACAGCCTGGAGTTGGACGGCATTGAGCGGATCTGGCAGGGCGATCCCGCCATCTGGGGCCGCCACGCCCCCCTGCTGTTCCCCTTCATCGGCCGACTGAAGAATCAGCAGTATGAGCTGGGCGGCCAGATGATCAAGGCCCCCATGCACGGATTCTGCCGGGACCGGATGTTTGAGACGGTGGAGGCCGACAACCTCCACGTTCGCTACCGCACCCAGGACGATGAGGAGACAAGAGCTGTCTATCCTTTCTCCTTTACACTTGAGGTGGAGTTTATCCTGGAGGAAAACACCCTGATCAAGCGCCACACGGTCACCAACCGCTCTGACCGGGAGATGCCCTTTGAACTGGGCGGCCACGACGCCTACCGCACCACCCTGATTCCCGGGGAAACCATGGGGGATTACGCCATCGCCTTTGAGGGGGTGGATCATCTGGAGCCCTTCGCCATGGATGAGACCGGCACCTTGGATCTGCCCAAGGGGCACATTCCCCTGGAGGGGCCGCTGCTGACCAAACTGCCCCAGGATGTGGGGCTGGACACCATTGTGCTGGAGGGGCTGCCGGTGCGGAAGGCCACCCTGGTCAGCCGCAAGAGCCCCCGGAAGGTGACAGTGGAGTTTGAGGACTTCCCCTATCTGGGGATCTGGACCGCCCAAAAAGGGGTGGTGACCAACTATATCTGCATTGAACCCTGGTCCACCCTGCCCGACGGCCATTTCATGGGCCGCAAGCTCACCGACAAGCCGGGTATTGTGGTGCTGGCGCCCGGGGAACAGAAAACCCTCACCTTCCGCTCCACCTTCGAGTAAAAAAGTGCGACGCTCCGATGGCCACGCTGCAAAATAAAGAAGAAACAACACACGGGGGATATCGCCTTTGACGATATCCCCCGTGTGTTGTTTTTGTCTGTCCGCAAAAGGACTTCCTTTTGTCTGCTCCGGAGCAACCCAAAAGAAATTGCCCCGGCTGATTATAACCGTCCCTGGGACCGCAGAACCCAGAATGCCTCGTTAGTTCAGTTTCACCCGCCGGCCTCCTCAGGCACGGGCGGCAGCACCATTGACCTGGTCGATCAGGATGGTATCCGCAAACTGGATCAGCTCCTCCGGAGTCCGGTCAATCTCCCCCATCAGCCAGCTCTCCGTGATGCCCGCCAGAGCCACCACATAAAAATGAGTCAGCATCTCTACATCGATAAAGGAGTCCAGGTTGCGGCCCACGCCAATGTTCTCCCCCAGTTGTTCAATGGTTCGATGGATAATGGCGTAAATATCCGACTCAAAAAAGCGTCGGATATGATCCCGCCCCACGGATTTCAGCGCACACAGGTACACTGCCTTGTTCTCCTCCAGGTATCGGAAAAGCTGCAGCAGTCCCTCCTTCCACAAAAGGGCCCCCTCTTGCTGTCGTAGTAGGGAAATCGCCTCCTTCTCGATCATCCAGCGCAACAGATCATATATGTCCTCAAAATGATAATAAAAACTCTGGCGTCGGATACCGCAGAGGCCCGTCAGCTCGGAAATAGTAATTTTATCCATGGGCTTCTGGGCCATGAGGGTCTTTAAGGCATCCGCCAACTGCTGTTTGGTCTGTTCAGAAACGGAAGGGTTCTTTTCATCCATTGGTCTACGCACCTCCACATAGTACAGTATAGCATGTTTATCTACCAATTCCATCGGTCAGATTACCCCCTGGTGTCACATTTTTGACAACTATACCTGTCTTGTCCTTTGCAGTGCGCACTCAGGAATACTAACATGGGAGCATATGCCTCATCTTTCAAAAGGAGGACCGACAGATGGAGGAATATAGAATGATACTGGAAAGCCAACTGGGCCCCAGAGAAGGGTTGCTCCAACTGGACAACCGAAATGGGAGCATTACGGGCACACTTATCTTACTTGGACATGAAAACCCGGTTTCCGGCGAATGGACCGGGGCCCATTCGTTCCAGCTTTTCCATCATCTGCACACGCTTGTCAGTGATCTTTCCTGCGTCTCTCAGCTGGAGTTGGAGGGAGACAAACTCGTGGGCACGCTGCAGAACGGCAGGAACAGGATGCAATGGCACGGAGAAAAGGTAATCAAACCGGAGGCAGGGAGCGAACATTATGATGGAGCGCAATGAAAAAACATCCGCCAGCTTTATGACCAAGCTGGCCACCTTCATCGTCGATAAACGAAACCTAGTCTTCCTGTTGACCATCATTATGCTTATCTTCTCCGCCTTTTCCCGAAATTGGGTCCAGGTGGAGAGTGAATTGTCCGCCTATCTGCCGGAAGATTCAGATACCAGGCAGGCCTTAAATATCATGGAGGAGCAATTTACCACCTTTGGCAGCGCCCAGGTCATGGTAGCCAATTTATCCCAGGAACAAGCGGAAACACTGAAAGGCCAGATTGCTGGCATCAAGGGCGTCCAGGGGGTGGAATACGACAATACAGAGACACACTACAACAACGCCTGCGCCCTCTACAACATCACCTTTGACTATGACGAGTCGGATGATGCTTGTCTGACCGCTCTTGAATCAGTCAAATCCACACTTTCCGCCTATGACCTGTACGTTTCCACCGAGCTTGGCAACACCGTACAGGAGGCCATTGATCGGGAAGTCAGCGTCATTATGGTCTATGTGGCCATTATCATTGTGCTGGTCTTGTTGTTTACCTCCCAGACCTATGCGGAAATTCCAGTGCTCATTCTGACCTTTGTCGTCGCCATGATCATGAATCTGGGCACCAATTTCCTGCTGTGAAAGATCTCTTTTGTCTCCAATTCCGTCACCAGCATTCTGCAGCTGGCCCTGTCACTGGATTACGCCGTGATCTTCTGTAACCGGTACAAGGAGGAACACCAGACCCTCCCGATCCGAGAGGCGGTTATCGTTTCGCTGAGCAAAGCTATCCCTGAGATTGGAGCCAGTAGCCTGACGACCATCGGCGGGCTGGTGGCCATGATGTTCATGCAATTCCGGATTGGATCTGACATGGCGATCTGCCTGATCAAATCCATTTTGTTTGCCCTGCTGTCCGTCTTCGTCGTGATGCCGGGGCTTCTGATGCTGTTTGGCCCGCTGATGGATCGGACGGAGCACCGCAATTTTGTCCCAAAGATCCCCTTCGTGGGAAAATTCGCCTATAAGACCCGGTTCATTGTTCCCGTCGTCTTTCTGGTGGCAATTGTGATTGCATTCCCTCTGTCCCAGAAGTGCCCCTATGCCTATGGAGAGAGCTCCCTGGAAACCCCTGTACTTAACGAGACCCAAATCGCCAAAAACATGATCCGGGATAACTTCTCCTCTACCAATATGTTGGCCCTCATGGTGCCTGCTGGAAGCTACGAGAAAGAGGCGGCTATTCTCGAGGAACTGGAGCAGTATGACGAGGTAGACTCCGCCATGGGTATCGCCAACGTGGAAGCTATGGATGGTTACACCCTGGCTGATCAGCTGACCCCCCGGGAATTTTCTGAACTGACCGACCTGGACTATGAGGTATCCCAGGCAGTCTACGCGGCCTATGCCGCCAAGCAAGAGGAGTACGGACAGATTCTTGGCAATCTGGACAATTATGAGGTGCCCCTGATCGACATGTTCCTCTTTGTCTGCGATCAGGTGGATTCCGGTATTGTAACGCTGGACGAGGACCAGACGGAACTGTTGGATGAGGCCTATTCCCAGATGACAGCAGCAAAAGAACAGCTTCAGGGATCCCAGTACAGCCGGATGCTGATTTATTTGACCTTGCCTGAAAGCGGTGAGGAAACCTATGCTTTCATCGACACCATCCGGGAAATTGCCCAGAAATATTATCCCGACCAATCTGTTTACATCGCCGGCAACTCCACCACAGAGTACGATTTCCAGAAGGCCTTTGACCGGGACAATCTGGTGGTAAGCGTAGTCTCCATTCTGATCGTACTGGTAGTGTTGCTGTTCACCTTCAAATCGGCGGGAATGCCGGTGCTGCTTATTCTTGTGATCCAGGGCAGCATTTGGATCAACTTCTCCATGCCATACCTGTTAAATCAACCGCTGTTCTTCATGAGCTATCTGGTGGTCAGCTCTATCCAGATGGGCGCCAACATTGACTACGCCATTGTGGTAGCCAACCGTTACCAGGAACTGAAGGAACAGATGCACCCCAGGGACGCTATCATTGAAACCATGAACTTCGCCTTCCCCACCATCATTACCTCCGGTACCATCCTGGCCATGGCGGGCACGCTGATCGGTCTGATGACCTCCACCGCCTCCATCACGGGTATCGGTCAGAATCTGGGCCGAGGTACCATTATTTCCATCCTACTGGTCATGTTTGTCCTGCCTCAAATCCTGCTGGTGGGCGGCAAGGTGGTAGATCGCACCTCCTTCTCCATGCCCAATATGACCAAAAAGCACCGCGGACACGGCAGGGTGAAGGTGGACGGCATGGTACGCGGCGAAATCCACGGCATTGTCAGCGGTACCATGCATGCGACTGTGGACGGCGATGTGGATCTGAACCTGATCTCAGGTTCTGCCTCCGAGGAGGATGATGAAGATGAAAAACAATGACCGAACATTCCAGCCGGGACGGTGGCTGGCGCTCTTTCTCTCTCTGCTGCTGAGCACAGCGCTTCTCTTTCCCGGGGCGGCGCTGGCCGCAGAGGCAGAGGACGGTGTGTTCCATATTCAAACCCAGGTGGATCTGGAAGAGCTGGCGGAACTCTGTCGGCTGGACACTTGGTCCCAAGGAAAGACTGTGGTTCTGGACAACGATCTGGCATTGGACGAAGATGCGGAATCGTTTCTGCCCATCCCCACCTTCAGGGGGACCTTTCAGGGGGAGGGTCACACCATCAGCGGCCTGTCTCTGGACGGTGAAACCTCCAACGCCGGGCTGTTTGATACACTCCAGGCCGACGCAGTGGTCAACGATCTGACTGTGGTAGGTCAGGTAATCTCCAACGGCGGAGACACCATCGGCGGCATCGCCGGCCGCAATTACGGCACACTTGTCAACTGCTCCTTCGAGGGGACCGTTCAGGGCAGCGTGTCGGTGGGCGGCTTGGTGGGCATCAATGAGACCACAGGCCAGATAACAGGATGCCAATTCCAGGGGACGGTGACCGGGGAGCACTATGTGGGCGGAATTGCCGGCCAGAATACAGGTACCCTGACGGAATGCGAAAACACCGGTGACATTAACACCACAGCCGTGGAGGTATCTGGAGATTTCTCCGACCTGTCCCTGCTGCGAACCACGGAGAGTGTTCCCGCCGGCACTGACATTGGCGGCATCGCCGGCTTTTCCAGTGGTGTGATCCAGAACTGCACCAACTCCGGCAGCGTGGGCTACGAGCATATGGGCTATAATGTTGGCGGTATTGTGGGGCGTCAGGCCGGATATCTGGATGGCAGCAGCAACACCGGAAGCGTCTGCGGCCGAAAGGATGTGGGGGGTATCGCCGGACAGCTGGAACCCCAGGTCACTCTGCGTTATAACGAGGATCTGCTGGACCAGCTCTGGGTAGAGTTGGATACGCTGCAGGGTTTGACCAATCAGGCCGCGGCAGACGCTCAGGCCAGCTCCAGCGCCCTCTCCGGCAGCATCAACAGCTTGATCTCCAACATCAGCACCGCAAAAGACGCAGTGAGCGGGCTCAGTGGCGCCCTCACAGATTGGAGCAACGACAGTCTGGAACAGGCCAACGATCTGTCCAGCCAACTCTCTCAAATGCTCCAGCAGGCCGGCCTGCTACTGACGGAAAGCGGCGATGCGGCTGGGTTGCTGCAGAATGCCGCCTCCCTTCTGGCTCAGGCCGCCAGTTCGGTGACCGGTTCAGGGGAGTCTGGCAATACAGCGCCAGCTGAACTGCAGTCGGCGTCAGAGGATCTGCAAAGTGCGGTGGCATCCGCCGAGAACTGCGCCGCTCACCTGAACTCCGCAGTGGAGATTGCGGGGCAAATTGTCAACGGTGACGACAGCGCAGACGCCCTCCAGCGCCTGCAGGAGGAATGGAGCGCCGCAGAGTCGGAAGCCCAGAATGCAAAGGCCTCTGTGGAGAGTGCCCTTGCCCATGCGGAGACCGCCAGCGGCGAACTGGAGTCTCTGGGAGAGCCGGACAGCGCCGCACTGAATGACCTGACACAGGCAATGGACAGACTGAACCAGGGATTGTCCTCGCTGGAGTCGGTCTCCAGTCAGATCACGGCAGCAGGGGACTCGCTGACCCAGCAATCTGCTGTCTCTTTTCCTCTGGTGGACAGCAATGTGACCAGCCAAGGTGACGCTCTGGATGCAGCCTTGGCCCAGATGCTGAACAGCGCTTCCGGTCTGCAGAACAATATCTCCACCTCCTCCAATACCCTTCTGGGTGATTTTGAAGCCATCAATGGGCAGATTACCGTGATTGTGGATCTGCTGCAACAGCAAATGGAGGAAACCAAAGAAAAGGATGCCGCAGACTCCTTTGAGGATATCTCCGACGAAGATCTGGGAGAACCTGCCTCCGGAAAGATCTGCAATGCGGTCAACAGCGGTGAGGTATTCGGAGATGTCAATGTGGCTGGGATTGTGGGTTCCATGTCCCTGGAATACGACTTTGATCCGGAGGACGACCTGACTCAGGACGGCACCCGCTCCTTGGACTTCCAGTATAAAACGCTGGCGGTGGTGACCGGTTGCACCAATGGGGGGGATATTTCCGCCAAAAAAGACTATGCCGGCGGCATCGTCGGTCGAATGGATCTGGGCGCGGTCAAAGCCTGCGAGAGCTATGGCCAGGTGGGGAGTTCCAGTGGAAATTATGTGGGCGGTATCGCCGGCCTCTCCCGGGCTACCATACGAGACTGCTTTGTAAAATGCCCTCTTTCCGGCGGCGACTATATGGGCGGCGTGGTGGGATCAACCACGGAAAACACTGTGGTCTCCGGCTGCTACACCTTAGTGGAGCTATTGGAATCCGGCCAGTATGCCGGAGCGATCTCCGGCACGGAGGATGGAGAATTCTCCGGAAACTACTATGTGTCGGACACCTTGGCAGGACTGGGCAGAATCAGCTACGGGGGAAAAGCCGAGCCCCTCTCCTTTGAGGCCTTGACACAGGTCAGCGGTATCCCAGAGGAGATGACCCGGTTTACCTTGCGCTTCCTGGTAGAGGGCGAGGAAATCAAATCTCTGAATTTCTCCTACGGGGACTCCTTCAATGCCGATGTCTTTCCTGAGATCCCGGCAAAGGACGGCTGCTATGCCAGCTGGGACACCGACAATCTGACGGAACTTCACTTTGACAAAACGGTGACAGCGGAGTATTCCCGCTATGTTCTGACCCTGGCATCGGAGGTGACCCGGGAAAGCGGACGGTCTGTGTTCCTGGTGGATGGATCGTTTGACGCGGAAGCCACTCTGGCAGTATCCCAAACAGAAGAGGCAGACCTGATTCACGGCAAAAAAGCAGAAGAACAGTGGGTGCTGCAATGCTCTGATACATCCCAGGACAGCTATACGATTCGTTACCTCTCCCCGGAGGAGGATCCAGATGGCTGCCAGATCTATGTCAAACAAGACGGCCAATGGAAAAAAGCAGACTGCACCAGCTTTGGCAGCTATCTGGTGTTCAGCGTGTCCACGGCGGAGGCGGAGCTGGCAGTGGTCCACTCCAGCGGCATGTGGATGTTTTGGTTGCTGCTTGGTGCCGGCGTACTGATCGGACTGGGCGTGCTGGTTCTGGTTTTGAGAATGCACCCCAGGAAGAGAAAACGCCGACCGTCAAACCAGTCTGCCCCAAAAGCGCAGCCTTTGCCTGAGGGCTCCCCACAGCCGGGAAAACAGAAGAAAAAGCGGTGGGTACCCCTTCTCATCCTGGCCCTTCTGGTCTTAGCCGCAGGTGCCTTTCCCGCCTGGAAGCTGGGCTCTGCAGCGAATGCCTACGATCTGCTTGCAACATTTGCCAACCAGCCTGAATCCGCTATGACCCTGTCTCTTGATACAGAACTGGATGAACAGCTGACCCATTTGGAAATGGAAATTCACAAAACCCAGGTGGATGGGCATTCCGTGACGTGCATCCAAAACGGGGGAATCTCCCTCTATTACACCGAGGGCGCAGTTCTGATGGAAAACGGGAACGCCTACCTACTCAGCGACCTCTATCCGGACTACTCTCAAATTCTCCAGGAGGCCGCCCGGCTGTTTCAGGCAGTTTCCTTCTCCACCACCAGATCCGGCGGCACTGTGACCTATCAGCTGACAGCGGAAGGGGAAAACGCCAAGGCCTTGCTGCGCCTCCTGATTCCGGAACAGCTGAATGATCTGTCAGACACTCAGAAACTGACGCTGACGTTAACCGCCGACGGAGACACTGTCAAAGCCCTTGAAATCACCTCGGTGGGAACGCTGGTAGATGATGATCAAACCCAGTATTCCATATCCGCTCAACTGCAGCCCCAGCAGCTGGAGGAATCGGTTTCGGTACCCGAGGCGGTCCAGGAGACAATCCGTTCTGGAGCAACGGAGGGACAGACACCCATTTCTGAGGAACTGTTCCTGTTGCTCTCCGCCTGGTCTGATCTGAACCAAGAGGAGTCTTTCTCCGCCGATCTCTTACTGAAGGCGGATTGCGGCCCCATTTCCCTGGACGAGGATCTGGACTATGAGCAATTCCGCATTCAGGACCAGAAAATAGGCTGTATTCGCAAAAATGAATTGGCCGTTTACTGCTCTGATGGAGTCTTCTGCGACCAACATGGTACCCTTCTGAATGGGCAGGATGCCGAACTGGCAGACCGTACCCGCCTGCTGGATGTTCTGCGTCAGATCTGCCTCAACGGAACGTTTGAGTTCACAGATACCGGAAACGACAGCTGCCTCTATACAATGGCGCTGGATGAATCGGCCATGGAACAGGTGGCCTGCGCCGCAGCGCCGGAAATAGAATCCATGCCTGTCTCGCTGACCTCCGGCAGTATACAGCTTACGGTTCAGCAAGGAGCCATCGCAGACCTGCGCTGTAGTTGCACCGGCAGTCTGGCGGAGGTGCCGGTCACGATAACAGTGCAAGCAACGTTTACACATAACAGCGACTCAGAGCTCCCTAACGCAGTGAGGGTTCAGCTGTGCCAGGAGGGGACAGAAGAATATGGCGAATAAAATTATCTGTATCGCCCGGGAATTTGGGAGCGGCGGCCATGAAATTGCGGTTCGGACAGGGAGCCGGCTGGGCATTCGGGTCTACGAAAAGGACTTGTTCCGCCTTGCCTGTAAATATGGGGAGTTATCAGAACGTCTGATGGAGGCATCTGACGAGGTGGCGACCAATCCTTACCTGTTCCGTACAGTCCATGAGGGAAATTACCATGTAACTCGGGGGCTACCCACATCGGAAGTGCTGTTCCAGCTGCAAAGTCATGAGATCCGCAAGCTGGCCCAGCAGGAGAGCTGCGTTTTTGTGGGTAGGTGCGCGGATTTCGTGCTCCGCAATGCGGATGTGAAGCTGCTCCGGGTTTTTGTCCGGGCCCCTATGAACTGGCGGATTCAGCGAAAGATGGAGCAGGAATCCCTCAGTCGGGAAAAGGCGCTGCGCCTGGTTCGCAAAATGGATAAGCAACGAAAAAAGTATTACGAGTCCTATACCGGACAGGTCTGGGAAGACGCCAAAAACTATGACCTTCTGTTGGATACAGGCTCCATGGAACTGGAGGCCGCGGCAGAGCGAATCTGTTCCGCCTACCAGCATCTATAGCTCAGCGCGGCGGCCGCGGACGTTGGAGTGCGCTGCTGCCCCGGCTCCATAATCCAGGGCGCTGTGTCAGCAAACCAATTAAGATGCACAATGTCTATACCAAACACAACCAGTCCCGGGTGACCGTCGGTCGCCCGGGACTGGTTGTCCTCACTCTAAATTTAAATTCAAGTTCTCTCCCAAACAATAGGGACAGGACACGCCCCCCAGTTCTCCCAAGCTGACCACACACTCGGCGGGGGCCTGAGCGGTCTCTTCCGGGCAGCGATGCTTCCCCCGGGGTTTCAGCCGGAAGGTCCAGGTCACATACCGCTCCGGCAGCTTGGCCATATGGGCCCCGTCCAGCTCCACGCAGGCCAACAGGCCGTTTTCCTTCTGGGGCCGGTTCAGCCCCGGAATCCGCAGCCCGTACTCCTCTTCCAGGAAATCCCGGAGGGTCACCAGCTGGGCCCAATACATGTAGGTGTGTTCCAGCTCTACAGTCCGTTCTCCCCTATGGAGGGTGTGAATGTGCAAAATCTGAGGGTTCGCCGGATCCGGGCCAATACTGAACACATCCACCACGTCCAGCCCCGCCCGTCTGCGGGCAAAGGCATCCGCAATGTCCTTCTCCCGCAGCAGCAACAGCATGGAGCCAAACCGACTTTTATCCATAAATGGGGCAAAAAAACGATAACTCTTTTGGTGAAAGGCGGCCGAGGAACGATCCTGGGAACCGGTATAAAACGCGCTCATGGCATTCAAACTCCTTTTCTGTGCCGCTATCATACCATGGATCCGGCCTTAGGGCAACCGCAAGACTTTTTTGGCGTTTCGACGTCTTAATTTACATTTAAGTTGCTTTTCCCGGCTCGGCCAGTATAATAAAAGGTGCGAAAGGGATGTGAAAGGGGGAATCTCCTGTGTTTTGGGATGCCATCAACAAAGAATTGGTCTGCGCCGCCTCCGGCTGGTTTGCGGCCCAGCTCATCAAATGTATTATCTGTCTGGTCATGAACCGCACGCTGCCCCTGAATGTGGTCTTTGGCAGCGGAGGCATGCCCTCCTCCCACTCCGCCACAGTGTGCGCCCTGACGGCGGCGGTGGCCTTTGACTGCGGCCTAGCCAGCCCCATCTTCGGTGTGTGCTGCATTCTGGCCTTTATCGTCATGTACGACGCCATGGGGGTGCGCCGGGAGACCGGTGACCAGGGCAAGGTCATCAATGACATTCTGCGGATCTTCGAGGACATGGGCAAACCCATCTCCCCGGAGAAGAAATTCAAGGAATTGGTGGGCCACACCCCGCTCCAGGTGGTGTGCGGTGCCGTGCTGGGCATCGCCGTGGGCTGTGCCCTGATGCAGATTTAACCCCAAATGCCTTCCTGCGGGGAGGCATTTTTTGAATGGTTTGGAAGGTGATCTACCTATGAAAGTCTATAAAACCGCCTGCCGGGGCTGCCATGGGGGCTGCCTCTATGACATTACCGTGGAGGATGGCAAGGTAATCCAGGCCCGCCCCGCCAAGGATGGACCCTTAAACCGGGGCCGGGGCTGCGTCAAGGGCATGTCCATTGTGGAGCAGATGTACCACCCGGACCGGCTCACCTACCCCAAAAAGCGGGTGGGGCCCCGGGGCAGCGGCCAATGGCAGCGTATCAGCTGGGACGAGGCCTATGACCTGATTGCAGACCGGATGAACGAGCTGATCCGAAAGTACGGCCCCGAGTGCATTTCCTCTCTGACCGGCACCGGCCGCCATCACCTGCCCTACTTTTTCCGGCTTGGCAACGCCATCGGCACCCCCAACTTCAGCTCTGCCGGCGCCCTGATCTGTCTGGGGCCCCGGCGCACTGCTGCGGTAATGACTGCCGGTCTCTTTGCCGGGGTGGACTACTATGGCCCCAAACGCCCCGGGGGCATCCTGGTCTGGGGCGCCAACCCGGCCATCAGCGGCGCCGACGGCGAACTGCAGTGGTTCATCAAGGACGCGGTCAAAGAGGGCATCCCCATTGTGGTCATCGACCCCAAGCCCACGGAGCTGGCAAAACAGGCCAAGCTCTGGCTCCGGGTCCGGCCCGGCACCGACGGGGCCCTGGCCCTGGGGATTCTGAACATTCTCTTCTCCGAGGATCTCTATGACCACGACTTTGTGGACCACTATACCTACGGCTTTGCGGAACTGCGGGAGCGGTGTAAAGAGTATTCCCTTGCCAAGGTTTCCCGCATCACCGGCATCCCGGAGGAGCAGATTCTGGCCGCTGCCCGGTGGATCGGCACCACCAAACCCCTGGGGCTGGAGCAGGGCTGCGCCTTTGAGCAGAGTGTCAACGCCATGGACACCTGTCGGGCCATTTTCATGATTCCCGCCGTCACCGGAAACTATGACGTACCCGGGGGCTTTGTGGAAAGCATGGAGATCGCCCCCGCCGGGCTGCCCCCCTGCAACCAGATCCCCCAGGACCGGCTGGACCGGGCTCTGACGGGAGACTTCCCCTTCCTGAAGCGGGACACCATGGCCCACCCCTATCTGATGCTGGAGGCCATCCGCACCGGCAAGCCCTATAAAATCCGGGGCATGTTCATCAACGCCAACAACACCCTGCTGTCTATGGCCGACGCCCGGCACAGCTATGAATGTCTCAAGGAATTGGATTTTCTGGTCTACATGGATATTTTCATGACCCCCACGGCGGAACTGGCGGACGTAGTGCTGCCGGCGGCCCTGTGGCCCGAGGTGGACTGTGTCTTTGCCATGCCAGAATTCGGGGACCAGGTGCTGCTCTCCCAGCAGAAGTGCGTCCAGGTGGGAGAGTGTAAGTCCGACGAGGAGTTTATCATCGAATTATGTAAACGTGCCGGATGGAATTACGGCTTCACAGACCAGCGCTCCATGCTGGAGGCGCAGATGGCGGAGCTGGCCCGGCGGCGGCCGGAATACCGGGATTTCAGTCTGGATGACCTGCGGCGTCAGGGTTTCCTGGCCCCGGAGCGTACCTATTACAACTATAAGCACCAGGGCTTCCACACTCCCACCGGCAAGTTTGAGCTGCTGTCCACCCAGATGGCCCAGGCCGGGGTGGACCCGCTGCCCTCCTGGCAGGAGCCCCCGGAGACCCCGGCCAGCAATCCGGACCTGGCCCGGGAATATCCGCTGATTCTGACCACCGGAGGGAGGCAGCAGCCCTATTTCGTCTCCAACAACCGGCAGATCAAGTCGCTGCGGCGGATGGAGCCCTTTCCGCTGGTGCGGATTCATCCGGACACTGCCCAAAAGTATGGCATTGCCGAAGGGGACTGGGTCTGGATTGAAAACCAGCGGGGCCGCATCACCCAGAAGGCCAAGCTGGAACCGGAGCTAGATCCGGGGGTAGTCAACTGTGACTTCGGCTGGTGGTACCCGGAGGCCGGGGCCCCAGGGTACGGCTGGGACGAGTCCAACGCCAATATCCTCACCTGCGCCGCCCCGCCCCACGACCACTACATGGGAGCCTATCAGCTTCGGGGGCTGCTGTGCAAAATCTATTCCAACCGGTCCTGCGCCATTGAGGCGCGCTACCAGCGCTGGATGGAGGAAACGGACGGCCAATGAGAGTAATCAAGATTATATTGATCGCTCTGGGGGCCTGCGTGCTTGCCCTGGGGGCGGCGGCGCTGTTTGTGGTGGCCAGTTGGAGTCAATTTGATCCCCATCAGGTGACGGGCTCCACCATGGAGGACACTGGAGCCCCCCTCACCGAACTCACCGAGGCCTGGATCCTGGAGTACGCGGAGGGACTGCGGGGCTGGAATGTGCCCTTCTCCTGGCAGATCCGGGATCTGGAGGTGGACGGCACTGAGGATCTGGGGGACAGCTTTGTTCAGATCAACTATCATTTCCGCACGCTGGTCAATCACCCCCGATTCGCTGACGACTTCAATTACTTTCGTCGGGAGTCCGGTGGCAATCTCTATGACGGAGCCATGGTGGTCCGGTGGGAGCAGAAGGGGCACACCTGGACCATCACCGAGGCCATGATGGTGTCCGCCTGGCAGCTGATGTACGATCCGGAAATTCAGGCGGAGCGGGAACGGCCCGACACCGTCCACTTTAATCCCGAGACCTATCAGGGGCTGCCCTATCTGGTGCAGAATGAGCACCTCTATGTCACCTACGACGAGGGCCAGAGCTATCAGGAGGTCCCCGACGGCTACGAGGCGGTGTGTCGGCTGTCCAATGGCAGCTATCAGGAGCGGCTGAGCCGGAACAGCTACATCATCACCCAGGATCTCACTGCATTCCTGGTCTATGATGATGACCCGCTGACCCCCAGAGCCTACCTGCTGTACAGCCAGGACGGGGGCCAGACCTGGCAGCAGAATTTCGTGGGTTACGGCTACAAGGCCAACTCCTTCCTGTCCCAGACCGAGGAGGGGGTGTTCGCCACCTTCGCCGCAGAACGGGGCATGGGCAGCGACTACTATCAGACCTGTTTCTCCTCAGATCTGGTGAACTGGACCAGCGTTCCCCTGTCCTCCCACGGCCGGAACTACACCTGCGTCTACTGGCCGGAGGAGGATGTGGGCTACTACTCGGGCACCAATGTCTCCGAGCTGGTCACCAACCCCGACGGCACCACCCAGGAGCACAATTACAGCAACACCTTCTTCGCCACCTTTGACGGGGGCGACAGCTACGCCATGTTCACCTACCCGGAGGTGGAGGAATTCATGATCGGCGACATCTTCCCCTTCGACACTCTGGACGAGATGTACGACCAGGACGGGGTGCGCTACATGGTGGTGGGCCAGGGAGATGACGGAGACCTGACCCAGGACGGCAAGCAGATCAAGCTGCTCTACCGCTCGGAAAACGGCAAGGATTTCACCTTTGTGGAATCCTTCGTGGACCCCATCGTATTTGCCGGTTAAAAAACACGGGAGCGATCGTTTCAACGATCGCTCCCGCGCTTTTTCTGTTTATCGGATCTGGCCGCTGCCCAGAATCACATATTTGTAGCTGCACAGCTCCTCCAGCCCCATGGGGCCCCGGGCGTGGAGCTTCTGGGTGGAGATGCCCATCTCACAGCCCAGGCCGAACTCGCCGCCGTCGGTGAACCGGGTGGAGGCGTTGACATACACCGCCGCCGAGTCCACCCCGGTGACAAATTTGTCCGCCGCCGCCGAATCTCCGGTGACAATGGCCTCGCTGTGGCCGGTGGAGTGGGCGGAGATATGGGCGATGGCCTCCTCCACACTGTCCACCAGCTTGATGGCCAGAATGTAGTCCAAAAATTCCGTGTCAAAATCCTGCTCCCCGGCGAGGGTGCCGGGAATCAGCAGGGCGGCGTCTTGATCCAGCCGCAGCTCCACCGGGGTCTTACCCGCCGCCGCCCGCTCTGAGGTGAGTCGGGCCTGGAGCTTGGGCAGAAACACCGGGGCGATGGCCCGGTGGACCAGGCAGACCTCCTCGGCATTGCACACCGAGGGACGGCTGGCCTTGGCGTTTTCGATGATGTCCACCGCCATGTCCACGTCTGCCGCCGCATCCACATAGACGTGGCAGATACCGGTGCCGGTCTGAATACAGGGCACCGTGGCATTCTCCACGCAGGAGCGGATGAGCCCGGGGCCGCCCCGGGGGATCAGCAGATCCACATAGCCCACGGCGTGCATCAGCTCCGTGGCACTCTGGCGGGTGATGTCCTCCACCAGGTTGACGAAGGTGTCCGGCAAATCCAGAGCGGTAAGCCCCGCTTTCAGGGCGGTGACAATGGCCCGGGCGGAGCGATAAGCCTCCTTGCCCCCCCGGAGCACGCAGACGTTGCCGCTCTTCAGGGCCAGGGCCGCCGCATCGGAGGTGACGTTGGGCCGGCTCTCGTAGATGATGGCGATGACTCCCATGGGCACCGCCCGCTTCTGGATCACCAGGCCGTTGGGCCGGGTGACGGTGCGCAGAATCTTGCCCACCGGGTCCTCCAGCTCCGCCACCTGGCGGATGCCCTCCGCCATGCCCTGGATGCGGCCGGCGTCCAGGGCCAGCCGGTCCAGCATCACGTCGGACATGGTGCCCTTGGCCGCCGCCAGATCTTCTCCATTGGCGGCCAGAATGGCGTCGGTGTGCTCCACCAGCGCCTGGGCCATGGCCAGCAGGGCCCGGTTTTTCTCCTCTGAGGTGAGGGCGGCCAGCCTGGGCTTGGCGGCCTTGGCCTGGCGCAGCAGTTCCTGTGTGGTCATGGTCTTTCCCTCCCAATAAATTTGGTGCCCACCGGCTTACCCTCCACAATGTCGTAGAGGCGCTCCGGGGCGGCGCCGTTGGTAATGATCATGGTGACCCCCTGGCTGGTGGCGATCTGGGCGGCGTGGAGCTTGGTCACCATGCCGCCGGTGGCCAGCTCGGAGCCCTTGCCTCCGGCCAGGGCGTAAATCTCCGGGGTCAGCTCCGCAACCTCGGGAATTAGCTGGGCCTCCGGGTCCTCCTTGGGGTTGGCGCTGTAAAGCCCCTCAATGTCACTGAGCACCACCAGCAGATCCGCCCGGCAGCACACCGCCACGATGGCTCCCAGGGAGTCGTTGTCTCCCACGGCGATCTCCTGGGTGGCGACAGTGTCGTTTTCGTTGATGATGGGCAGCGCCCCCAGCTCCAGCAGCCGGTAAAGGGTGTTCTGGAAGTTCTGCTTCCGGTCGGCATGGTCCAGATCATCGCCGGTCAGCAGGATCTGGGCCACCACATGATTGTATTCAGCGAAGAGCTTGTCATAGGTATACATGAGCTCGCACTGGCCCACGGCGGCGGCGGCCTGCTTGCCCGGCATGTCCTGGGGTTTGCTGGCCAGGGACAGTTTGCCCACACCCATGCCGATGGCCCCGGAGGACACCAGGATCATCTCATGGCCGGCGTTTTTCAGATCGCTGAGCACCTTGCACAGCTGCTCTACCTGGCGGATGTTCAGCCGCCCGGTGGCGTGGGCCAGGGTGGAGGTGCCCACTTTGACTACAATTCTCATGGCTGTCTCGTTTCCTCTCTCACTGTTTTCCCAGATCCACGGTCTTCTGATAGGCGGCGATAACCGCCTCCATAACGGCGCTGCGGAAGCCCCCCTGCTCCAGAACCCGGACCCCCTGGATGGTGGAGCCTCCGGGGGAGCACACCGCGTCCTTCAGCGCGCCGGGATGTGCTCCGCTCTCCAGCACCAGCCTGGCGGCCCCCACCAGGGTCTGGGCCGCGTACTGCTGGGCCTTGGCTCGGGGCAGACCACAGGCCACCGCACCATCCGCCAGGGCCTCGATAAAGGGATAGACAAAGGCGGGTCCGCAGCCGGACAGGGCGCTGCCGGCGTCCATCAGTCCCTCAGGCAGCTCATCCAGCCGCCCGGCCCCGGACATCAGGGCGCAAAAGGCCTCCAGCTCCTTCGGCTCCACCTCCTGGACACAGTAGAGGATCATCCCCGCCCCGATGGAGGCGGGGGTGTTGGGCATGATACGGATCACCGGGTAATCGCCCCCGGCCATGGACCGGATGGCCTCCATGGTAAGCCCCGCCGCCATGGTGACCAATATAAACCGGTCTTTCCGTTGCAGGAACACCGGGGCCAGCTCCGCCAACAGCCCCGCCATCATCTGGGGTTTCACCCCCAGAAAGATCAGGTCACAGTCCCGGGCCACCTGCCCATTGTCCGCCACCTGAGCCCCCAATTCTCCGGCCAGAGCCTCCGCCTTGGCCGGGGTACGGTTGGCCAGCAGCAGGTTGCGGCTCTGCTTCGCCGCAGCCCGGGCCAGGGCGGAGCCCATATTGCCACAGCCCAAAAATCCAATGCGCTGAAATTCCACGAAAACGCCCCCTCGGTATCTTTTAGTAGATGTGTTAATAATGATAATTCCCCGCCGGGGGCGATGTCAAGGAATCCATTCTGCTTTTCCGCTTTTTGGTGGTGATGCGCTAAATTTCACGTTTTTGCTTTCTGCCTTTTGTCAGGTAAACCAAAACGCCGTATTTCTACCAGCAAAACACAAAAATCTTCTTGACAAGGACGCAGTAATAGTTTAAAGTGCTAATATACGAAAAACGCACTGACGGAGACAGTAGCCCTTCGCCCAACGGCAAAGCGAACCGGGGACGGTGAGAGCCCGGTACCAGTAGACGATGCGGTGAAAATCACTCCCGAGCCGTCGGCTGAACCGTGTTTCAGTAAGCCGTACCGGCCGCTCCCCGTTATCGGAGCCTCATATGTTGGTATGCAGTAACAGGTGGTATAGCGTGCGCCTTTCGCGCCCGTCCTTTTACGAGGACGGGCTTTTTTTATACTCCCGTAATGAAATCCCAGAGAAAAGAGGTTTGCCCATGAAGAACATGACTGAGATCCGCTGGCATGGCCGGGGTGGCCAGGGAGCCAAGACCGCCAGCCTGCTGCTGGCGGATGCCGCATTCCTGTCCGGAAAATACGTCCAGTCCTTCCCGGAGTACGGCCCGGAGCGCTCCGGCGCCCCTATCACCGCTTATAACCGGATTTCCGATGAGCGGTGCACCATCCACTCCAACATCTACGAGCCGGACTATGTGGCGGTGGTGGATGAGACCCTGCTGGAGTCGGTGGACGTCACCGCCGGCCTAAAGCCGGAGGGGGCCATCATCATCAACTCGGAGAAGCCCGCCGCCCAGCTGCGGCCGCTGCTGCGGGGTTACACCGGAAAAGTGTTCACCATCGACGCCGGGGCCATCTCCCGGAAGCACCTGGGGGCCTACTTCCCCAACACCCCCATGCTGGCCGCCGTGGTGGCGGTGAGTCGCTGCGTGGACCCGGCGGATTTCCTGAAGGATATGGAGTCCTCCTACCGCCACAAATTCGCCAGCAAACCCCAGGTGGTTCAGGGCAATCTGGACTGTCTGGTGGAGGCCATGAAGGAGGTCAAGGAGTAAGATGAGCAAGAAAGCGTCTGAGATCAACGAATCCATCCCCTGGCAGGAGCTGACGGTGGGCTGTGAAATCTATGAGGGAGGCACCTCCCGGCTCACCATGACCGGCGAGTGGCGCTCCAAGATCCCCCTGTGGGACGCCGCCAAGTGCAAGCAGTGCCTGCTGTGCACCCCCTTCTGTCCCGATTCCTCCATCCCGGTGTCCAACGGCAAGCGGGGCGAGTTTGACTACGACCACTGCAAGGGCTGCGGCATCTGCTACAAGGTGTGCCCCTTCGGGGCCATCGACTGGAAGGAGGTCCACTGATATGAGCATCCGCGACAGACTCAGCGGCAACGAGGCCATCGCCACCGCCATGCGGCAGATCAACCCCGATGTGTTCGCCATGTTCCCCATCACCCCCTCCACCGAGATCCCCCAGTACTTTGCTCAGTATGTGGCCGACGGCAAGGTGGACACGGAATTCATCTGCGTGGAGAGTGAGCACTCCTCCATGTCCGCCTGCATCGGCGCCGAGGCCGCCGGCTGCCGGGCTATCACCGCCACCTCCTCCGCCGGCCTGGCCTTTATGAATGAGGTGCTGTATGTGGCCGCCTCCGCCCGGCTGCCCATTGTGCTGGCGGTGGCCTGCCGGGCCCTGACCGGCCCCATCAACATCAACCACGACTACTCCGACTCCATGGCGGAGCGGGATTCCGGCTTCATCCAGATCTACGCCGAGAACAACCAGGAGGCCTATGACAACTACCTCCAGGCCCACCGAATCGGCGAACACCCGGAGGTGAGGCTGCCGGTGATGATCTGCGAGGACGGCTTCATCACCTCCCACGCCCTGGAGAACATCGAGCTGGAGTCCGACGAGGCGGTGAAAGCCTTCGTGGGCGAGTACCACCCGGAGCACTACCTGCTCAAGCACGAGAACCCTCTGGCGGTGGGCCCCTACGGCACCTCCCCCTACTATATGGAGGCCCGGGTGGCCCAGGCCGAGGCCATGAAGAATGCCAAGAAGGTCATTCTGGAGGTGGCCGCCGACTTTGAACGGACTTTCGGCCGGAAATACGGCTTCTTCGAGGAATACCGCATGGAGGACGCCGAAATCGCCCTGGTGCTGATGGGCTCCTCCGCCGGCACCGCCAAGGCCGCGGTGGATGAGCTGCGGGAGAACGACGTCAAAGCGGGACTCATCAAGGTCCGGGTGTTCCGGCCCTTCCCGGGAGAGGAGCTGGCCCAGGCGCTGAAAAATTGTCGGGCCGTGGCGGTGCTGGACAAGAGCGAGGGCTTCAGCGCCAACGGCGGCCCCCTTTTCGCCGAGACCGCCTCCGCCTGCATCAACCTGGACCGGCGGCCCAAGATGGTGGACATCGTCTATGGTCTGGGTGGCCGGGATTTCACCGTGGACCAGGCCAAGCGGGTGTTTGCCCGGCTGGAGAAGATTGTGGCCACTGGTGAAACCGGCCCCATCTACTCCCACATGGGCCAGCGGGATCTGAGAGAGGAGGTTCAGTGACATGGCTTACAATCTGAAAGAGCAAATGAGCAAGCCCGAACGGTTTGAGGCGGGCCACCGGCTGTGTGCCGGCTGCGGCGCCGGCATCACCTGCCGGGCCATGATGCGGGCGCTGGACCCGGAAGACAAGGCCGTTATTTGCAACGCCACCTCCTGTCTGGAGGTGTCCTCCTTCCAGTACCCCTACACTGCCTGGCAGGACAGCTACATCCACGCCGCCTTTGAGAACACCTCGGCGGTGGCCGCCGGCGTGGAGAGCGCCTACAAGTCGCTGAAAAAGAAGGGGAAAATTCAGGACAACTTCAAGATTCTGGCCATCGGCGGCGACGGCGGCACCTACGACATCGGCTTCCAGTCCTTGTCCGGCGCCCTGGAGCGGGGCCACGACTTCACCTACTTCTGCTATGACAATGAGGCCTACATGAACACCGGCACCCAGCGCTCCTCCGCCACCCCCCGGTTTGCCAGCGCCACCACCACCCCCGCCGGCACCGAGAGCGTGGGCAAGAAGCAGAACCAGAAGGATCTGACCCAGATTGTGGTGGCCCACGGGTCCCCCTATGTGGCCCAGACCACCTTCCTGGGCAATTTCAAGGATTTCCACGAGAAGGCCCACAAGGCCATCTACACCGAGGGTCCCACCTTCGTCAACGTGCTCTGCCCCTGCCCCCGGGGCTGGCAGTATCCCGCGGAGCTGCTGCCGGAGATCTGCCGTCTGGCGGTGGAGACCTGCGTGTGGCCCCTCTACGAGGTGGAAAACGGCGAATATCACCTCACCTACATGCCTAAGAAAAAGCGGCCGGTGGAGGAGTTCATGCGGCTCCAGGGCCGGTTCCGCCACTGCTTCAAGCCCGGCAACGAGTGGACCATCGAGGCCGCCCAGCAGTATGTGGATCAGCAGTGGGAGGCCCTGTTGGCCAAGTGCAAATAAGCTGACCCTTCTCATAAAACCAGCCCCTGTCCGGTATTGCCGGACAGGGGCTGGTTCGTTTCTCAGGGTTGGCTCACTCCCCGGCCCTGCCGGAGATAATCCAAGGGGCGGGCTGGGTCTCAAAGGTGTTTTTGCCTCCCAGCTTGGAGACGGAGATCTGGATGACCTCCACATCCTGTATGCCCAGCGCTTGGCACAGTTTGGGCATACCGGCAGCCACGGCGAAATCCAGGGTGTAGACCACAAACTCCATATGGGGATTGTGCTCCAGCAGGCATTTCATCTCCTGCTCCATGCTGGCGGAGGCCACCAGCATGGTGACGTCGGGCACCGGCAAGTCCGCCAGGGTGTCCTGGTCCACATGGTCCACGATGGAAACATTGTTGAGGCCGAACTGGTTGACATTGTCCTCCAACGTGCGGCGGTCCCGGGCATTATATTCCACGGCGATGACGGTGCCCTCCGGGGCCAGGATGGCTGCCTCCACGGCGATGGACTCCCCGGAGATTACACAGAGGTTCTTCTGAGGGGAAACCTGCATCTTGCTTAGCAGCACCGCCCGGATCTCGGAGCCCACATAGCGGACGGAACCCGGGGTGAAGGCCTGGTTGTCCATGCCGAACTTGAAGGTGCTTCGGGGGCTGGGATTCAGAATCAGCATACCGGCAGAGGCGTTGATGCCTCGATCCATCATGTCGTAGACCTGACTGCGCAAAATGGGGCCGGTGGGCTCGCTGCCCTCGTTGTAGATCACAGTGCAATCTCCCAATCCCGCGTTAAACATCCGATAAAAGATGTCCGGGTGTCCCGCCTCGGTGAATACCAGGGTGGCGCTGTGGGACTCCACCGTAGGGATCAGGTTTTTGTTTTTTCGGGTAATGTCCAGGATCTTGACGTGTTCCAGATCCACCTGGGTGTGGTCGGAAAAATACTGAAGCCAGGCCAGAATATGGGCGTTGCTGAAGAGGTTTTGTTCCACGATGAAGCGCTCCTTTCGGGGGTTGTGTTTCCCTGTTGGAGTTATTATAGCACATCCGTTTAAACATTTAAAGGGTTAAAGCCCCATAAAACGCCATCCCACAAGCCTACAAAGCCCGGCGGCATGGCTTTTGTTTGCATTCCAAATCTGTTCCAGACAAAAGAGGAAGGCATATCCGAAGATATGCCTTCCCCAAACCAAGTTTTTTCGTTCCGCTGATGGAATCAGAACTCACCCTTGCCGATGTAGTCGTTCACGTTATCAGGGGTGATGAAGGTGAGATTGGTGTAGTGATAGTACTCGGTGGAGCCGGTGGTCAGGTACTCATACATGGCCACGCAGGTCTCGGCGGCGATGTCGTCAGCCCGGTTCATGACGGTGAGCTGCAGCTGGCCGTCGGCCACCGCCTGGATGGCGTCGTTCTGACCGGTCAGGGAGTAAACCTTGATCTGATCGCCCAGGCCAGCCTCCTGAATGGCGGCCACAGCGCCCATGGTCAGGTCGTCGTCAAAGCCCATGACCACGTCGATGGCATCACCGTCGGCCTGGATGTGCTGCTCCATGAAGGACTTGGCGTCGGTACGGCTGGAGTAAGCGTAGTCAGGCTCATACAGGTTGTAGTTGCACTCCTCCATGGCCCGGGCAAAGCCGGCCTCCCGGAGCTGATAGTCCATCAGGAAGGGCACGCCGGAGATCTGCACCACGTTGCAGCCGGCATCGGCGCCGTTCTCCTCGATGATGTACTTGCCGATGTCATAGCACATCTGCTCCTGGTCAGGGCCAATGCAGGCGGTGGCATACTCCCGACCCTCTTCCGCCACATCCAGGGCGCAGAGGAACAGGGGGATACCGGCCTCATTGCACTCCTTGGCAATGTCCACCATGGCGGTGGGGTCACCGCCGAAGACCGCCAGGGCGTCCACACCGGCGTCAATCATCTGACGGCAGTAGTTGGTGACGTCATCGGCCACGGAGTTGGCGTCCAGGCTGTTGACCTTGGCGCCGGCCTCCTCAGCCATCCGCTTGAGCTCGGTGCCCACGCGGCCGCCCCAGGGAGCGGTGGAGTTGATGGTGACGTAACCGATGGTGTAACCGGTGAGATCCACGCCGGTCAGGTCCACGTTGCAGCCCTCCTGGGCTCCGGAGGCATCCACAGGAGCAGCCTGATCTCCAGAGGAGGCCGCATCGCCGGAGCTGGCGGCGTCCCCGGAGGAGGTGGCTGCGCTGGTGCCACCGCTGGAACCGGTGTCGTTGCCGACGGAGACACCTCCGCAGGAGGCCAGGGCAAGGGTCATGGCCAGAGCCAGGACCAACGCAAGAAGCTTGCTCATTCTTTTCATTTCTTTCCTTCCTTTCGTCTAAGACAATAGGGTGGTTTATGACCAACCGCCACAGGGCGGATCGCCAACGAAAAAACCTTAATCCTGGGACTTGTTGCTGGTGAACCGGTCGATGATCAGCACCAGAATCAGCAGCCCGCCGGTGATCAGGTTAACCCAGGCCTGGGGCAGGAACAGGGCGGTCATCATCTGGGAGATAACCCGCATGATCAGCACGCCCAGCAGCACATGGATGGCAGTGCCCTTGCCGCCGGACATCTTGATGCCGCCGATGACGCAGCAGGAGATGGTCAGGGTGGCCAGGCTGTTGCCCTGGGTATAGATGGCATAACCGGCATTGGACACCATGACGAAGCCGCTGACAGCACTGAGCAGGCCGCAGAGCACATAGGTGACCCAGACGGTCCTGGGGACACTGATACCGGCATAGGCGGCGGCCTCAGGGTTATCGCCCACTACATGCAGCCGGTTGCCGAACCGGGTCATATACATCCACAGGAACACCACGGCGATGATAACCGCAAAGGCGATGGTGGCCGGGGTGAACCAACGCAGGCCAAAAAGCTTGGTGTTGGCGAAGAGTTTGACGATGTCGGCGTCCTCCGGGGCAAAAGAGTTCTGGGCAAAGTAGAACACAACGCCCTGATAGGCATAGTTGGCGGCAATGGTGGCAATCAGGGCGGAAACGCCCACCTTGGCCACGAAGAAACCGTTGATGATGCCGGTGATGACACCGGTGAGCAGACAGCCCACAATGGCCACCACCAGGGAGAGCACCGGGTTGCCGGTGATCCGGTAGACCGCATTGAAGCAGATCACCGAGGTGACACCGGCCAAGCCCGCCTGGAAGCCGGCGGACAGGTCAATGTTGCCGGTGATCATCACCAGGGCCAGGCCCAGGCACACCGGGCCATACATGGCGGTATACTTGATCACATTGTAGAAGCCGGAGCTATAACCGTCCACAAAGACAAAGGCCGCAAACAGCATGATCACCAGGATCAGCACCGAGTTATTGTCCTTAAACAGCCGGATCATGCGGCTTTTGCGCTCGGCTTTGGCAGCCATTACTTTCTCTTCCACAATTTGACCCCCTTTCCTTTCAGCACATCCAGCGACAGGGCGAAGAGCATGATGGCGCCCATGACCACCCACTGGAGGTACTGGGACATGTGCAGGCTGGTGAAGCCGGCGGACAGGATGCCGTAGAACAGCACGCCGATGATGGTGCCCCAGACGGAACCCTTACCGCCCTGAACTGCACAGCCGCCCAGCACCACGCAGAGGATAATTTCCATCTCTGCGCCGGAGGCAGCCTGGGGGTTGGAACTCAGGGAATTGGACATCATGATCAGGGCCGCCAGACCCACGCAGAGGCCGGTGATCATATAGGCCACCGTAATATTACGCTTGTAACGGATGCCGGAATAACGGGCGGCCACCGGGTTGGCGCCGATGGCGTAGAGCTGCTGACCGAACACAGTCCGGCTGAGCACAAAGCCCAGAATCAGAGCCACCACGATAAACCAAACCACCAGAATGCTGACGGAGCCAAAGCGGAGCTGGCCGATGGCCCGGAAGCCGATGGCGCAGTCGTTGGGGATGACCAGCACGGTGCCGGCGGAAACGATCATCGCCAGGGCGCTGAAAATGGAGCTGGCGCCCAGGGTGGTGATAAAGCTGTTCAGCTTCACATAGCTGACCAGGATGCCGTTGAACAGGCCGCAGGCCAGGCTGACGCCCAGGGTGATCAGCACTGTCAGCAGCGGATTGTTAGTCTTCATCATAACAGAAGCCGCCACACAGCAGTTGAAGGTGAGCATGTTGCCCACAGACAAGTCGATGTTGCCGGTCATCATCACCAGGGTCAGGCCGAAGGCAATGATACCGATGTAGACCATCTGACGGAAGATCATCATCAGGTTCTGGGGGGTAATGAACACCAGCCCTCCGCTGGAGCCCTGCCGGGTGATTTGCAGCACAACCTCAAAAATGATCATGGCCGCGATCATGGCCAGGAAAACGGAGCTGCCGTTCAGGGCCTGGAACTTGGACCAATAATACTTAAAGCCCTTCTTCTCCACAGCGACATTCTTCTCAGACATGCTCCTCCGCCTCCTTTCTGGCTTCCAGATCCTCATGGAAATTGGCGTTGAAGTTGCCGCCCAGAGCGTTGGCCAGGACCTCTTCCCGGGTCAGCTGAGGCGTAATGTCCAGCTGTGCGGTCTTTTTACCCTCAAAAATGGTGACCACGCTGTCGCAGACACCCATGATCTCCTCAATCTCAGAGGAAACCACAATGATAGCCATGCCCTGCTTGGCCAGATCGCTGAGCAGGCCGTAAATTTCCGACTTGGAGCCCACGTCGATGCCTCGGGTGGGTTCGTCCACGATGAGCACCTTGGGGTTCATCATCAGCCACTTGGCCACTACCACCTTCTGCTGGTTGCCGCCGGACAGGTTGCCCACCAGCTGCTGGACCGAGGGGGCCTTGATGGAGATGGATTTCATGTACTCGTCGGCGGCGGCCCGCTGGGCCTTCCGCTGGATGACGCCCAGCTTGCTGAGCAGAGGCAGCCGCACCAGGGTCATGTTCAGCAGGATGGACAGCCGCAGGGCCAGGCCCTCCTTCTTCCGGTCCTCGGTGCAGAAGCCAATACCTGCGGCGATGGCGGAGGCGGGGTTGCCCCCGTGGAGCTTCTTGCCGTCCACCAACACTTCGCCGGAGTCATACCGGTCCACACCGAACACCGCCCGCATGATCTCGCTGCGGCCGGCGCCCACCAGGCCGAAGAAACCGACCACTTCGCCCTTCCGGACGGTGAAGGAGATGTCCTGGAACACCCCCTTGCGGGTCAGGTTTTTCACCTCCAGCATGGGGGTGGTGATTTCCGCCGGTTCCTTTAAATACAGGTTCTCCAGGGGGCGGCCAATCATGTTGGCGATCAGCTCATCCTGGGTGAATTCGTCCTTGTCCTTGCTGATGATGTTCTTGCCGTCCCGGATGACGGTGATCCGGTCCGAGAGGAACATGACCTCATCCAGCTTGTGGCTGATATAGATGATGGCGATGTTCTTGTCCACCAGCTTGCGGATGACGTTGAACAGGGTCTCTGTCTCCGCCTCGGACAGGGAGGATGTGGGTTCGTCCATGATGATGAGCCGGGCATTCCGGGTCAGGGCCCGGCCGATCTCGATCATCTGCTGCTGGCCCACCGACAGATCGCCGGCGATGGTCTTGGGCGAAAAATGCAGATCCAGTTCCGCAAGAATTTCCGCCGTCTTGGCATACAGCGTTTTGTGGTCCACCAGCCCCCCCTTCATAGGAAGGTTGCCAATGAACAGGTTCTGCGCCACATCCAACTGCGGCGCGATGGACAGCTCCTGATACACGCAGGACACGCCGGCGGCAATGCCCTCTGTGGTGGAGCTGAAGTTTACGGACTGGCCGTCGATCAGATAGTCGCCGCCATCCCGTTGGTGGACACCGGTCATGACTTTGATCAGTGTCGATTTGCCCGCGCCGTTCTCGCCGCACAGGGAATGGACTTCGCCCTCTCGTATATCGAAAGAGACGCCGTCCAACGCCCGCACGCCAGGAAACAGCTTGACAATGTCTTTGAGCTCGATAAACGTATCGCCTTTACTCAAGCTCAAGCACCCCCTTTTCATTTCCCATTACCCATTGCATGATTGTTAAAAATAACACAATTGAGTGTGGTTATTATAGCGCCTTTTTGGTACAATTGCAAGCAATATGCACATTTTTTATACCCATTGGTCATAGAATTTTGTATAATATTGCACCCAAATGGATAAAAAAGCGCAACTTTTCCTCGAAAAAGAAAATGTGTTTTCCGAAAGTTGTTTGAAAATCAGAACTTTTATATGTAAAAATAACGCAAATATACCGAATAGTATCATTTTTTTATAATAAAGTGACTCTTTTTTGTGATTCCTGGTGTTATAAATTCAATCACCTTATACCCCACTTGGTATATAATTCCATTTTTGTTGTGCGTACTTCTTGAAACAACAAGAAAAGCAGCCCACCGGCCATTCAGGTGGGCTGCTTGTAGTATATGTAATAAACTCAGGCTTTTGAATAGGCCCAAACGTTTTTGATCTGGCTGCTGAGCCGGGCAAAGGTCCAGACCTGGGCGCTGCGCTGAGGGCTATTGGGATCGTGAATGGTAAAGCCCTCCCCTGTATGGCCGGTAATCACAATGAAATGGCCTGAGTCGGTAAAATCTCCGGGGCCCAGGACGCAGATCAGGGGCTTTCCTTCCTCCAGGGCAGCGCTCATCTCATTCTCATCCAAGCCCACTTCCTCTGAGGTCAGACCAAAGTGCTGACATCCTTCGGTCATCATGTCCCAGGAAGTGCCGCTGCCGCTGACATAATACCCCTGCTGTTCCGCATAGTCGGCCACGGTGACAGGATCATAGTCAGGGTTTCCCGTCAAATAGAGGGCCACCATGGACAGGCAGGTGGGGCCGCAGCCGGTGTAGCCGATCAGGCCGCTGCCGTAGCTCTGATAGCCCCAGCGGGCATCCCATTGCAGCAGCAGCGGGATCTCTCCTGAGGCAGCCTCTGCGCTCAGATCAATTTCAAAGGTCTGATCGTGGAGCTGGGGATATTGATAGACATACTCCAGGGCCTCAGAATTCTTTTGGGCCAGCTCCCTCAGGTCCTGGGGATAGATCTCCGGATGCTCCAAGATCTCCTGGAGCATCTGAGCGTTTTGATCCTCCTGGTCAGCATCTTCCGACAAGTCCGGCGTGGTATATCCGCCGCCTCCTGCTGTGACGTCCTCCTGCTCCTCCTGGGCGGGTCCAGACAGAATGCGGCCCAAACAGAGAGCCGCGCTGAGACAGATCATCAAAACAGCGATCAACAGATTCAGGCTGTACCGCAGACCGCTGCTTCTCCGGCGTCGGCGGACAGCTTTCCGCCGGGGTGGCTCGTCCCATTCTTCCTCCCACTCCTCTTCCCAGTTCTCTGCAAAATCGGGGCGGCTTTCCCGCTCCGAATCCTCCCATCGATCTGTGTACGCCATGAAAGCACCCCCATCTCTGTGGCGAGGTTCTGATGACCTCGAGGAATAGGATAGCAGATGTATGTTTCCGATTCTTCACCAGCTTGTGTCATTATTGTAAACTTGTGAACTACCGCCTGTCAATTCCTCTTCTGTCTCCCATAGCCGAACGACCAGGTCCCAGGTACCCAGTCCGTCCTCCGACCCGTAGGCCACAATCCACAGGGATAGCTCAAAAGACAAATCGCTGCTCACAGCGGAAAAGCCGGCGTAGGCCTCCATCCCTGAGTCTCCCCAGTCAAAGTACTCCACCCCCGCCCGGAAGGTCTCCTCGTCAAAGGTGCCGTTCTGGGTGGGGCCTTCCGTCACCTGGAGAGGGCCAAAGGTGAGGCCGCAGCTCTCCCAGTAGGCGGCCAGCAGACCGTCCCACAGGGCCTGAGGGCTGAGATACCCCTCCTGGGGACTCACCCAGAACTCCATCTGGACCGGGATGCCCGCCGTGGAGGTCACCGCCAGCGTCCAGGTCTGGGAATTTCCCTCCGTCTCCGACCAACGCTCCAGCATCACCGCCGAGAAATCCTCCTGGCCGTCAGCGCCGGCCACCAGGTTTGGATTTTGCAGATCCGAGGCGGCCAGCCGTTCCAGCCAGGGCTGCTGGCTCTCCCCGGCCCATCGAATCAAAAAATCATTGAATCCTTCCATTGTCTGGCTGCCTTCTCCCGACTCCCAGTAGTCCTCCGACAGCGTGCCCTCCTGATAATAGCCGTCGCGTACCACCTCCAGGGCCGCCAGGAGCCCTGCTTTGATCTGATCGTAGTTCTCTCCATAGGGCCGCACATCGCTGACCGGCACCGTGTTGGTACTCTGGAGCAGTTCCCGCTCCTGACGATCCAGCAGATAACCGGGCACCAGGGCCCCCAGGGCCAGCATACACACCGCCAGCAGCACCGGCAGCAGCCAGCGGCGGAACCATACGCCCACGCTCATTCCCCTTCCTCCTCCCGGTCACAGACGGGCAATCCGATGGCCACGGTGGTACCCTGGCCCTCCTCCGAATCATATTCCAACCGGGCCCCATGGATGGCGGCAATTCTGGCGCACAGGGCCAGCCCCAAACCGGCCCCGTGCTCCCGCCGGGAACGGGACTTGTCCACCATATAAAAGGCCTCGGTGATCCGGCTCAGCTGGTCGGCGGGAATACCCCGACCGTCATCATCAATCCGGATCAAATAGCGGTCCCCCTCTATCTCGCCGGTGACCCGGACCCGGGTTCCCCCGGATTTGAAGGCGTTGTCCAGCAGGTTTAAGAGCAGGGTTTTGAACAGGTCATACTCCACCCGGGCATAGCCGGGCTCCCAGGTAAAGGAGACCTTCACCCGCCGCTTCAGGGCCGCCGGGAAGGCAGTCTCCTCCACATCCCGCAGCAGCTGCCCCAGATCCATCTCCTCCAGCAGAAAATCCTGCCGGTCCAGGGTGATCAGCTCCATCAGCTTGAAGGACAGGGATTCCAGCCGCATCCCCTCATTGAGGATATACCCCGCCGCCTCATGGATCTGGGCCGGGGTGAGCTTCTTTTGATAAATGGTATCCGCATAGCCGATGATGCTGGTCATGGGGGTTTTCAGCTCGTGGGCGAAGGCCGCCACGAAATCCTCCCGCTGGCGCACCGCCAGCTCCAGTTCCCCGATCTTGTCCTCAATGGTGTCCGCCATCCAGTTGTAGGTGCGGGTCAGATCGCCGATCTCATCCCGGGAGCGGGTTTTGAGCCGGCGGCGGTATTCCCCCCGGGCGAAGGCCCGGCTGGCCCGCTCCAGCCGCTTGATGGGCCGGGTCAGCAGCCAGGATAGCAGCAGCATCAGCAGCGAGCCGGCCAGGCTGGCCGCCAAAAACACCAGTTGGCAGCGGCGCTGCAATTGCTCCGCCTCCGCAAACACGCCGCTCATATTTTCCACCGTGGTGAGCTCCAGAGAATAGCCGCTCTGGCTGAAGGCGCTGGTCACCACCAGCCAATTGGAGATCAGGCCGTCCGCTCCGGCGGAGGCTCCCTGCCGCTCCAGGATCTGATAACTGATCACGCCCTCCTCCTGAGTGCTGCCCTCCAGCCCCTCGGCCACATTGGAGTACACCGGCTCCCCTCCAGCGGGGGCCAGACTGAGCTCCACCGACATGGCCTCGGCAGTCTGTTGGGCCACATCCTCCAAGGTGGTCTCCTCCACCGCGGAGGTCCGGCTGGCGTTGAGAATCCCCGACTGGATGGCGTATTTCACCAGCTGGTGCTGCTGCAGCCCGTTCTCCACCTGGTGCTCCACCGCATTGGACAGGCTGGTGGATACCGTGAAATACTCCGCCGCCGCCAGGGCAGCGGTGAGGATCAGCAGGGTGCAGAGGAACAACTTGGCAAAAAATTTCATGTCAGCCTCCTCGCCCCGGCCCCGCCGTCACGGCTCCTCCGCCTCGGTGTCCTGGGGGGTGCACAGCCGGTAACCAATGCGGAACACGGTCTGAATGGTGTCATTCCAATCCAGCTTCTTGCGCAAACGCTGAATGTGGCTGTCGAGGGTCCGGGTCTCCCCCAGATACTCCTCTCCCCACACAGTTTCATAGAGATAACAGCGGGTCAGCGCCACATTGCGGTGGCGGATCAGAGTGGCCAGCAGATCAAACTCCTTGACGGTGAGATCCACCACCCTTCCCGCCTTTTCCACCCGGCGGGACTCCAGATCCACCTTGACATCCCCGCAGACCACCGCCTTGCTGGCCCGGCCGGTGCGGCGCAACACCGACTCCACCCGGGCCACCAGCTCGCCGATCTGAAAGGGCTTGACCAGATAGTCGTCCGCTCCCATTTTGAGGCCCCTAATCCGGTCCTGAACCTGGCCCATGGCGGAAATAATGATCACCGGTGTCTCGGTGGGCCGCAGATACTCCAGCAGGTCATAGCCGCTGATCTCCGGCAGCATCAGGTCCAGCAGCACCAGGTCCCAATGGCCGCTGTCAATCAGATCCGCCCCCTGCGTTCCGTCCAGAGCGCAGGTACACAGATACCCCTCCCCCTGGAGGGTTGTCCGAATCAGATTGGAAATGGCTGCGTCATCTTCCACAATCAGAATTTGAATCATCCTTCTCTCTCCTCTCAGAACGGCCCGGCTCTGTCAAAGCCGCCTGTATTCTCTCTGATTGGGTATTGTATCACAAAGTTGTGTCAAAGTTGTCAACCGGCGGAAGTTTTCCCGGCATCTGTCGAGAGAACAATCCCCCGGGAAAGCGTAGGCTTCCCCGGGGGCTTGAGCTTGTCGAAAAAAGGCCTACGGCCTTTTTCGACAAAAGAGCCGCATGCAGGACAGGGCTCGATTGCTTACGCAAAAGTCACCCTTCCCTGCATGAGAAGAGTCATTTCCGAGGCGCATGTCCTTGGAAATGACAAAATCGAATTTTGTTCCGTCCTCTGCAGAGGACGGAATTCTGTGAAACTGTCAATACTTATAGTTTTTCGACAGACTGAAGCCCCCGGAAAAGCGTAGGCTTCCCCGGGGGCTTACGGTACATCTTACCAATTGTCCTTTTCTTCGGCGTACAGCTCCGGCAGGATGGCCGCCAGATTGGTGAACTCTTTGATGTTATGGCCAAACAGGGCCCGGGGGGCCAATTCAGGAATGGACACCCCCTCCGGCAGCAGCTTTACCAGTTTTCCCCCCTGGTCCAGTCCATAGCCCATCCAGAAATGGGACTTGAACCAGATGCCGCCTTCCGCCGCCACCGCCTTATGGGTCATCACCGCCGCCACCTGGCTCACACCGGTGGCGCACACCATGGTGGCGCAGGTGTCGGTGCCGATTTTGGCCATGTCATAACCCAGGTCCGAGGGCTTATGGAAGGTCAGCTTCAGGGGATCCGGACCCAGGCCGATATCCTCCAGAATATCATGGGTCACGCCCCAGGTTTTCTGATGGTTGGGCACCGCCGGATCCAGCACATACGCCGGATTCATGGCCCTGGCATAGTAATGGTCCTCCTTGTCCCAGATCTTATAGCGCAGATCGGAACCCACCGAATGCCAGCCAAACCACCAGTCAAACATCTCCGGCGTCACCCCGGGCATAAAGGTGGAGTTGGCCACAAAGCCGGTGCCGTTGGGGGCCACGGTAAAGCCCACCTCCAAGGCCACCTTGCCCTCCAGGAAATCATTTCGCCGCTCAATGGGCGTGGCCAGGGCCGGGTCCGCCAGCGGTCCCTTCCAAATGTCCAGCTTCTCCTGGGGGATGGGCGCCATGGGGCGGTCGAAATATTTGGCGTAGGGGAGTTTTCTCTCCTCATCGGTGATGGTTACCATATTACATTCCTCCTGATCTGTCTCAAATCAGGGAATCTCCTTCCGGAAATTCCCGCGTTTTTCTAAAAACTTCCACAATTATACCACAGATCAGGCCAAATGACAAAAAACC
>CABRZO010000006.1 GCA_902475455.1 uncultured Eubacteriales bacterium
GGTCAAAAATCTCCCCTCCCGCAGCAGGCACCGGGCTAGGTGGCTCATCCGGGCGGAGGTGGCCTCCAGTCCCATTAAAACGTTGGCCTTGCTCTGCTCCCGGGCCAGCTCCAGCTCCTGCTGGGTGGGGCCGTTCTGCAAGAAGTCGGTGAGCACGTCCCGGATGCAGCCGATGGCCCGGGGCTCCTGCTCCTGGTTCAGGGCGGTGTACACCGAGAACAGCCCCACCTCCTCGTGGCTGGTGCCGAAGGTGTAGACGCTGTAACACAGGCCGTTTTTCTCCCTCACCTGCTGGAACAGCCGGGAGGACATGCCGCCCCCCAGGATGGAGGACAGCAGCTGCATCTGGTATTTCCGGGGGTCCCGGTCGGTGATGGAGGGGAAGGCCACCAGCAGATGGTTCTGCTCGGTGGCTTTTTTCTTGGCCACGATGGAGTCCTGGATGGCCGCCGGTTTCAGATGCTGAGGCTTGCCCGGGGCCATGGCGCTGAACCGGTCCTTCAGCGCCTCCAGGATGCCCTCGTCAAAGCTGCCGGCCAGGGTGACCACCACCCGGTCGGCGGTGTAGTGGCGCTGCTTGTAGTCCTTGAGCCAGGCACCGGTCATCTTGCTGAGGGTGGCTTTCCGGCCCAGAATGGGCCGGCCCAGGGAGCTGCCGTGGAAGACGGCGGCGAACAGCTTTTCGCTGACCAGATCCGCCGGGTCGTCGGCGTACATGCCGATCTCCTCCAGAATGACCCCCCGCTCGGTCTCCACGTCCGCCTCGGCAAAGGCGCTGTCAAAGAACATGTCGCAGAGGATGTCCAGGGCCTCCCGCAGGTGGGTGTCCAGGCACCGGGCGTGGAAGCAGGTGTTCTCCTTGGTGGTGAAGGCGTTGATCTGGCCCCCGATGGCGTCCATCCGCCGTGCCAGCTCCTCAGCGGAGCAGTGGGGGGTGCCCTTGAAGAGCATATGCTCAATAAAGTGGGCGGCGCCGCTCTCGGAGGCCTTCTCCTCCCGGGAGCCGGTGGTGACCCAGATGCCCAGGGCGGCGGAGCGGACCCCGGGCATCCGCTCCGAGGCGATCCGCACCCCGTTGGGCAGGGTGATCAGTTGATAGTCGTACATAGCTTCCGCCTCGCGATCTTCTTGGAAGTGCCGGGCCCATGGCCCGGCCGAATGGAACGGATTACGGCCCCTGGCTGTGGGGCCCACAAAAAAGCCGGACGGACGAGAGGAAAAACCAATGTCCGTCCGGCTTAGTATCACCGAATATACGGGATTTTACTTACTTCTGAGCCTGCTGCTCCCGGATCTCCCGGAGGGCGTCCTTGTGGCTCAGGTTGACGCGGCCCTTCTCGTCGATGTCGGTGACCTTGACCCAGATCATGTCGCCGATGTTGACCACGTCCTCCACCTTGGCCACCCGATGGTTGGCCAGCTTGGAGATGTGGACCAGGCCGTCCTTGCCGGGGGCCAGCTCCACGAAGGCGCCGAACTGCATGATCCGGACCACCTTGCCGAAGTAGAGGGCGCCCACCTCGGGGACAAAGACGATGGTCTCGATGGCCTTCTTGGCCAGCTCCACGCTCTCGGTATCGGGGCCGGAGATGAAGATGTCGCCGGTCTCCTCGATGTCGATCTTGGCGCCGGAGTCGGCCTGGATCTTCTGAATGACCTTGCCGCCGGAACCGATGACCTCACGGATCTTGTTGGTGTCGATCTTCATCTTGATCATCTTGGGGGCGTTGGGGCTCACCTCGGAGCGGGGGGCGGGGATGCAGGGCAGGATCACCTGGTCGATGATCTCATAGCGGGCGTCCCGGGTGATGTCCAGAGCGGACTGGATGATCTCCATGGTCAGGCCGTCGTTCTTCAGGTCCATCTGGATGGCAGTGATACCGGCCTTGGTGCCGGCCACCTTGAAGTCCATCTCGCCGTGGAAGTCCTCCACGCCCTGGATGTCGATGAAGGTGTTGAAGCTGCCGTCGTCGTCCTGGATCAGGCCGCAGGAGATGCCGGCCACCGGGGCCTTGATGGGCACGCCGGCGTCCATCAGAGCCAGAGTGGAGCCGCAGATGGAGCCCTGGGAGGTGGAACCGTTGGAGGACAGCACCTCGGAGACCACACGGATGGCGTAGGGGAACTCCTCGATGGAGGGCAGCACCGGCTCCAGAGCCCGCTCAGCCAGAGCGCCGTGGCCGTACTCACGGCGGTTGGTGCTCTTGGCGCCCCGGGCCTCACCGGTGGAGTAGGCGGGCATGTTGTAGTGATGCATATAGCGCTTGGACTCCTCTTCCCAGATGGTGTCCAGCTTCTGGGAAGCGGAGAGGGTGTTCAGGGTGGCGATGCTCAGCACCTGGGTCTGACCCCGGGTGAAGAGACCGGAGCCGTGGACCTTGGGCAGCACGCCCACTTCGGCGCCCAGAGGACGGATCTCGTTGCTCTTGCGGCCATCCACACGGTGGCCCTCCAGCAACCAGGCCTTGACGATCTTCTTCTGGAACTTGTAGGTGAAGGTCTCCAGATACTTGTCCATATCGGGATAGTCCTCCAGGAACAGCTCATGCCAGTGGTCGATGAGCTTGTTCCAGCGCTCCTCCCGGACGTTCTTGTCGTCGGTGTCCATGGCGGCCTTAGCCTCCTCCATGGTAGCCTCCACAATCTTGTCGAAGAGCTCCTGGTTGAAGTCGGCGTGCTCATAGGTGAACTTGGGCTTGCCGATCTCCTCCACCATCTTGTTGATCAGGGCCACGATGGTCTTGTTGACCTCATGGGCGGCCTTGATACCCTCGAACATGATCTCGTCGGGGATCTCCTTGGCACCGGCCTCGATCATGACCACCTTCTCGCCGGTGGAGGCCACGGTGGTGTCCATCTGGCTGACGGCCTTCTGGGCCTGGTTGGGGTTGATGACGATCTGGCCATCCACATAGCCCACCTCGCAGCAGCCGATGGGGCCGTTCCAGGGAATGTCGGAGATGGCCACCATGGCGGAGGCGCCGATCATGGCGGTGACCTCAGGGGAGCAGTCCCGGTCCAGGCTCATGACGGTGCAGGTGATGCACACATCGTTGCGCAGGTCGCTGGGGAACAGGGGGCGCATGGGCCGGTCGATGAGGCGGCTGGCCAGCACGGCGGGCAGAGAGGGACGGCCCTCCCGGCGCATGAAGGAGCCGGGGATGCGGCCCACGGCGTAGAGCTTCTCCTCAAAGTCCACACTCAGGGGGAAGAAGTCCACGCCGTCCCGGGGACGGGGGGAGGCGGTGACGGCCACCATGACGGTGGTGTCGCCGTACTTGACCATAGCGGCGGCGTTGGCCAGCTCGGCCACCTTGCCCACCTCGATGGAGAAGGGACGGCCCGCCAGATCCATCTCATACTTGCGGTAGTTGGGGAACGTCTTGTGATTGATGATGGTAGACATTGTTTGTCCTCCTTTTCTGGGAGGCCCCACCGTGCCTTTTAGCACTTGAATCCGGCTTCGAATCCGGGGCTCGAGGGCAGATTCAACTGCTAAAGAAGTGCGGTAGGCCTCCGAAATTTTGTTTGGGGCAACGGAAATCAGGGCGGCGCATGGAGTGCGCCGCCCTGACAGGGAAAACTTACTTACGCAGACCCAGCTTGGCGATCAGGGCACGATAGCGCTCGATGTCCTTCTTGGCCAGGTAGTCCAGCATCTTGCGACGCTTACCGACCATCTTCAGCAGGCCACGACGGGAATGGTTGTCGTGGGTGTGCTCCCGCAGGTGCTCGGTGAGCTGCTGAATGCGGGCGGTCAGGATAGCGACCTGGACCTCGGGAGAACCGGTGTCGGTCTCGTGGGTGCGGTTGGCCTCGATAACGGCAGTTTTCTCTTCTTTGCGGATCATGATGATTCCACCTTTCTTTTATATTCCCTGTCGGCTGAGTTACGGGCGGGTGAAAAACCCGCTGGAAATACGGGCCGGTATCCCGAAACTAGGCCGGAGGGCCGCAGACCATGATAACCCATCATGGAAGCTGAACCAGTATAGCATAGTTTGCCCCGAATGTAAAGGAAAAACTGCTTTTTTGTGGAAAAGACGGAATGCTTGCACGGGGAAACAAGTGTCTTTGCGCTGCGGACAAAAAAGCGCTTTTTGTTTTTTCTGCACCATGGAGCGGAGGCGTAAGAAAAAAATATTGTGCTTTTTTTATCTGCGAAATGATTGCAAAAATGTGTCGAATTTGTTACAATGATTCCACTGAGACCGGTGTCGATCGCACGGGCTTCGCAAAAGCGTTGCCGGGGGGGTGCGAATAAGATGCCGGCCTTTGTTTTTGCCCCATGATATGAAAAAAACGCCCCGGGCTTTTTCTAAAAGTCCGGGGCGACTTTTATTTCATCCACTAATGCAGGAAATGGCCCAAACTGGGGGCGGATCAGAACAGGAACTGAATCCAGACGGTGATCACCAGGGCCAGGGTGGCCCCGGCGGTGCACAGCTCCACCACATCCGCCGGGCGCAAATTCAGTCGGAATCTGCGGCGCCGGGCGGGGCGGGCCTGTTTCTTGGGCTCCTCATAGTGCCAGATGGATTCGTCAACCTCCCAGTGGTAGCTGACGTTGTCCCCCACGGCGGCGGGGGCGGCGGCGGAGCGCTGGAGCCGGTCTCTGTATTCGGTGAAGTCGATGACGTTTCCCTCACGGCGGACATATTGATTCGTTTGAAAGTACAGCGTTTTCATCGGTAGAACCTCCTACGCGTTTCGTTGTCCTAAGGTTACCCCCAATGGTGTCCCATAAAACGGACTTGTCTTCCCGGGGGCGGAGATTTATAATGAGGGCGTCCGGGCACCGGGCCCGGAAACCAGAACGTTACATAGAAATGAGGTATGTTATGAAATTCAAACGGATGATGGCGGTTTTGCTCTGTGTGGCGGGACTTGTCTCCGCCCTGGGCTTTTCCGCCGGCGCCGAGGGAGAAACCACCCAGGCCGACAGCTCCAAGCCCTGCCTGGTGCTGGGGGCGGATCTGAACGCCGACCAGCTGGCCACGGTGCTGGATCTGCTGGGGGTGGAGGACCCGGCCAACTATCAGGAAAATTATAATGTGTACTATACCACCAACCAGGAGGAGTACGAGTACTTCGGGGACTACCTGGATGCCTCGGTCATCGGCAGCAAGGCCTACTCCAGCATTCTGCTGACCCCCTTGGACCAGGGGGAGGGCATCCATATCACCACCCACAACATCAGCTATTGCACGGTGGAGATGTATCAGAACGCCCTGATCACCGCCGGGGTGTCCGACGTGGATCTGGTGGTGGCGGGTCCCACCAATATCAGCGGTACCGCCGCCCTGGTCAGCGCCATGAAGGCCTATGAGATCATGACCGGCGAGACCCTCTCCGACGAGAGTGTGGACGCAGCCAACAACGAGTTGGTGCTGACCGGTGAGATTGGCGAGGAGATCGGCGACGCCTCCACGGCGGCGGAGCTCATCGCGGCCTTGAAGAACGAGGTCTTCGCCAACGGCAAGGACGTGACGGATCAGGAGATCGAAGACGCCCTGGACCGGATCTGCCAGGAGATGGGGATCACGCTGGATGACGCCACCCGGCAGCAGATCATCGATCTCATCAAGAAGATCGCCTCCACCGACTTTGACGTCTCCGCCCTGGAGCAGCAGGCCAAGGAGCTGTTCAACAAAGTGGAGAACGTGCTCAACGACCTGACCGGTGGGGACGCCCAGGGCTTTTTCACCCGGCTCTGGAATCAGATTGTCTCCTTTGTCCAGAGTATCCTCCAATAAATATATACCACAACTTGTGGGCCCCGTCCAGTAGAAAAGCAAGACAGGATAACAAAATATTGCTGTTTTTATCGTTTTTTTCGATTATTTCACACAATATGTTGCGTTATGGTCAACCGGGGAAACGTTATGTCCTGTCGGGAAATGTAGAACGATTGTTCTATGTGAGATAATAGCACGGATGTTCGATATTGTCAAGAACCGTCGAGGTTTCCGGGCGCTCCGCCCTGGAGTTGGGTGGTCGGGGAACACAAAGTTGCACTCCGGAAGCAAAAAGGCTGGCGCTCCACCATTGGGGGGCGCCAGCCTTTTTTAATCAAAAATGTAAAAAGGTCTTGACATTTTTAAAGGGACGGTCTATACTTCGAAATGTCAAAAGGATTTTACATTTTGAACCCGTGATGGAGAAAAGGAGTGTGTCTTATGCCGTTGCAACTGATCATTTTTTGTGTTGTAGTGCTGGGGATCTTTGCCGCTCTGGACATCGGTATGATTGTGTCTCTGGTGCGGCCCGGGGATGAGCGCAGCCAGCTGGCGGTGTGGAAAGCGGGCTGTTTTACCCTGCTGGGAATGACCGGCGCCGCCATTTTGGATGTGATCGCGAATTTTGTCCGCGCCCAGCCCATGGCGGTGAATCCCTTTGTCCAGCTGGAGGTGACCGCCATCCTGTATTTCGTGGCCCTGCTGTATTACAAGAGAAAGCTTGGTGGATGAGGTGGAAAACTGTATTCGGCAGCGACGGAAGGAGCTGGGGCTGTCCCAGGAGGAACTGGCCAAGAAGTGCGGCGTGTCCCGGCAGACCGTGAATGCCATTGAGAACAACAAATATGACCCCACCCTGTCCCTGGCCTTTCGGCTGGCTCAGGAATTGGAGCTGACGGTGGACGCCCTGTTCCATCCGGAAGCCAACTAAAAACCGCCCCGAAACACGCGTTTTCTGTGTGTTCCGGGGCGGCTGTCATTTCGGATCAGTTACACGATGGGCAGGGTCATGGGGGGCGGGTCCTTCTTCTTCTGGGCGAAGGTGATGTTCTCCCGCTTCATGGGGTTTTTCTTCAGCAGGAAGCCGGGCATCCCCGAGGCGGTGGTGAGCTGGTTCACGGTGCTCTGGAGGAAGGGGAACAGCTGGTCGTAGCACTGGACGTGGGCGTCCCGCTTGGTCTCCTCGTCGGTGACCCCCTGCAGGTTAAAGATGCCCACGATCTCGGCGGAGATGAAGAGCTTGTCGGGGTCATCCTTCATCTGGGCGCTCTGGTAGAGCTTTGCCACGCAGCGGGTGTTGTCGGCGGCGTAGTCCACATGGAAGTTGAAGCTGCTGGACAGCTGGATCTGGCCGGACTTATCGATGTGATTGACAAAATGGACCTCCCGGACGCGCTGGGTGGCCAGGGTGACAGTGACCATAGAAGGGGCCTCCTTTGGATGGCATAAAATTCAGATGGATTGGATGTAGTATAGCACAAGCGGGGCAAAAGTCCAAGCCCCTCATGCCTTGGCGTAGACCCGGCCCTGCTCCACCAGAGTGATAACGCCGTTTTTGCACTCCAGCACCGTGCAGGAGCAGTTGGGCTGGGGGGGATCGATCCAGAGCTGGGAGAGGGGCCGGTTCAGCAAGCGGCGGACCACACCCTTGATAAAGGCGCCGTGGCTGCACATCAGCACATCGTGGTAGTTCTCCTCCAGAGGGGGGATGATCTCCTCCAGCAGAGTGCGGCACCGCTCATCCAGCTGCTGGTAAGTCTCTCCGTCCCCCAAGGGGACATAGCGATCCGGATCGGAGAAGATGCACTGGTATTCGGGGTTGTCCTTCAGCAGCTTGCCCTCCAGATCTCCGAAGCCCATTTCGATGAGGGTTTCCTCCACCAGCACCGGCACTCCCCGGCCCGCCGCCACCGCCTGGGCGGTCTGCCGGGTCCGGCGCAGGGGGCTGGTGAGGATGCGGTCGATGGGCAGCTTGTTCATGCCGGCGGCGGCCTGTCTGGCCTGCCGCAAACCGGTGGCGTTCAGGGGGATATCGGAGCGGCCCTGCATCCGGTGGACAATGTTCCAGTCGGTCTGGCCGTGGCGCATGAGATAGATATACATAGGATGGGTTCCTTTCCAACGGGGAAAACGGGAGCGCTGAGGCGCTCCCGGACATGAAAAATGGTACATATTCAGTATACAGGATCTTTAGCCGGAGCGCAAGCCCGCGGGGGAGGAGGAATGGCGGTAGTTCAAACGGTTGTAAAGATGTCCCATTTGCCAATTGTCTTTGAATATGATAAAATTCCATCAAACTGCTAGGAAAGATGCGGGATTGAAGGGCGAAGGAACGGAGCGAAGAGGAAGGCGGTACCCCATGCGGATCAATCAATTGGAGTTCTTGGTGGCGGCGGAACAATACGGTTCATTTTCCAAAGCCGCCAAGATGCTGTATGTGACTCAGCCTGCCATCAGCGCAGGGATTAAAGAGCTGGAAGAAGAGTTGGGAATACGTCTGTTTAGCCGAGACAAGGACGGACTTCGCCTCACCCGGGAAGGGAAGGCCATTTTGCCTTTGGCACAGTCTGCCTTGGAGTCCATTGCCCAGATCCAAGCCCTCTCCCGCACCTCTGGCCGTCCCACCCGTCAGTATCGGGTGGCTGCCACACGATACATGTATAGCACCATTCTCTATACGGTGGGAGAGGAGATGAAAACCATCGACCCGTCTCTCTCTGTGATATATGAGATGAATGACGGCGCAGATTTGCTGCACTCGCTGATGAAAAATGAGTTGGAATGCGGAATAGTGCAGTTGTTTGAGGTTTCTACCAAAGAGATTGAGCAATTTTTGCGGCGTAATATTGTGCTGGAGACACTGTGGCGGGATGCGTTTGTCTTTTACTGTCGGGAGGGGCATCCCCTGGCGCTTCAGGAACAGGTGTCCATTCAGGATATTTTCCGATATGATATCGTCAGCTATCTTCCAGTACCGGAGGCGCCTATCATGAAGTTGATGACGCAGTACAAGTTTAACAACCGTATCATCAACATCAACGATATCATTGCAGTGAGAAAGTATCTGCTGACCTCCGATGCCATAGGTATGACACCCCATGCGGGTTTTGGAACCATGGTCAATGACTTTGGCGGTGGATTGGTTGTGTATGATGTGCTGTTGGACTATGATGTATGTCTTGCCTATCGTAAGCACCGATTATCTGAGACGGATAAGCAGGTTTTCCGCTTGATTCGGGAGAGCAGCAAGTCCCTAAAACCCTATCCCAAATTACCCCAACCTTAATATTTCCACGGATAGTGACAATTGAATAGAGCGAAACGATGTGACAACAGACACCCGCCCTGCGCAGACGTGCAGGGCGGGTGTCTGTTGTCTGCCTGTATGACGGTATAAGCGGTGTTTATATCGACATAAAGAATGCTAGTTTTACAAAATTCGACAGATACGGTATCATCAATGCAGGATTTGTGCCAAATCTACAAACATGTTGAGATAATATACCGACTTTTTATGTGATTTACAGAAAGGCAATCCTATGGAAGATACTTATTTAAGATTTCCTGATCCCATTACTCATCATAATACCACTCCGGAGGAAAAGATAGTGATGTCGGAAGACTATCCCATCAATGCGGAGTGCCCCTGCAGAACCAGAGGATGTCATTACCACGGGTTTTGTAAAGCCTGCGTGGAAAAGCACCAGCGATTGATAGAGGCGGGGTTGTCAGACCATGGTTCTGTTTGTCAACGCATCAAAGCGCACCAGGTTACGCTGGACCCTGCAAGGAGGCCGTGATATGAGACTAGGAGAATTACCTGTGGGTGCTCTGGTGAAAGAGCAGCAAAGTGGTACCCTGTTCTATGTGGCGGCACAGAATCATCCCGGTTACCAGGGAACTACGCTGATTACCCGACACATTATTGCAGCCCGGGCCTTTGATGCCCGGGAACCCTCCAACCCGGAGAAAACTACATTCCGCAACCCCGGCAAATATGGCAACAATGAATATGCCCTGAGCAACATTCATCAGTGGCTGAACTCGGAGGAAGAGGATTGGTATCATCCCAGCCATCCCTATGATGCGCCGCCGGATGAGGCGGGAACATGGTACGGGGAACAGCCGTATCATCGGAAGCCAGGCTTTTTAGCTCGCTTTTCCCCGGAGTTTCGGGCGGGCATACTGGAGGTGCAGGTACCTTATACCGTGCGAACCGGTGTTGACAGCAGCGAGTGCAGGACAGTTCAGGCCAAGGCCTTTCTGCCCAGTCGGACGGAGATCAACTTTGGCGATGAATGGGGAATACCGGAAGGGGTTCCCTTCCCCTTGTTTGAGCAAGACCCCTACCTGACCTATGCGGTTCCGTCTCCGGATCAGGTGGAGCGCCACGGCAGGGACTGGAATCCGCCCAGTGAATATGCAGGCTATGATGATCCCGGTATATTTCATCCCAAGCTGGGCTGGAAGTATTGGCTGCGCAGCGCATGTTCCAAGTATTCCTTTGTGGCCCGGTATTTCCACCCTGTTTTTCAGCTCAGCTATGACAAGGTTTGCATCGATGTCACCGGCGTGAGACCGGTGCTGAATTTGGATCCGGAGATGTCCTGCTGTGAGGAACAAACAGAGCAGGGAACGGTTTGGAGGGTATGATGCCTTAGAAAGGAGCGATATACATTGGCAAAATACATTTTAAAGCGCATCTTACTGATGATCCCTGTCATTCTGGGTGTGTTGACCATTGTGTTCATCCTCTCTGCCATCACACCTGGTGATCCTGTGGATCAGCTGGTGGGCATTGATGCCCCGGAAGCGGTGCGGGAGGCAACCAGAGAGAGCTTGGGATTAAATGATCCCATTATCATCCGCTATGTGAAGTATATTTGGAATTTCGTATCCAAGGGAGATCTGGGTATTTCCTATTATACCAGACAGCCTGTGATCCAGGAAATTATGAACTGCTTCCCATACACGATGATTTTGGCCTTTGTATCTCTGGGAGTAGGTGTTGCGGTAGGCATTCCCCTGGGCGTGGTTTCTGCGGTTAAACAGTATTCCTGGCTGGACAGCGCAGTGCTGGTTATTTCCATGGTGGCGGCCTCCATGCCCAACTTTTGGCTGGCGTTGCTGTGTCTCTCTCTGTTTGCGGTAGATTTAAACTGGCTTCCGGTTTTTGGAGTCACCAGCCCGCTGGGATGGGTGCTGCCCATCGGCGTGTGTGCGGTGGATGTCATGTCCGGCATCACTCGTATTACCCGATCGAGCATGTTGGAAGTCATTCGGGAGGACTACATTCGTACCGCCAGAGCCAAGGGCCAGAGAGAACGGGTTATCATCTGGCGCCACGCTCTCCAAAACGCCATGATTCCGGTGGTCACCAGTATTGGCGCCACCCTTGGATCGATGCTGGGAGGTGCGCTGACCATTGAGTCGGTATTTGCGATCCCTGGAATTGGCAAGTACATGGTGGATGCCATCAGCCACCGGGATTTTCCTGCCATTCAGGGCGGCGTGATTATTTTCGCGATTGTGTTTACCATTGTCAACCTGATTGTGGACTTGGTTTATACCGTGATTGATCCCCGGCTCAAGAGTATGTTTATCACCAAGAAAGGGAAGAAGCCGCCCAAAGCGGCGAATGCGGAGGTGGCGACGAATGGCTAAGCATGTGACGCCGCAGATGGAGCGGATTAACCGAAAAGCCTTTGACCGAAAGGGCAGACGCAAAAACTCCTCTCTGGCTCGGGAATCCTGGCGGCGGCTGTGCCGCAACCGTACGGCGCTGCTGGGCATGGGAATTGTTATTTTGCTGTTGCTGGTGGCCATATTCGCCGATCTGATCTGTCCCTATGACTACGCGGCCCAGGACTACACCGCCATTGCCCAAAAGCCCAGCCTGGCCCATCCATTTGGCACGGATGCCTACGGGCGGGACCTGTTTTCACGCTGTATTTACGGCACCCGATACTCCCTGCCCATTGCTTTGTTGGCGGTGCTGTCATCACTGGTGCTCGGGGGACTGTTTGGGTTTATTGCCGGATACGCCGGAGGCAAGACCGACAATGTGATCATGCGTTTCGTGGATGTGCTTCAAGCCATTCCCGGCACCCTGTTGTGCATTGCCATCGTAGCGGTGCTGGGCAACAGCTTGCCGGTGTTGATCCTGGCTATGTGCATCGGCGCCCTGCCCGGATGCGCCAAGACCTGCCGGGGCGCCATCATGACGGTGCGCACAGAGGACTATGTGGAATCGTCCATCTCCATTGGAGCCAGCAACGCCCGCATTTTGGTACAGCATATGATTCCAAATGCGGTGGGTCCCATCATCATCTATCTGGTGGGCATGATTGGCCGGGACATTCTGATGATTTCCATGCTCAGCTACATCGGTGTGGGCATTACGCCCCCCACGCCGGAGTGGGGATCGCTGCTGTCCTATGGCAAGGATTACATTCAAAGTGCCCCTTATATGGTGCTGTTCCCTGGTCTGATGATCATGATTTCGGTGTTTGCGGTGAACCTGTTTGGCGACGGATTGCGGGACGCTTTGGATCCCCGCTTGAAGTAAAGGAGGCTGTTTCATGCAAAGGATGTGTACAGACCGGCCTGTGAACGAGAGTTCCCAGCCGGTGTTGGAGGTAAAGGACCTCATCGTCCACTATGAGACGGCCAGCGGTGTGGTGGAAGCGGTTAACAATGTATCGTTTACCATCCGCAAAGGAGAGACCTTGGGATTGGTAGGAGAGACGGGGGCGGGAAAGACCACCATTGCGTTGAGTGCCATCCGGCTGTTGCCGGTGCCCCCCAGTCATATTATCCAGGGCAGTATCCATCTGCAGGGCCAGGATGTGTATCAGATCCCGGAAAAAGAGATGAGAAAAATCCGGGGAAATGTGGTAAGTATGATTTTTCAGGACCCGATGACCGCCCTGAACCCGGTGATTCCCGTGGGGGAGCAGGTAGCCGAAGTGATCCGGCTTCATGATAAGGTGTCCAAGAAAGAAGCGGAACAGAGGGCTGTAGAGATGCTGGAGATGGTGGGCATTCGGGCGGAGCGTTATCAAGACTACCCGCATCAGTTTTCCGGAGGTATGAAACAGCGGGCGGTGATTGCCCAGGCGTTGGCCTGCAATCCGGAATTGCTGATTGCCGACGAGCCCACCACGGCGCTGGATGTGACGATTCAAGCACAGGTGCTGGAGATGATGAAGCAGCTTCGGGATAAGCTGGGGACATCTATGTTGTTGATTACCCATGATTTCGGAGTTGTGGCAGATATCTGTGACAAGTGTGCAGTCATTTATGCCGGAGAAATTGTAGAGTGTGGATCGGTAGAGCAGATTTTCCGCAATCCATGTCATCCTTATACCATTGGTCTGTTTGCATCTCTGCCCAGCATCGACAAAGATGTGGATCGGCTCTATTCCATCAAAGGGCTGATGGCAGATCCCATGGATTTGCCTGAGTATTGCAGCTATTATGACCGCTGCGATAAAGCCTGTGAGGCGTGTAAGACCTGCGATCCCGTACTCACGGAGGTAGAACCGGGTCATTTTGTCAAGTGCAGATCCGTCAATGAGAAGGGAGGGGTCCGGAATGGCTCTGCTTGAGGTATCCCATTTAAAAAAATACTTTCAGGTGTCGGGCGGCGTACTCCATGCGGTAGATGATGTCTCTTTCACGCTGGAACAGGGCAAAACCCTGGGCGTGGTAGGTGAGTCCGGCTGCGGCAAGTCTACGTTGGGGAAAACGATCATTCGTCTCACGGAACCCACCGGCGGCAAAGTAATCTTTGATGGACAGGATATTGCAGAAATTCCCGCAAAGCAGTTTAAGCAGGTGCGGCCCAAAATTCAGATGATTTTTCAGGACCCGTACGGCTCCCTGGACCCCAGGCGGTCGGTAACTCAGCTGATTGCGGAACCTATGGTGATTTATAAGGTTACGAAGAGCAAGCAAGAGCTGTCCAAAAGGGTCAAGGAACTGATGGATACGGTGGGAATCGCCCAGCGATTTGCCATGAGCTACCCCCACGAGTTGGACGGCGGACGCAGACAGCGAATCGGTATTGCCCGGGCGCTGGCGTTGGACCCCAGTTTTATCGTGTGTGATGAGCCGGTTTCCGCCCTGGATGTTTCCATTCAAGCCCAGATACTCAACCTGTTGGACGATTTGCAGAAACAGCTGGGGTTGACGTATATGTTTATCACCCATGACTTATCTGTGGTGCGGCATATTTCAGATGAGATCTGTGTCATGTATCTGGGGCAGATCATTGAGAAGTGTGAGGCCAAAGAGCTGTTTCGGAACAGTTTGCATCCCTATACCAAAGCCCTGCTCTCGGCCATACCCGTTCCCTCCGTGGATTACCGGCCTAAAAAGATCCTGCTGAAGGGGGAACTGTCCTCCCCCATCGACCCGCCGGATCGCTGCCGGTTTGCGCCCCGCTGTCCGTATGCTGATGAAGGTTGCCGCAACTGTGCCACGCCTCAGCTGCAAGATATGGGAGGCGGACATTTTGTAGCCTGCCACAAGGTGGCGGCGGGACAGCTATAAGAAAAAACCAATTCTGTGGAAAAATGTGCCCTGCCGATCTGAAGGGATCGGAACAATAAACAACAAGACAAGGAGGAAATGAACATGAAAAAAGTCACTGCACTCATTTTGGCAATGCTGATGGTCCTCACACTCTTGACATCCTGCGGTTCTCAGAGCACAGGGTCCCAGAGTGGCGGAAACCAAAGTGGCGACCAGAGCGACGCCTCTTCTGCATCATCGTCCGACCAGGAGGAGGAACAGGCTCCCGTGGAGGCGGTTTCCGGTGTGTCCGACGAGACTCTGGTGGTGGCCGGTGAAAACGAGTTCTCCGCCCTGCTGCCTCAGTATGCGGAGACCAACCCCAACTCCCGGGGCAACAATTTGCTTTGGGACACTCTGGTCCATTACGATTCTGAGACCGGAGAGATTTCCCCGGGTGTTGCCACTGAGTGGGAGTGGATCGACGATACCCACATCCGTTTCACCCTGCGGGAAGGGATCACTTTCTCCGACGGAAGCCCCCTGACGGCGGAGGATGTGCTCTACAGCTTTGAACAGGGCAAGAACTACAACCTCAGCGGTTATTACACCACCTTTGCGGATACCGACAATTTTGTGATTGAAAACGATTACTCCATTGTTTTTGCGCTGTATACTCCGTATCCGCAGCTGTTGGATATTTTGGGTTGCACCCATTACGCTATTATCTGCAAATCCGCCATTGAGGCTGCCGGCGGTATGGAGAATGCCACCCGCACCCCTGTGAGTTCCGGCAAGTACTTCCTGGTGGAATGGGTGGACGGCCAGTATTGCAAGTTTGAACGGAATGACGATTATTGGGATCAGGACAACCTGCCTTACTACAAGTACATCGTCTATAACTTTATGGATGATGCCGCATCCCGGCTGATGGCCCTCCAGAGCGGTGAGGCCCAGGCCCTGATCTCCAATACGGTGGCCCAGCTCTCCACCATGGATGCCGACGACAGCATCACCTATGTCATCGAACAGCAGAATAACCTGCAAGCGGTTTGGTTCAACTGCACTGAGAGCGAGGCAATGCAGGATGAGCGGGTCCGGGAGGCCATCTGCTTGGCCCTGGACGCGGCGGGCTTCAACGCGGTGGCCTTTGGCGGCTACGCTGAGGAGACGGATGCCTGTTTCCCCAAATCTTCTCCCCTGTACGCTTCTCCGGAGAACGGCTATCGAGAGGTGAATCTGGAGCGGGCTAAGGAGCTGCTGTCTGAGGCAGGCTATCCCAATGGCGAAGGTCTGCATCTGAGTTTGTTGTGCTCCACCAGCGATCCCTCCAGCACCGAGGTGCTCCAGGCGCAGCTGGAGCAGCTGGGCATTGACGCCACCGTGGACCAGTATGAGCAGGCTACCTACCTGACCATGCTGCGTAACGGCGAGTATGACATCAACGTGGGTATGGCGGATTCCTGGGATCCCTCTGCGATTCTGAACCGTCTGGACGGCCGAGTCTCCGCCGCCACCGCCCAGGGCGGCGCCCGCTATCAGGATGAGGAGCTGTACGAGCTGATTGACGCTGCGAAGACGGAACTGGATGAAACTGCCCGGAAAGAGATTTATGCAGAAATCCAGCAGTTTGCCAATGACCATTTCATTTGCTATCCCCTGAGCAACTATGTGCGCATTGACTCTTACAGTTCGGAGTTGACCGGCCTGACCTACGACCTGCGTGGCTGGCCCGACCTGTCCACTCTGCGCCCTGTCGCCTGATCAGATAGTCGTTATTGAGCGCCGGAACTGTCCCGCTGATGCGGGACGGTTCCGGCGCCTGTCAAATAGAGTACGGAGGACCGAGTATGAAAAATGTGCAGATTGGAAATGTGCAGGTGGCCTTTTTGAAACAGAGGCCGGTGGAGGAGTGCCCGGGGTTTGAAGGGTATCGGCCCGGTCGGACTCTGCTGCCCGCCGGCTATGTCTATCAGCAGGGGCGCAAGCCATTTCCCACAGAGACAATTTACGACCGGGATGTGACGGTGGTCCTGCGGGACGGCACCAAGATCTACGTTGACATTTTCCGGCCTGCCACTGAGGAAAAGGTGCCGGCAATCCTCTCCTGGGGCAGCGCGGGAAAGCGGGGCATGAACAACATGCTGGATCATATCACCGATGGGCCTGTTTTTGGGCGTCCCATTGACCCGTCTGTCAAGCCCAGATTGGGGCTGCCCTTTGACTATACCTCCGGCCTGCAGGCCTGGGAGTGTTTGGACCCGGCCTATTGGGTGCAGTATGGGTATGCCATTGTCAACGCGGATCCCCGGGGCATTTTCCTTTCGGAAGGAGATGCCCAATATTTTGGTGAACAGGATGCTCAAGATCTCTGCGACACGGTGGAGGCTGTGGCCGCCATGGATTGGTGCACCGGCAATGTAGGAACCTGCGGTTGTTCCTGGTACGGTATGGTCCAACATTTTGCCGCCCATCTGCATCCTCCTCACTGGAAGGCCATGGCCACTTTGGAGGGGCATGGGGATCTGTATCGGGAAGAGTATCTGCGGGGAGGAATTCCGGTGGATACCTCCATTAAGAATGAACGGACCTTTAGCGGTGGGTATATGGAAGAACTGTATACCATGGTGGAGCGCTACCCTCTGTTTAATGAGTATTGGCAGGGGAAAATGGCCCGGTTTGAGGAAAATACCATTCCCGCATATATGACGGCCTGTTACTCCGCCCACTGCCACGGTCACGGCGATTTTGACGCCTATCAACGCACCGCCGCCAAGGATAAATGGCTCCGGGTGCAGAATACCCAGGAGTGGGTGGACCTGTATCATGAGGACAGCAACGACGATTTGCGGCGGTTCTTCGACTATTTCCTGAAAGGCATGGAGAACGGATGGCGGGAAACCCCTCCGGTGCGACTGGCTGTGTTTGACTTTGAGGGAGAGGACACGCTGGGGCGTCCGGAAGAGGAGTTCCCTCCGGCCCGGAGGAGACTGGTGCCCTATTATCTGAATGCAGGAGAGGGTGCCCTTGTACCGTGTTTGCCGGAGCAAACCTCTGTGGGTGCGTATGACAGTCAGAGTGATGAACTGCTGTCTTTTGTGTTGGAAGTTACGCAGGAGATGGAGACCACAGGCTATTTCAAGGCAAAGCTATGGGTAGAGGCGGACGAATACGATGATATGGATCTGTTTGTCCGGGTGACCCAGCTGGCAGCTGATGGGAGTATGCCCTACCACAACGCATACTTTTACAAATATACGGGACCCGATGGCCGGCTGCGGGTGTCCCATCGGGAGGTGGACCCGCAGCGGTCCAGCCCTGATCGGCCCTACCATTCCCATACCCGACAGCAAATGCTGACCCGGGGTGAGATCGTGCCGGTGGAGATTGAGCTATGGCCCACCTCCATGCGCTGGCATAGGGGACAAAAGCTGTTGTTTACCGTGGCCGGGTATGACTATTGTCCCTATCCGCCCGGAGATCGGCCGGTATGCCGCCCGGAAAACAAAGGGATACACAGAATATACACCGGTGGAGCGTATGACTCCCATCTGTTGATTCCGGTGGTGGATTGAATAGAAGCAGCAGATAGCAAGAGGGCGAGCGCGCCGGGTGGCGTGCTCGCCCTCTCACAATGGGGGAAAAAGAGGATAGTCAGATTTGGGGGATCACAGGGATCTGCAGATAGCTGTCGTAGACGCCGCCGGCGTGGACCCGGTTGACGCCCCGGTTACAGCCGTCCAGTACCTGGTCCATGGCGGGATGAAGCCCCAGGTAGTCGAAACCGGCGATGGACAGCTCCAGGGTTTCGCCGGGGTGGAATTTCAGACCGGTGGGCCAGAAGGCCAGGTCGATGGGGACAATCTCGCCGGGATGCAGGAGCACCGGGTGGTCAAAGCGCTGGCGGGGCTCGGAATCGGTGGAGGTTTCGGGATCCAGCTCCCGGAGAGAGACCCGAAGCATGGCGTTGGGGCCGCCGTACTGCATCTCAATGCCGTCGCTGAACACATAGTGGCCGTCGGCGTCCATTTTCTGCACCTTGGCGTAGAGATCCATATCCCGGGCGCTGTCGGCGCTGACGAAGGCGTGGAGCTTGATATAGCCCACCACCTCGGTCTCCTGGCGGAAGGTATAGGTAAAGCGAAGCCGGCTGACCCCGTCGTCACTCTGATAGGCGCCCTGGCGGGCCATGGGCGGCTTCTGGAGGGACAGGCTTTCCGCCGCCGGGTCCAGATACAGCCGCAAAAACTGCTGCCGGGCCAGGGGGAACTCCTCCTCCGGCCGGTACAGGATGTCCGGGTGGCTCATATCCAGCACCGTCAGCCGCACCCGGGGCGTGTCGGCCCAGCCGTTGTCTCTCCGGTCCTTCATATAGTAATCGAAGAATTTCAGCAGATCTGCCCGGTTTTCCGGGTCCTGCTGGTCGCCCCATTCCTGGGTGTTGTGGATGCGCAGCCACTTTTCCGGGGAGGAGATCCGCCGGAAGCCCTCAAAGGTGCCGTTGCAGTGGACCTGGGAGGAGTAACTGGCCACCACATAGGCGGGGCAGAGGACCTGCTCAAAATCGGCGCTCTTTTCCTTCCAGAACTCGGTGTACAGGGGATAGGCCACCATCTCCGCCGGCAGATCCTCCATGTTCTGGTTGCCGAAGCACATGGCTTCCCGGACAATGGACTGGTGGGGAATGCCTCCCCGCATGTACTCGTCCCGGTACATGTTGCCGTGGCCCTCCCAGGGGGCGATGCAGGTCAGGTGAGGGGGCCGCAGGGCGGCGGTAAACCATTGATTGATGCCCAGCCAGGAATTGCCCGCCATGGTCACCCGGCCGTTGCACCAGTTTTGCAGGGCCAGCCATTCGATGACGTCGTAATTATCCTGGGCGTCCTGGGTGCCGAAATAGTGGGCGTCCCCCTCGCTCATGCCCACCCCCCGGGGATCCATATAGATCACCGCATAGTGGTTGGCGGTCCAATAGCCGGGGTCGGGCTCCTCCCACTGGTCAAAGCCGGACATCCGCTCCAGGGGCACTCCGGCCCGGTCCTCCCGGCCGTTGCCCTGGGCCACCATTTCATAATTTACATAGGCGTCCCCTTTGCCGAAAATGGAGGAGCAGAGAATGGCGGGGACGGTCTCCTGGCAGTCGGGGCGGAAGATATCCACCCGGACCAGCACTCCATCCCGAAGGGGTACCGCCACATCCCGTTCCACAATCATGGCCTCTGCCAGGGGGCAGCTTTCCGGCGTGTGCCGGTAGCCCTTGGGGTAGGTGGTGGTGCCGGGAGAAAACCCTTTGAAGTTGGAGCGGGGATGCTCCAGGGGAATGGCTTTGCGAAAGATGAGCTGTTCCATAGCAGATACCTCCTCGGTGCTGATTCAGGCCTCAAATATCCCGGGGGTGGCCTGAAGGTGTGGTTGGTTATATTGTAATACGCTGACAGGGGAAAGGGATATGGGCAGGAGAACAGACGCAGCGGCGGTGTGAGTAGCTCGGTTGTTCTTCGGCACAACCGGCCCTCACAGATCCTCCTCCAGCTGCCGATCCAGTCCGGCGGAGGACATATCATATTTGTCCGTCACCTTCTGGGGGGTAAAGAGCTGGAGCTGGGTGAGAATCCGCAGCGACAGATTGATGATGAACAGATCCTCTCCGGCGGACAGATCGTTGCCCATGATGTCCCGGATCAGGTTCAGCCGGTAGAGAATGGTGTTTTTATGGATGGACATGCTTTTGGCGGTCAGGGCGGTGTTGGCATTGTGCAGCAGGTACTGGAACAGGGTATCCATCAGAAAACTGGCGTTTTCCTGGTCGTAGCGCAGCAGATCCAGCAGCGGCGGGTAGACATAGTCCAGCAGATTCAGCTGGTGGGCGCAGGCGTCCAGCAGTTCGCCATAGCAGTATTCATAGTAGAGACACACGGGTTTCAGGGCGCTGTTTTTCATAAAGGTGCGGCCGTAGCGTACCGCTTCAATGGCCTGGCGGTAATAGCGCCGGATCTCCAGGATGTCCTCCCCCAGATTGCTGACGCCGATGGTGAGCCCGTCCTCCATGGCTACCCGGCGGAGGGTGCGCAGCTTGTAGGGGCTCAGCAGCTTTTTCTGGCACAGATCGTCAAAGAGCACCACCAGCCGTCCGTCCCGGACCGTGGAGAGGGTCCCTGTAAGCACCCCCCGCAGATGCTGTTCCACCATCTCAAAATCCCTTCCCGTAAAGGTGCGGCCATCGGGTTCAATGACGGCGATGCAATAGCTGCCCCTGAGCCTGCGGCCCAGAACCTCCAGCTGATGCTCCACCAGGTGCCGCTGGGGGGTGGAGGTGGCCAGCAGGGAGGATAAAAACTCCGACAAGGGGGAGCGGGGCCGATCCGGAAAGGGGCTTTTCTGCAGTTCCTGGCCCGTCAACCGGGCCAGCAGGACCAGGGATTCCGCCTCCTCCCGGCGAAAAGGGACCTGGGAGGAGAGCAGCAGCACATGGGCGGCAGTGACCCCATGGATGCGCACCGGGCAGGCCAGCAGAGTCAGCGGCAGCCCCGACAGGGTCAGCGGTTCCGGGGCGCTCTGGGCTTTGATGCGCTCCTCCACCCGCTCTTCCTTCAGCAGCGCCAGCGCCTCCGGGGACAGATGCCCCGCCTGGAGTTCCTCCGACAGGGGGAGCAGTACCTGGGCGGACAGATCCGTCCCGGGGCGCAGGCAGGAGGCCAGATACCGGTGGTCTGCCCCCACCAGCAGCACGGACCGCTTCAAAATCCCGCTGGCAGCGGAGACAAAGCCCTCTAATCCGAGGTCGGACAGCAGGGTGTCATACAAGTTATTGCGCAATGAGACCGGGTCGGAATGGGTCATGGCAGAATGCTCCTTTCACAGGGACGGAAAACCGGGACTGGTTTGCTGATGCTGTTCGCTGTTCTTATTGTAGAGGACCCGGGAGAAAAAGGCAAGCCTGTCCGGTTACTGTGTAGTGGAACAACGGCCCCGGGAAAAAGCCGAGGCAGGATTGTTTTCCCGGACAATGACTTTGCTCTGCTGCAAACTGTATAATTTTTCCCGTAAAGCCCCCGCTGCCTTACGACAAAATCACGAAAATTGCCAAAATTGCGGGGAGATAAGCAAGGGAGGAACGTTTTATGGGAAGCAGCAAAGTGCTGAATGCCGCGAAAGCCAACTTCGGAGCAAAAGGCTGGGCGGTTCTTGTCTACCTGTTTGTGTGCTGTTATCTGAATACCAGCATCAACACCTGTTGGCAAAATATTGTAGGTTACTGGCAAGATAATTTCGGCTGGGAAAAGGCCACGATGATGAGTTTGATCTCTGTGGCCCAGTTTGTAGGAATTGCGGTTTGCTTTATCCTGGGGCGGATTGTCACCCGTACTTCCGCCAAAAAGATGGGCATTGTGGTGGGCGTGATCACCGCCGGCAGCATGTTCATCATCCCCTTTGTCACGGTTTACCCGCTGATGTGCGTACTGCTGATGGCCGCCACCATGGGTAACATTGTCTGGGCCTTTACCGTCAACCCGGTGTTTGTGGCCACCTGGTTCCCCCGGAAGAAGGGCATTGTCATGGGCTTGATTACCATGGGCATTCCCCTGGGTTCCGGCACCTGCAGCATGATTGCCAATAAGGTCAGCGCCATGTTGGGTCAGAACTTTGGTATGAGTTTCTCCACCGTGGTGGCTATCCTGGGTTTGATTCTTTTGATTGTGGTCGTCAAGGACTATCCTGAGCAGGCTGGTTACAACCCCGATAACGATGCATCCCTCACCAGTGAGGACGTGGCCCGTATGCAGCGGGAGGACGAGGAGGCGGCCATGAAGAGCCCCTGGACCACCGGCCGCATGTTGAAGACCCCCCAGACCTATATCCTGGGCCTGTCTCTGGGCTGCTGCGCCCTGCTGGGCGGCGGCGTCAACAGCACCAACATGCTGCGTATGCTGGGCATGGGCTATGAAAAGGGCTTTGCCAGCAATATGATGCTCATGGCGGCAATCTTTGCCTGCATCACCAGCTACATCTTCGGTCTGATTGATGCCAAGAAAGGCCCCAGAGTGGCAATGATCTGCGTGTTTGTCTGCGCTATGCTCAGCAGCGTGTTCAACTATCTGGCCACGTCTATGAACAACACCCCCATGCTGGTCATTGGTTTGTTGTTTACCGCCTGCGTCACCGGCGGCGCCGCCAATTTTGTGTCTTCCCTGACCATCGAGTGGTGGGGCGCCCCCAACTTCAAGCGGGCTTACGGTGTCATCTATCCCATCCACCAGATCCCCGGATCTCTGGGCGCCATGTACATGGTGCAGGTGTCCGCCCGGTTCGGCGGTTACTCAGCCTGCTTCGTGGGCCTGTTCATCATCTCTCTGGTGGCGCTGATTGCCTTCGCCTCCATCCGCAACGGCGATTTTGTCAAGCGGGCTGAGGAGAAGTGGAGCGCGGTGAAATAACAGGATCCGGCCTTGGCCGGAAGGATACAGAGGGCCGCAATGGAACACCATTGCGGCCCTGATGTCAAAAGGAGGTCGCTCTATGCAGATCGAACGCGGAAAGATTCCCGAATGTCCGGGGATGGAGGTCAGCTACACCATCATTCCCGACACCATGCGGATGAACCCCAAGTGCCCCTGCCCTACCAGAACCTGCCCCAATCACGGCTTTTGCAAATACTGTTTCAAGCACCACGAGCGGATTGACCGACTTCGGGCGGAGCACGGGTTGGGACCGGAAGGCCCATATTGCAGACGAGAGGAGTGCAGGCAGAAATGAAATTGAAGGATCTGGAGATCGGCAGCCGGGTGCGGGACGCCGAAAAGGACCTGATTTTCTTTGTGGCGGCCCAGGACCACCCGGGCTACGGCGGTACCACCCTGTTCTCGGAGAAAATTGTGGAGTTGGGCTGTCTGGACGCGGCGGAACCGGAGCATCCGGCCCAGGGGCGGCCTCCGGTGTTCTATCAGGCCCACGAGTACGGCTGGAACGACTATGCCGCCAGCAATGTCCACCAGTGGCTCAACGGGGAGGGAGAGGACTGGTACCAGCCCAGCCATCCCTATGACTGCCCGCCCCAGGACCCCTATCTGCGGTATGGAGAGGTGCCTTACACCCGCCGGCCGGGCTTCCTGACGGGGTTTTCCGGCCTGTTCCGGGAGGCGCTGCTGGAGGTGGAGGTGCCCTTTTTACGGCGCACCGGCCTGGACCAGGGGGAGCTGGCCTCAGTGCGGGCCAAGGTGTTCCTGCCCAGCCGGACGGAGATGGGCAAGGGGGATGAGCACGGCATCCCGGAAGGAAAGATGATGCCGCTGTTTTACGATCATTCCATTTACCGCACCACCATGACGGAGCCGCTGCTGGAGAAGTATGGCCGGGCCATCAACCCCGGCCGGGAGACGGCGCCCTATGACGCCCCCCAGATCTACGACCCCAAATATGGCTGGTGGTATTGGGTGCGCACCGCCAACATGGGCTATGTGTTCCTGAACCGGGTGGCCAGCCCCTATGGCGCTCTGAGCTATACCTACTCCAACAACGATTCTGTGGGCATTCGCCCCATGCTCTGCCTGGACGGGGAGCTGGAGGTGGAGAGCAACGGCCGCTTTATGGAGATATTCACCATCACAGGAACCTGATTTCAAAACCATCAACGGCCCTTCCGGCTCCGTCAAAGGAGCCGGAAGGGCCGCTTGCTGTCCAGTGTCTGAGGCCGTCGCACAGGCCGGGCTTGTGTCCCGGGCGGCGCCGGGGTACAATGGGGAGGCGAAAGGAGCGGAGGTACTGTGGTAGAACACGCAAAACCGGAAGATCTGGACCGGCTGCTGGAGCTTTACGCCGGGGCCAGAGACTATATGAGTCGTAGCGGTAACCCCACCCAGTGGGGAGCGGACTATCCCGCCCGAGCCATCCTGGAGCAGGATCTGGGCCGGGGCGAACTCTATGTGATTCGGCGAAATAAAATCCTCTGCGGGGCCTTTGTGCTGGCCCTGGGGGAGGACCCTACCTATGCCCGGATAGAGGGGGCCTGGCTCCGGCAGGGGCCTTACGGCACGATTCACCGGCTCACCGGGGCAGAAGGGGAGCGGGGGATTTTTGCCGAGTGCCTGGCGTTCTGCCGTCGCAGCTGCCCGGACCTGAGGGCAGACACCCATCAGGACAACCGCAAAATGCAGCAGCTGCTGGAACTTAACGGTTTCCGGCGCTGTGGTATCATCTATGTCCGGGACGGCTCGCCCCGGATTGCCTACCAGCTGAGGGAAATCTAATAGAACAGACAGCCCGCCGGAGGAAAACCGGCGGGCTGTTGTTCAGTCTTTTTTGCTCTTTTTCTCGGTGGGAAAGACCACGGTGAGCAGCCACTTGAAGGCCTCTTTGCCGTAGACCGAGTGGGGCTTTTTTGCGGGCATCAGCAGGGATTCCCCGGCCTTCACGTCGTGGGGCTTGCCGTCCACGGTGAAGGTGCCCTCGCCGCTGAGGACGGTGACCAGGGCGTCGCCGGTGGACTCGTGAGTGCTGATCTCCTCCCCTTTGTCAAAGGCGAAGACGGTGAGGCTCACATGGTCGTTCTGGGCCAGGGTGCGGCTGACCACCTGGCCGGCCTGGATCTGCACCAGATCCGCCAGGGCCACCACTTCCTCCCGGGGCATGTTTTTGATGTGTGGTTTCATGGCAGGTTCTCCTTTTCAAGCGCGTGGCGGCTCAGCGGGCCTCGATGGCCTGGGCCGGGCACTGGTCCCGGGCCTCCTGGGCCAGGGGCAGCTGATCCTCGTCCACATCGCCGGGACGGGCGTGAGCCACCCCGGCGTCGGTCATCTGAAAGACGGCGGGACAGATGCAGGCGCACAGCTGGCAGCCCACACATTGATCGTTGACGAAAAATTGCATGGAGCAGACTCCTTTCTCTCGGTTCGGGTATAATGCCAGTATGCCCCCAAACCCGTGAGATTATCGCCCCAAAGCCACCGGCGGCCACGGTTGAGAAGGACAAGAGATTACTCCACCAGTTCGTATTCCAAAAATTCGCATTTCAGCAGGCTGCCCTCCCAGATCTCCTCCGGCAGCAGGGCACGGGCCACCAGCTTGGGCTGGGCGGCGGGGTCATCCCGCAACTGCAAATGGGCGTAGTCTCCGTCGATGCGGAGCACACGATAGAATAATGTTTCCATAGAGTTTCTCCCTGTAAAAAAGCCTCCGTTGTGTACAACGGAGGCTTTTTTTGAAAAATTGGGTTTGCTGCTTACTTGTTCAGGGCCTCGTCCACGGCGACAGCCACAGCAACGGTGGCGCCCACCATGGGGGCGGCGCAAGCGCGCCGCATGCAGTGGCCCGATCTGCCGGGGGCAGATCGCACCTAGCCCCATCAAGTACAGGCTGCTTACTTGTTCAGGGCCTCGTCCACAGCGACGGCCACAGCGACGGTGGCGCCCACCATGGGGTTATTGCCCATGCCCAGGAAGCCCATCATTTCCACGTGAGCGGGCACGGAGGAGGAGCCGGCGAACTGAGCGTCGGAATGCATACGGCCCATGGTGTCGGTCATGCCGTAGGAGGCGGGGCCGGCGGCCATGTTGTCGGGGTGCAGAGTACGGCCGGTGCCGCCGCCGGAGGCCACGGAGAAGTACTTCTTGCCCTGCTCGATGCACTCCTTCTTATAGGTGCCCGCCACGGGGTGCTGGAAGCGGGTGGGGTTGGTGGAGTTGCCGGTGATGGACACGTCCACGCCCTCGTGGTGCATGATGGCCACGCCCTCCCGGACGTCGTCGGCGCCGTAGCACTTGACGGCGGAGCGCTCGCCCTTGGAGTAGGGGATCTCACGGACGATCTTCAGCTCGCCGGTAAAGTAGTCGAACTGAGTCTGGACATAGGTGAAGCCGTTGATCCGGGAGATGATCTGGGCGGCGTCCTTGCCCAGGCCGTTCAGGATGACCCGGAGGGGCTCCTTGCGGGCCTTGTTGGCGTTGCGGGCGATGCCGATGGCGCCCTCAGCGGCGGCGAAGGACTCGTGGCCGGCCAGGAAGGCAAAGCACTTGGTCTCGTCCCGGAGCAGCATGGCGCCCAGGTTGCCGTGGCCCAGGCCCACCTTGCGGTCGTCGGCCACGGAGCCGGGGATGCAGAAGGCCTGCAGGCCAATGCCGATGACCTCGGCGGCCTCAGCGGCGGTCTTCACGCCCTTCTTGATGGCGATGGCGGCGCCCACGGTGTAGGCCCAACGGGCGTTCTCAAAGCTGATGGGCTGCACGCCGGCCACAATGTCGTAGGGGTTGAAGCCCTTCTCTTTGCAGATGTCCAGGCACTCCTCCACGGAGGAGATGCCGTACTCAGCCAGAACAGGGGTGATCTGGTTGATGCGTCTTTCGTAAGATTCAAACAGTGCCATTGTAATCACCTTATTCCTTTCTGGGGTCGATATACTTCACGGCGCCGTCCTCGGCGTTGAAGCGGCCATAGTGGCCCTTGGCCTTCTCCAGGGCCTCGTTGGCGTCCATGCCGTTGCGGATGGACTCCATCATCTTGCCCAGGTGGACGAACTCATAGCCAATGATCTGGTTGTCCTCGTCCAGGGCCAGCCGGGTGATATAGCCCTCGGTCAGGGACAGGTAGCGGGGACCCTTGGCCTTGGTGGAGAAGATGGTGCCCACCTGACCGCACAGGCCCTTGCCCAGATCCTCCAGGCTGGCGCCGATGGGCAGGCCGCCCTCGGAGAAAGCGGTCTGGCTGCGGCCATAGACAGCCTGCAGGAACAGCTCCCGCATGGCGGTGTTGATGGCGTCGCAGACCAGGTCGGTGTTCAGGGCCTCCAGAAGGGTCTTGCCGATCAGAATCTCGCCGGCCATGGCGGCGGAGTGGGTCATGCCGGTGCAGCCGATGGTCTCCACCAGGGCCTCCTCGATGATGCCGTCCTTAATGTTCAGGCTCAGCTTGCAGGCGCCCTGCTGGGGAGCGCACCAGCCCACACCGTGGGTGAAGCCGCTGATGTCGGAGATCTCCTTGGCCTGGACCCACTTGCCCTCCTCGGGAATGGGGGCGGGGCCGTGATAGGCGCCCTTGGCGACCGGACACATGTTCTGTACTTCGCTGGAGTAGATCATAGTCACACATTTCCTTTCTCTCGCCCGGCCTCAGGCCGGGTGATGGTATAGCATGGTTATCAACAGCCTGCGGCGGAGCCCCTTGGTGACAATGGGCGGCTCCGCCCCGGGATGGATATCAGAGGATCAGGCTGCTGCCGCTCATCTCCTCCGGCTTCTCCAGACCCATCAGGTCCAGCATAGTGGGGGCGATGTCGGCCAGACGGCCGTCTTTCAGCTTGACGTTGGCGCCCACGATGCAGAAGGGCACCAGATTGGTGGTGTGGGCGGTGAAGGGGCTCTTGCCGTCGTCCTGGAGCATCTGCTCGGCGTTGCCATGGTCGGCGGTAATCAGGGCGATGCCGCCCATCTCGGCGGTGGCCTGAACCACCTTGCCCACGCACTCGTCCACAGCCTCCACAGCCTTGACGGCGGCTTCAAAGACACCGGTGTGGCCCACCATGTCGCAGTTGGCAAAGTTCAGGATGATCACGTCATACTTGCCGCTCTTAATGCGCTCTACGCACTTGTCGCAGACCTCATAGGCGCTCATCTCCGGCTTCAGGTCATAGGTAGCCACCTTGGGGGAGGCCACCAGGCAACGGTCCTCGCCGGGGAAGGTCTGCTCCACGCCGCCGTTGAAGAAGAAGGTGACATGGGCATACTTCTCGGTCTCGGCGATCCGCAGCTGGGTCAGGCCGTTCCGGGAGATATACTCGCCGAAGATGTTGTGGAGGCTCTCCTTGGGGAAGGCCACTTCCACGTTGGGCATGGTGGCGTCGTAGGAGGTGGTGCACACGAAGTGGACGGGGAAATAGCCCTTCTTGCGCTCAAAGCCGGTAAAGTCGGGGTCCACCAGGGTCCGGGTGATCTCCCGGGCCCGGTCGGGCCGGAAGTTCATGAAGATGCAGGCGTCGCCCTTGCCGATGTGGGCGTCCCTGGCGCAGACCACCGGAATCACGAACTCGTCGGTGACGCCGGCATCGTAGCTCTTCTGGACCGCGTCCACCGGATCCGGGTTAAACTCGGCGCTCTCGCCGTACACCATGGCGGCGTAGGCCTTTTCCACCCGGTCCCAGTTGGTGTCCCGGTCCATGGCGTAGTAGCGGCCGGCCACGGTGGCAATCTCGGCACCGTACTGGTCGCAGACCTGCTTCATCTCCGCCACATAGCCCTTGCCGGAGGTGGGGGGCACATCCCGGCCGTCCAGGAAGCAGTGGACATAGACGGGATCACAGCCCAGCTCGCTGGCCATTTTGACAGCGGCCTTCATGTGGTCAATGTGGGAGTGGACGCCGCCATCGCTGAGCAGGCCCATGATGTGCACCGCCTTGCCGGCATCCCGGGCGGCGGTCATGGCCTTCAGATAGGCGGGGTTCTGGAAGAAATCTCCGTCGGTGATGGCCTTGGAGATCTTGGGCAGATCCTGGAACACCACCCGGCCGGCGCCGATGTTGGTGTGGCCCACCTCACTGTTGCCCATCTGGCCCTCGGGCAGACCCACGTCCAGGCCGGAGGCGGAGAGGTGGGAGCAGGGGTTTTCGGAAAAGAGTTTATCCAGCACCGGGGTGCGGGCGGCGTGGACCGCGTTGCCCTCGTCGGTGGTACGGAGGCCGAAGCCGTCCATGATAATGAGAATGGTAGGGGTTTTCATGAAACTCAGATACTCCGATCCTGAAACATTATTCCTGGTTGGCAGCGTTGATGATGATGTTGAAGTCCTCGGGCTTCAGGGAGGCGCCGCCGATCAAACCGCCGTCCACATCGGGCTGGGCCAGCAGCTCCGCGGCGTTCTTGGCGTTCATGCTGCCGCCGTAGAGGATGGTGACGCTGCGGGCCACCCGGGCGCCGTAGAGCTTGCGGATGACGGTGCGGATCTCCTCGTTGACCTCGTTGGCCTGCTCGGCGGTGGCAGTCTTGCCGGTGCCGATGGCCCAGAGGGGCTCATAGGCGATGACCACATGGCGCATCTTCTCGGCGGGAACACCGGCCAGAGCGGTCTTGACCTGCAGGTCGATGAGCTCCTTGGTGATGCCCAGCTCCCGCTGCTCCAGGCTCTCGCCCACGCAGACCACGGGGCGCAGGCCGGCGTTGATGGCGGCGTGGACCTTCTTGTTGACGATGATGTCGTCGTCGTTCCAGTACTGGCGGCGCTCGGAGTGGCCGATGATGACGTACTTGACGCCCAGATCCTTCAGCATCTCGGCAGAGACTTCGCCGGTGTAGGCGCCCTTCTCCTCAAAGTGCAGGTTCTCGGCGCCGATGGCCACCCGGGTATCCTTGAAGGCCTTCAGGGCGGCGGGAATGTTGACAAAGGGGACGCAGAGCAGCACTTCGCACCACTTGGCCTTGGGCATGATGGCCTTCAGCTCGTCGGCAAAGGCCCGGGTCTCGGTGGCGGTCTTGTTCATCTTCCAGTTGCCGGCGATGATCGTCTTGCGATAACGTCTGTTCATGGTTCTGTCTTTCTCCTTATCTATATCAGTTTGTTTCAAAACTAAGGATTACATGCGGAGATGGCCGCTTTTTTTGCTTGCTGATCCAGCAGGCACACCCCGCCCGTGTTTTCACATCATTGGCGGAAGTGAATTCCGCCTGCGGCAAGGTTTTGCGATGCAAAACGCTTGGGACGCCGCACCTGCGGCGGGGGCGGGCCGGGAAATGCCTGCTTTGCTGTAAAACGGTTCTTACTTATCCAGCAGGCACACCACGCCGGGCAGAGCCTTGCCCTATTGCCCCAACGGACCAGCGGTCCGTTGGGGACCCCGTTCGTGTTTTTACATCCTCGGCGGAAGTGAATTCCGCCTGCGGCAAGATTTTGCGATGCAAAACGCTTGGGACGCCGCACCTGCGGCGGGGGCGGGCCGGGAAATGCCTGCTTTGCTGTAAAACGGTTCTTACTTATCCAGCAGGCACACCACGCCGGGCAGGGCCTTGCCCTCCATAAACTCCAGGCTGGCGCCGCCGCCGGTGGAGATGTGGGTCATCTTGTCGGCGTAGCCCAGCTGCTCCACAGCGGCCGCGCTGTCGCCGCCGCCCACGATGGAGATGGCGTCGGTCTTGCTCAGGGCCTCGGCGATGGCCTCGGTGCCCTTGGCGAAGGCGGGGAACTCAAACACGCCCATGGGGCCGTTCCAGATCACGGTGCCGGCGTCGGCCACGGCGGCGGAGTAGAGCTCAATGGTCTTGGGGCCGATGTCCAGGCCCATCCAGCCATCGGGAATCTGACCGCTGGGTACCACCTGGCTGTTGGCGTCGGCGGCGAAGGCGTCGGCCACCACGGTGTCCACCGGCAGCAGCAGCTTGACGCCCTTGTCGGCGGCCTTCTTCACCATGTCGTTGGCATAGTCCATCCAGTCGGCCTCCAGCAGAGAGGTGCCGATCTTGCCCCCCTGGGCCGCGGCGAAGGTGTAGGCCATGCCGCCGCCGATGATGATGGTGTCGGCGATCTCCAGCAGATTGTTGATGACGCCGATCTTGCTGCTGACCTTGCTGCCGCCCAGGATGGCCACCAGGGGACGCTTGGGGTTGGCCAGGGCGCCGCCGATGATCTCCAGCTCCTTCTGGATCAGGAAGCCGGACACGGCGGGCAGGTAGTCGGCCACGCCGGCGGTGGAGGCGTGGGCACGGTGGACGGTGCCGAAGGCGTCGGAGACATACACGCCGTCGGGGCCGGCCAGATCGGCCAGGGCCTTGGCAAAGGCGGGGTCGTTCTTCTCCTCGCCCTTCTCAAAGCGCAGGTTCTCCAGCAGCATCAGCTGGCCGGGCTGCAGGGCGGCGGCCTTGGCCTGGGCGTCCTCGCCCACCACGTCGGAGGCGAAGATCACCTCCCGGCCCAGCAGCTCCTCCAGGCGATGGGCCACGGGGGCCAGGGTCAGG
>CABRZO010000007.1 GCA_902475455.1 uncultured Eubacteriales bacterium
CGCCGATACTCTTAGCCCCGAAGGGGCCCTGGGGCTCATAGCTGGGGGCAAACTCCACATTTATGGGGCAGATGTCCTGGCGGGTGGGAATTTTGTATTGCAGGAAGTTGCGCTCAATCAGACTGCCGTCGGGGTTGTAGCGCACCGTCTCGGTGAGGGCCATGCCGATGCCCTGGACCAGACCGCCTTCCGTCTGCACCCGGGCCAAATTGATGTTCAGCGGGGTGCCGCAGTCCACCACCGCGTCGTACTCCACCAGGGTCACCTTGCCGGTCTCCGGGTCCAGGTCGATCTCCGCGGCCCCCACCATGAAGGGGGGCGGGGAGTTGGGACAGGTGTGGTTCTCGGTGGCAATGATGGGCACGCCGCCGCACTCGGAGACGTTGGCCACTTCCGCCAGAGTCACCGTCTCCCCGGTGGGGATGTGCTCCACCAGGGCGTCGTGATACTCCACGTCCTCCGGGCTCCAGCCCTTCTGTCGGGCGGCCTCGGCCTTGATCTTGCCGATGAGAGTCTGGGCGCATTTGTAGACGGCGCCGCCGGTCAAAAAGGCGGTGGAGGAGGCGTAGGAGCCCGAGTCGTAGGGGGAGGTGTCCGTGTCCACCTGGGCGGTGATCACCTGATCCACCGGCACCTCCAGGCACTCGGCGGCCACCTGGGCCAGGGTGGTGTCGCAGCCGGTGCCCATGTCCCCGGCGCCGATGAGCAAGTTGATGAAGCCCTCATCGTTGACCTTCAGGGTGGCGCCGCCCACGTCAATACCGGAAATGGCGCTGCCCTGCATGGCCAGGGCCAGTCCCACCCCCCGGATGTGGCCGTTGGGCAGGGTGCGGCAGGGGTATTTTTCCTCCCAGCGGATCATCTCCTTGACCCGGGCCAGGCACTGGTCCAGGGTGCAGGAGGTGTTGACCTCTCCATAATAAGAGGGCATTACCTGGCCCTGCCGGACCAGATTCTGTTCCCGGATGGCCGCCGGGTCCAGCCCCAGCTTGTGGGCCATCTCGTCCACTGCCGACTCCACCGCATGGATGCCCTGGGTGGCACCGAAGCCCCGATAGGCTCCCGCCGGCTGCAGATTGGTGTAGACCACGTCGGCCACAAAGGAGTAGGCCTCCAGCTTACCGTAAAGGGAAATCGCTTTATGGCCTGAGAGGCCCACGGTGGTGGTGGAGTGCTCGCCGTAGGCGCCGCCGTTGGACAGGGTGTACATGGAGATGGCCCGAATATGGCCGTCCCGGTTGGCCCCCATCCGGATGCGGATCTCCATCTCGTGCCGGGGACAGCCGCAGGTGGTGGCCTCCTCCCGGGTGTAGACAATCATGGCGGGCTTGCCGGTGAGCCAGGTAACGATGGCGGGATAGGGCTCCGCCTCCACCGTCTGTTTGGCCCCGAAGCCGCCGCCAATCCGGGGTTTGATGACCCGGACCTTGCTCTTGGGAATGCCCAGGGCATTGGCGATGATGCGGCGGACGTGGAAGGCAATCTGGGTGGAGGGCACGATATTCAGCCGTCCATAGGTGTCCAGATAGCTGTATGCCCGGAAGGTCTCCATCATGGTCTGGTTGTCGGAGGGGGTGTGATAGGTCTCGTCCAGCACCACATCGCAGTCCGCCAGCACCGCCTCGATGTCCCCGTCGGAGCTCTCCTCATGGCAGATCAGGTTGCGTTTCACGTCGCTGCCCTGCTCGTAGAGGATCTTCCAGTCCTCCTCCGGGTGGACCACCGAGGGGTTGTCCAGGGCGGTGCGGAAGTCCAGCACCGGCTCCAGCACCTGATAGGTCACCTTGATGAGCTTCAGGGCCTTTTCCGCCGCCTCCTCGGTCTCTGCGGCCACAATGGCCACCGGGTCTCCCACATAGCGCAGCCGCCGGTCCAGGATATAGCGGTCATAGGGCGAGCCCTCGGGGTAGCTCTGGCCCGCCTGAGTAAAGCGGTTCTGGGGCACATCCTGCCAGGTGAGGACGCACTCCACCCCGGGCACCAGCTTGGCCCGGGAGACATCGATGGTGTCCACCAGGGCACTGGCGTGGGGGGACCGAAGCAATTTCACCACCAGGCAGTCCTTGGGGGCCAAGTCCTGGGTGTACACCGGCTGGCCGGTGACCAGGGCCTTGTAATCTTTCTTTCGGATGGGCTTGGAAACCACCCGCAGTTCACTGACAGGCTTCATTCCTTGTCACCTCGTTTCAGCCAGGCCTGGATGGCCCGGAGCTGGCTGACATAGCCGGTGCAGCGGCACAGGTTGCCGGCCAGGTATGCGTTGATTTCGTCAATGGTGGGGTCTTTCAGCTCCCGCTCCATGGCCAGCACGTTCATAATAAAGCCCGGATTGCAGAAGCCGCACTGTTCACCGCCCTGATCTGCTAAAAATCCGCCGAATTCCTCGGCCTGCTTTTGCAGCCCCTCCAGGGTGGTCACCCGATGACCCGCGGCCCGCAGAGCGGGCATATTGCAGGAGAGCACCGGGGCTTCGTCCAGCCATACTGTACACAGCCCGCAGTTGGAGGTCTCGCAGCCACGTTTCACGCTGTAACATCCCTGACTTCTGAGAAAGTCCAGCAGCACCATATCCTCGGGAATGTCGGCGCTGACGGGTTTGCCGTTGAGGGTGAGGTTCAGAATCATGCATAGTCCCCTCCTTTGAGATTTTCCAGACACCGGCCCAGCAGCACGCCGGCCAGATGGGAGCGGTATTCCCCGGAGGCCCGGGTGTTGGTGCCGTAGCCCAGGGCCAGCACCGCCCCCTGGAGTTCTTCCTCCGTGGCGGCCTGTACCAGCTCCGCCCGGGCGGGCCGGGCGCCCACGGCGGCCCGCCAGCCCTCCGGCGTCCGGGCCACCGCCATGGTCAATACCGGCAGGTCGGTCTCGGTGTTGCGGAAGCTGGTGTAGACCACATGAAGCGGGGTCTTTTTCACAACAATGTGGGTCACAATGTCATTGTCCTGCTTCTTGGCGGCAAATTCCTCCAGGGGCAGCACGCCCCCCTGGGCCAGCTCCACCTGGGTATCCAGGGCCAGGAAACAGGTCAGCACATCGGAGAAGCCATAGCGCCCCCAGAAGGTGCCCCCCACCGTGGCGCAGTTGCGGAACTGTACCCCCACGATGTGGCGGACACAGTCCCGGACTGCCCCGCCGGTGTAAGCATTCAGCCCCGGGTGGAGCTCCAGCTGCCGCAGAGTGACCATGGCGCCGATCCGGAAGTCCTCATCGGTCTCCTCAATCTGATCCAGCCCCAGTTTCCCCAGGTCAATGGCGTTGTTCCACTGGCGGGAGCCCATCTTGAGCCAGCCGGTGCCTCCCAACACGCAGTTGGCCCGGCCCTGGTTCAGTTTTAAGGCCTCCTCCAGGGTGTCCGGTTGGCAAAAGTGTTTGTATTTCAACATGTGAAGTCATCCTCCTTTACGGAAATGATGAGATATTGTACTATTCCGCCGCAAATGCTGTCGGCGGAACCGTCCATACGATAGGTAAACAGGCCGGGTTTTCCGGTATTCAGAACCTCCAGCCCTTTTTGGATGGCGTCGGCCTCGCTGGGGCCGCCGCCGATGGTGCCCCGGATGGAGCCGTCTCCAAAGACCAGCATCCGGGCCCCGGGGCTTCTGGGGGTGCTGCCCTGGCAGTCCACCAGGGTGACCATGGCGTAGGGGAACTGATCCAGTCCCAGGATAAAGTCCGGCTCCAAAGGTGCCTGAAGGCCCAAGGCCTGGCGGCATTGGATCAGCTCCGCCACCACCGACACGGCAATCTCCGCCGGAGTCTCCGCCCCGATAGCCAGCCCGATGGGGCTGTGGACGCTGTCGATCAGCGCCCGGGAGAAACCCTCCTGCTCCAGCCTCTGCCGGGTGGCGGCCACCTTCTTGCGGCTGCCCATCATCCCCACATAGCTGTGGGGCAGTTTCAAAACCCGGCTGAGACAGGTCCAATCCTCCTGGTGTCCCCGAGTCATGATGGCGTAGAAGGTGTTGGTGCCAAACCGGCCTTGCTGCAATAGCTGGTCAAACCCTCCACAGCGCAGGTCGGTGTCCGGTGGAAAATTTCCCTCCGAGAGCACTTCCGGCCGGTTCTCCAGCACGGTGACTTCAAACCCCACAGCCTGGGCCGCCGGGGCCAAGGCCTGGGATACATGGCCGCCCCCGCAGATCACCAGACGCACCGGGGCCGACAAGATTTGTTCGAAGTTGCGGCCCGTGGGCAGGTCCCCGAAACTTCCGCCGGTCCAGCTCAGCAGTTCCCGGCCCAGGCTGTCCGGCTCCAGGGAGCTCTCCAGCCGGGGATTTTCGCCGACCAGCAGGAGTTGTTGGAGTTTTTGATACAGTTCAACTCTCACGCTCCCACCTCCAATGGCAGACCGCCTCCAACACGCCGCCGCCAATGGCCAGGGCCTTGTCGGAGATGGTAAAGCAGTTTTCCCTCACACACCGGGCGTCCACGTCCCCGGCCTTGAAACCGGCGGCGGGCACCCGGGTGCCCCGGGGCAGAATCCCTCGGAGGCATCCGGCGATGGCGCTGACCACCGGCTGTCCATCCACCAGAGCCACGGTTTCCCCGGCCTCCACCCGATCCCCAATGGACCGCAGCGGCTCGAAGGTGCCAGGGCAGGGGGTCCGGAGCACCCGTTCCACGGTGTAGCCCCCCACATTGCCGGGAATCCCGGTGTTGGGCAGGGCGCTGCCCTCATAGATGCAGCGGCCCAGAGTGTGGCCCCGCATGGTCTCGATGACACAGTGGCAGTCCTCCCCGGCGGTAAACCCGGGGCCCACCCCGATCACTAGGTGGGCGTCAGTGATGCGGGTGCCCAGATTGCGCTTGGCCAGAATGGCGTCCACCACCACGTCGGGTTTCAGCCATTCCACCGCCCGGCCCGCCGGGTCCGGCAATATCGGGATTTTTCCCGCCGCCAGGGCCCCGAAAGCTTGCTCCGGGCTGTCGCAGCGGCAGGCGGCAAGCCCTTCCACTTCACAGCACCCTGTCCACATGGCCTGGCAGAAGGCCGCCTTCCAGCGCACCGCCGTGGGCTGTTCCAGGTCGGTCATGGCCACCTGGAAGCCGCTGCGGCGCAACCGCCAGCCGATGCCGGAGGCGATGTCTCCGGCCCCCCGAATCAAGATCAGCACAGCGTCTCCTCCTTCAAACGGGTCACATGGGCAAAAACGCCCTGTTCTTTCAGTATATCCACAATCCGGCCCCCTCTGTCCTCCAGGGCCCGGGCATCCCCCTGGTTGAGTACCACCAGGGCTCGGCCCTCATAGCGGGCCGCCTCCAGCCCCCGCAGCAGCAGGGTAGCCATCAGCTCCTCGGTGACCGGGGTTTCCGGGGCCAGCCCCGCCTCCCGCCAGCCGTGGAGCACCTCCCCCACCGGCCGGTCCAGGGCAGTCAGTCCCGCCAGTTCCACCAACAGCCCGGTCTCCCCGGGCACCACCGGTTCATGGGACCGGTGGTATTTCAGGGGCAGCCCCCGACTGCCGTCGGCCTCCACCAGAATGTGGTCCGCCTCCAGCCGTGGGTACCAGTGCTGGGGAATTCCCGTCAGCTTGCGTCCCGAGAGGTCCGGATAGCCCGCCAGCAGCGGTCCATTTTGTCCGGCCAATCCTTGGTTCAGTTCCTCCGGGGTAGCCGGAGAAAAGACCTGGGATTCGCAACCCAGGTGGGTGGTGGTGGTGAGCACCACTTGTTTCCCCTGTCGGGCCAGCATATCCCCCAGGGCGTGGAGCAGGGTGGTCTTTCCGCCTGCCCCTATCAGGGCCACCACCCGGGGCAGGTCCTGCCCCAGGATTTCCAGCAATTTTGCCCGATTCATAGGGGCAAAACCAACAATTCACTATATTGTAAAGTATTTTCCTTTAACATCTGTTCCACCACACTCCGGGCCTCCACCGGAGCCATCCAGGCCAGCCCGCAGTCGGCGGTGACCACCGTGGGGGTGGGGATGAGCCGCCCCGGAGTCCCCAAAGCTTTAGCTCGGCGCTCCATGGCCATGGCGGCGGCGGTGGTGGGAAAGGTGACAATCAGTTTTTCCTCTGTTTGACGCATAAATTACTCCGTGGCCAGGGTGTGCACAGCCTGTATCCCCCGGTCAATTTCCTCGGGGGTGTTGAAATGGGAGAAGGAGAACCGGATTGCCCCCTGCTTCTCTGTCCCCAGGGCCCGGTGGGCCAGGGGGGCGCAGTGGAGTCCAGCCCGGGTGGCGATGCCGAAACGCTGGGAGAGCTGATCCGCCACGGCGGCGGAATCCCAGTCCCCCAGATTCAGGCTGACGATGGGGCAGCGCTCCCAGTCGGTAAAGTCGCCATAGACGGTCACGCCCGGAATCTCCCGGACCCCTTCATAGAACCGGCGGGCCAGCTCCTGCTCCCGGCGGCGCAGGGTGTCCGCCCCCTGTTCCTCCAGCCAGTCCAGAGCCGCCCCCAGTCCGGCGATGCCGGTACTGTTCAGGGTCCCCGCCTCCATCCGGGTGGGGTACTCCCGGGGCTGGGTTTTCAGGGCGGACTGGACGCCGGTGCCCCCCACCCGGCCGGGCCGCAGCTCCACTCCGGGCGCCACCAGCAGCGCCCCGATTCCCTGGGGGCCCATGAGGCTCTTATGTCCGGTGAGACAGAGCAGTGAGATATGCTGCTGCTCCATCTGGATGGGAAACAGTCCCCCAGTCTGGGCAGCGTCCACGACAAAGGCTATGCCCTTTTCCTGGCAGAACTCACCTAGCGCCGTCAGGTCGTTGAGGTTGCCGGTGACGTTGGAACCGTGGGCGCAGACCAGGGCCCGGGTGTTGGATCGCAGAGCAGACTCCAGCCCGGACCAGTCCACCCGGCCCATAGCATCCGCCGGCAGGATGGTGAGCTCCACCCCCTGCTCCCGGAGCAGATAGAGGGGCCGCAGCACCGAGTTATGCTCCATGGCGGTGGTAATCACATGATCCCCGGGGTTCAACAGCCCCCGCAGAGCCAGATTGAGGCTGTCGGTGGCGTTGCCGGTAAAGCACACCCGTTCCGGCGCACTGAGGCCAAACCACTGAGCCAGATGACAGCGTACATCATAGTCAAAGCGCAGGCTGTCCAGGGCAGGGCTGTAAGCCCCCCGGCCACTGTTGCCGGCTCTCAACACCGCCTGATAGCAGGCCCAGGCCACCGCCTGGGGCTTGGGCAGGCTGGTGGCGGCCTGATCGAAGTAAATCACGGCCGGATCACCAGATCGGCCTTCATCTGCCGCTCCACAATGTCATACATGTTGGTGACGCTGCCCACCACCAGCTGGTCCTTCAGGCCATAAAAGTCCAGGCAGGTGCCGCAGGTCAGGATCTCTACTCCCCGATCCTGGAGGGTTTTCAGATCCTCCAGGGAATCGGAGCCCTGGCAGGTCAGGTGGGCGCCGCCGTTATAGAACAGCACGGTGGCGGGCAGCTCCTCCTGCATGGTCAGCGCGAACAGGAATCCCTTCACCAGGGCCCGGCCCAGCTCGTCATTGCCCTCCCCCATGTGGTCGGCGCTGACCACCGCCACGATGCGCCGCTGTTCCGGCAGGGGCTTGCAGCGGCATTTTTCGGGATTTTCGTTGGTATCTTCGTCTCCCACCGTCATCAGCACCCGGTAGCAGTCCTCGGACTGCTTCTCGCTGCTGACCTGATAGCCTTTTTGGTCCGCCATCTTGGTCAGGTTCTGGACGGCGATCTCGTTGTCCACCAGGGTTTCCACGGTGCCCGCTCCCTGGAGAGACTGGAGGGCCTGCTTGGTCTTGACTACCGGGATGGGGCAGGCATCGCCCCGGGCATCTACTTGAATGGTTGCCATAGTAGTTCTAGTCTCCTTTATCTCACGATCATTTCCACTTCAGTTTTCTGGATCACCGTGCCGATGGCGGCGGCGGGCAGGCCCTGGGCCTGGAGCTCGCGCACCACCTGCTCCGCCTCCAGCTCCGGCACCGCCGCCAACAGGCCGCCGGAGGTCTGGGGATCAAAGAGCAGCTCCTCCGCCTCAAAGGGCAGATGGTCAAACTTCACATGGGCCCCCACATGGTTGCGGTTACGCTGGGCGGCGGCGGTGAGCAGGAAATCCGAGGCATAGTCCAGCGCTCCGTGGATCTTGGGGATCCGCTCCCAGGCCAGCACGGCGGAACACTCCCCCGCCAGCATCTCGTGGAGGTGCCCCAGCAGTCCGAAGCCGGTGACGTCGGTACAGGCGTGGACGGTGTGGCCCTTCAACACTTGAGCCGCCGACTTGTTCAAAGTGGTCATGGACTGGACCGCCTCCTGCAAATCCAGGGCGGAGGCCTGTCCCACCCGGGCGGCGGTGCACACCAGCCCCACCCCCAGCTTTTTGGTCAGAATCAGCCGGTCCCCGGGCCGGGCCCCCACGTTGGTGAGGATGTGTCTGGGGTCCACAAAACCCATCACCGACAGGCCGTATTTCACCCCGTCATCAGCGATGGAGTGGCCTCCCACCAGGCTGCCCCCGGCCTCGGCCACCTTCTCCGCGCCTCCCTGGAGGATGCGGCCCAGCACATTCAGGTCCATCTTCTCCGGGAAACAGACGATATTTAGCGCAGTTTTCACCTCGCCCCCCATGGCGTACACATCGCTGAGGGCGTTGGCGGCGGCCACCTGGCCAAAAATGTAGGGATCCTCCACCATGGGCGGGAAGAAGTCCAGGGTCTGGATCACCGCCAGGTCCTGGGAGACCTGGTACACCGCCCCGTCGTCCCGGCTGTCAAAGCCTACCAGCAGCGCCGGGTCCTTTTCCCCCTGGGGCAGCCGGGACAGCACCCGCTCCAACACTCCGGGCCCCAGTTTGGCGGTGCAGCCGCCTCCCTTACAGAACACAATGGGTTCCGACATGACAGACCCTCCCAACATACAACTTATGGTTCTATTTTACCATCCCTGGGCGGAAAAACAATAGAAGAATTCCAGAGGATGTGATAGGATAGGGTATCTGTAATTGCCATAAAATCTGACCCCCGGAGGGAAGTACGCCATGACCGATTGGTTTACCGTAGAAACCATTGACCCAACCACCTTCTGCATCAGCGAATACCGGCACTGGGAGGAGCCCCACTGCTATCTGCTCTGCGGCAAGAACCGGGCTGCCCTCATTGACACCGGCTTGGGGGTGGCAAACCTAGGTTCAGAGATCGAAAAGCTAACCCGGCTGCCGGTGACAGCACTGCTGACCCATGCCCATTGGGACCATATCGGCGGCCTGGGAGCCTTCCCTAACTTCGGCCTGTATCCGGCGGAACAGAGCTGGGTGGAGGGGGCTTTTCCGTTGCCCCTGGCGGTGGTGAAGGCCAATCTGACCCGGGAACCATGTGACTTTCCCCCGGACTTCCGGCCGGAGGAGTATCGCCTGTTCCAGGGCGCCCCGGACCGGCTGTTGGCGGATGGGGACGAGATCGACCTGGGGGGCCGGGTGCTGACGGTTCTCCACACCCCGGGCCACTCCCCGGGGCACTGCTGTTTTTATGAAGAGGAACGAGGCTATCTGTTCACCGGCGATCTGATCTACCAGGGCTGTCTGGATGCCTTTTACCCCACCACCGACCCCCTGTCGTTCCGGCAGTCGGTGCAAAAAGTCCGGTCTCTGCCGGTCCGGCGGCTGCTGCCGGGCCACCACAGTCTGGAGCTGCCGGTGTCCCTGGTGGCCCGGGTGGCGGAGGCCTTTGATGGGCTGGACCGACAGGGTCAGCTCCACCAGGGGGCCGGGGTGTTTTCCTTTGACGGATTTCAGATTCACCTCTGATTTTGCACACAAGTCAAAAAATATCTGAATTTTAAAAATCCTCCGGCGTCACCCCTTGCTTGTGACGCTGCGTCATGGGCTAAGATGGTTCCGAAAGGAGGTGAACGCTATGTCCAACTACACCACCGGGGAGGCGGCCAAGCGCTGTGGCGTGTCGGTGCGCACCATCCAGTACTACGACACCCGGGGCATTGTGTCCCCCAGCCAGCTCACCGAAGGAGGCCGTCGGCTCTACTCCGAGGAAAACCTGCGGGCACTGCAGACCGTCTGCTTTCTGCGCTCTCTGGGTTTAGGCCTGGAGGCCATCCGTCAGCTGATGGGAGACGACAACGCCCAGGAAGTGGTCTCCCTATTGCTGGAGCAGCGGGCGGCCCAGCTGCGGCAGGAGCTGGAAGAGCGCCGGCAGCAGCTGGAGGCGCTGAACCAGCTCAGAGCCGTGGGCAGACAATTTCCGGCGCTGTCCCCGGAAACCCTTGGCGACATAGCCTTTGCCATGAAACGAAAGAAAAAACTTCGCCGGCTCCATCTGACCATGCTGCTGATTGGAATTGTGATGGATGTGCTGCTGGTGGGTTCGGTGCTGTTGTGGATCTTCCGACACACCTGGATTCCCTTTGCCTGCTGCCTGCCCTGTGTGCTGGCTCTGGGGGTGGGACTCACCGCCCTGTACTACCGGGGCACCGCCTACCTCTGCCCCCAGTGTCACCGGGTGTTCCAGCCCACCCTCCGACAATTCCTGTTTTCCGCCCACACCCCCAGCACCCGGAAACTGAAGTGTGCCCACTGCGGACACCGGGGCTTCTGCGTGGAGGTGGCCCACATCCCTGAATCGACAGAATTAGGCTGAAAAAGCGCGCTGCAATTGCAGCGCGCTTTTCTTTGGTTCAGAATTCCGGGAACAGGTGCCGGTAATAGTCCTCGTCGATGAGGTACCGGGCGTAGGTGTATCGGTCCTGGAGCAGGCTTTTGACCTGGGAGACATAGTCCTCCCCCACCTCACAGCCCTCCGCCGGGGTGAAGGTGCCGCTGTAGGCCTCGTAGGTGCCGGCGCCGGAAATCCAGCTGTTGCCGTAGCCGGAGTCGGCAAAGATCACCAGGTGCATGTCGGTGGACACCACCCCCGGCTCCACGTCCGGGGCCAGGATGTCCCGGCCCGACAGCAGCCGGGCGTCGTACTCCAGCCCAAACAGGTTGGACAGGGTGGGCACAATGTCAATGGCGGAACAGGGGGTGTCCACCTCCACCGGCTCCTCCATGTCTCCGCACCAGAGGATCAGGGTGTTCCGGTACCGGGAGGTGTCCCGCTCCGTGTCCTGGATGCCGGTGAGCTCGGGATAATAGTCGGTGTCCCCTTCACTCATGGCGTAGGGGTAGTGGTCAGCCGCCAGGCAGATCACTGTATCGTCGGCGACGCCCGCCTCCTCCAGGGCCTCCACCAGATACTCCATGGCGTACTCCAGCTCCTGCTGGCAGGCCAGGTAGGCCCTCACCTGCTCGCTGCCCTGGACTTCCGCCACCGCTGCCTCATTCTTGGCCGCCATGTCGTTGACCCCAAAGCCGTAATTGCAGTGGCCGGACACCGTCATATAGTAGGTGTGGAAGGGGGTGCCGGTGTCCAGATAGTTCTGGATCTGCTGATCCACCGTGGCCTCCATCATCTCCAAGTCAGAACAGGGCCACAGGTCCGGGTTGGAAAGCTCCAGGCCGTTGCCGATGCCGATGAACTCATAGCCCAGGTTGGGATGGGTCTCATTGCGGCCATAATAGGTGTAGCTGTTGTTGTGGTAGGCGGTGACCTCATACCCCAGTTCCTGGAACTGCCACCCCAGGGCAAAGGGCATAGCCTTGCCCACGCTGGCGGTGAAGGAGGTCTTTTTCCCCACCCAGGTGGGGATGATACCGGTCATCACTGCAAACTCACCGCCGGTGGTGGACTGGGTCCAGTTGGGCTGATAAAAGTTATCGAACACAAAGCCCTCATTGGCCAGCCGGTACAGGGTGGGGGTCCGTTCCGGGTCCACCACCGAGGGGCTGAAGGCCTCGGCAGTGATCAGAATCAGATTTTTCCCCTCAAACAGACCGGTGTACTCATTTTGCTTGGTGGGAATCTGGCTGGAGAAATACTGGTCCATGGCCAGCAGATTGCCCTCATCCGAGGCCATCAGGCTTTCAAAGTCGATGTCCATCACATTGTCCCCGTAGACGATCTCCTCTGGCTCCTCCTCATGGAGTTGGGCGCTGTCACCGGCGGAGGTATCACCGGCGGAGTCCTCCGGCTGGGGCTCCTGAGAGACATCCGGCCCCACAGCGGAGGTGTCCTTCGGGGGCTGATAGCTCAGCTGGGCCTCGGGGCGGCCAAAGATGCCGTACTGGGCCTCCAGCCGCAGGGTATTCACCAGTCCGAACCGGGGAATGGCGCTATTGGCGGAGTAGTCCACAGTGTAGTAGCGGTGATCGTCCCCGGCGTAACACAGGGCCAGGTTGGCCACTTGCAGGGTCACCAGCAGCACCGCCGCCAGAAGGATTCTCTTTCTCCGCCGGATCGGCTCCTCCTCCGCCGCCGGAGCAGGCACCAGCTTTTTCCGGAAGATCCAGAACAGAATGGCCGGGGCCAGGGTCAGGGGGAAAAACCATAGGTTCCGGAAAATCACCGACAGGGCGGTGCCCATAAAATCTCCGGCCACCTGGCCCGTCATCTCCGTCAGGAATCCGAACTGGAAGTAGGCCCCGAAGAACCCCCGGCAGCACCGCTGGGCGATGGCCACGGCACCGAAAAAGAATAAAATTCCCGTCACGATGCCCCGGGCAATCCCCTTCCGGGGGATGGCCTCCGCCAGCAGCCACAGCAGGGCGCCCACCGCCGCTCCCGCCAACAGGCTGCGGGGCAAACCCAGCCCGAAAAAGGCGGTGTCCCCGTCCGCCAGCCGCAGCAGGCACTCGATCCAGGGTATACTCAAAAAGAAGAACAGCAGCCCCGCCCCCCGCCAGGAGGTCTGCCGGGCCACCGGGCCGGGCTGTTGCTCCTCAATTGGTGTGTTCTCCTTGGGCTCCATTTTATCTCTCCTCTCTTTCAGGCACATTGTAGCCATATTTGTTAAATTTGTAAACACAATTTGTGAACTTTTGACGTGATCTCTTCTTTTTCTACGTTCTTCCGGTTATAATTAGTATATCCTATCAAATGAAGTTTGAGGCGGAACTATGGATCAAACAACGAAGCAAATTCTGGAGTATTTTGACGCCCTCTCCGCGGTCCCCCGCCCCTCCGGCGGCGAGGGGGCGGCGGCGGAATTTCTGGCCGGGCAGCTGGGGCAGGCGGGGCTCCGCTGCGAGATAGATGACAGCTATAACCTGCGCTGCCTTCTGCCCGCCTCTCCGGGCAGCGAAAAGGCCCCGGGGATCATCCTTCAGGCCCACACCGATATGGTGTGCGTCGCTGCCCCCGACGGCGGCTGGCGCCCCGGTCAGGACGGGGTGACGGTAACGCTGGAGGAGGGATTTGTCCGCTCCGACGGCCGCAGCTCCCTGGGGGCCGACAACGGTCTGGGGGTTGCCCTGATGCTGTGGCTGGCCCAAAATCCCCAGCTGCCCCACCCGCCGGTGCTGCTGCTCTTCACCGCCTGTGAGGAACGGGGGCTGGTGGGGGCCAAGGCCCTGGATTCCCAGTGGCTGGAGGGATTCCAATACTACATCAATCTGGACGCCTTCCGGGGGGATGCCGCCATTGTGGCCTCCGCCGGCGGGCTGCGCCAGAGCTGGAGTCACCCCGTTCATCGGCGGGAGATCACCCGGCAGTTCACCTTTGAGCTCACCCTGTCGGGGCTCACCGGCGGCCACTCGGGCTTTGACATCCACCGGGGGCGGCTCAACGCTCTGAGGGCCCTGGCGGACTTTCTCTCCCACTGCCCCGGCCAGGTGGTGACCTGCTCCGGAGGCAGCGATTTCAACGCCATTCCCACCCTGGCCCGGGCCCGGATTGCCACCGACCACCCGGATGGCCTGGGCCGGGCGGCGGCAGACTGGGAGAAGTCTCTTCAGGCAGCACACCAGTCCACGGACCCGGGCTTGAAGGCCACCCTGCTGCAATGTCCCCCGGCCTCCGCCGCCTGGACCCAGGACACCCGCCGGGAGGTGTTGGCATTTTTGCAGGCACTGCCCCAGGGGGTGCTGGAGTGGCGGCAGGACTGCCGGGACACCCCGGCCTGCTCCGGCAATCCGGCGGTGCTGGAGGAGCAGGGGGACACCCTGGAAATCCGGCACTTTATCCGCTGTGCCCACCGCTCCGGGCTGGAACAGCTGGAGGAACAGACCCGCCGGGACGCTCAGGCCAACGGCTTCACCCGCACCTTCCGGGGCGGCTACGCCCCTTGGGAGGGCAGCGCCGACAGCGATCTGGTGCGGCGCATCCAGGCTCTGTGCCGCCGCCAGAACGGCGCCCGGCTGGAGCCGGTGGCCCTGCATGTGGGGCTGGAGAGCTCTCTGATCCTGGACAAGGCCCCCGCCCTCACCGGCGTGGGGCTGGGGGTGGATCTTCTGGACGCCCACTCGGTCACCGAGCGGGTGCGCCTGGACTCCATCCCCCGGCTGGCCCGGCTCATCTGCGGGCTTTTGGAAGAAATCAGCAAGGAGGAATCCCATTCATGAAACTGATTTCCTGGAATGTAAATGGCCTGCGGGCCTGCCTCAACAAGGGCTTTCTGGACACCTTCCGGGACCTGGACGCCGACATCTTCTGTCTGCAAGAGACCAAGCTCCAGGCCGGCCAGCTGGATTTGGAGCTGGAGGGCTACCACCAATACTGGAGCTACGCCCAGAAGAAGGGCTATTCCGGCACCGCGGTATTCTGCCGCCAGACCCCCCTCAGCGTCCGCTACGGCATGGACAAGGAAGAGCACGACACCGAAGGGAGGCTCATCACCCTGGAGTTTGAGGACTTCTATCTGGTGTGCTGCTACACCCCCAACGCCCAGCAGGAGCTCAAGCGGATTGACTACCGGATGCAGTGGGAAGATGACCTGCTGAACTACCTCCAGGCCCTGGACAAGGAAAAGCCGGTGGTCTACTGCGGAGATCTCAACGTGGCCCATCAGGAGATCGACCTGAAAAACCCCAAGACCAACCGGGGCAACGCGGGTTACTCCTGGTGGAGCTACCGCTTCCACGCCCGGGAGAAGAACGCCGGATGGCGCATTGATTACTTTATTGTATCCAACCGCATGGCCCCTCAAATCACCGGGGCGGATATTCACAGCACAATCATGGGCAGCGACCATTGCCCGGTGGAGCTGGATCTGGACCTGTGATCCGGCTCCGAAAGGAGGTATCCCCTATGGCCACACGTTACATCGTCACCGGCGGAGCTGGACACCTGGGCTCCACCCTGCTGCGACAGCTGCGGCACACGGAGCAGCCGGTGCGGGCTCTGATTCTGCCGGGAGAAGCGCCGCCAGTGGAGGCGGAGCACATCACCTATTGCCCCGGCGACGTCCGGGACCCAGACTCCCTGCGCCCCCTCTTTGAGGGCAAACCGGGGGAGGAAACGGTGGTCATCCACTCCGCCGGCATCATCGACATCTCCGGCAAGCTCTCCCCCGCCCTCCGGGCGGTGAATGTGGAGGGCACCAAACACCTGTTGGAACTGTGCCGGGATTATGGAGTATCCCGGTTTGTCCACGTCAGCTCCGTCCACGCCATCCCGGAGCTGCCCCAGGGGCAGACCATTCAGGAGGTGGACTCCTTTGACCCCCGCAAAGTGGTGGGGGGCTATGCCAAGGCCAAGGCGGAGGCCACCCAGGCGGTGCTGGAGGCCGCCAAAGCCGGACTGGATGCGGTGGTGGTCCACCCCTCGGGGATCCTGGGTCCTTATGACAGCGGCAACAACCATCTGGTCCACCTGGTGAAAACCTTCCTGGCGGGCAAGCTGCCCGGGGCCGTCAACGGGGGCTATGATTTCGTAGATGTACGAGACGTGGCCAAGGGCTGTCTGCTGGCGGCCCAGCGGGGCCGGAAGGGCCGGTGCTACATTTTAAGCGGCCGCTTTGCGGAGATCCGGGACCTGCTGGCTCTGGCGGGCCGACAGATCGGCCGCCGGGTGCCCCCGCTGTTTCCCCGGCCCCTGGCCCGGGCGGCAGCCCCGCTGCTGGAGGCGGCGGCCCTTCGGAAGCAGGAGCGGCCCCTGTACACCAAGTATTCCCTCTACACCCTGACCAGCAACTCCTGCTTCTCCCACGACCGGGCAACCCGGGAGCTGGGCTACCGGCCCCGGAATCTGGAACACACGGTCCGGGACATGGTGGATTATCTTCAGGGCAGATATCCCAAAAACGCTTGAACGCAAAACCGTCCGGCTGGATTTCAGCCGGACGGTTTTTTCTGGGTTTGCGGGAACCCATCTCGACCCAGCCACAGCAGGGCGGACACCCCCAGGGCCACCCCCAGCAGCAGCCAGAAAATGCTGCCACTGCCCCAGCGCTGGTACACCGCCCCGAACAGCCAGCCGAAACCGGCCCGGCCCAGGGTGGACACGGCGGCGCTGGTGAGCACCGCCCCGGCGTAGTGCTCCCGGGGCACCACCCGGCGCAGCAGGGTCAGGCTCACCGCCGTATACCCGCACACGCTGAACCCGTAGAGCAGCGAACCCGCCAGGAACACCGCCGGATTGGGGGCCAGGGCATAGATGATGCACCGGAGGGCCAGGGCCAGGGTGGTGACCAGGGCGGCGGCGCAGAATCCCCAGCGTTTCAACCATCTGCCCCCCATCAGCGGTAGCAGAAGCAGCTCCGGCCCCACGCAAAACAGCGTGTTCCAGCTCAAAATGGAGGTGGGAGCCCCCATGGTGGTGACCAGATGGCTGCCCAGATAGGGCTGCAGGGCGCTCACCGCCACGCTGCCCTGGACCCCCAGGAGCAGGGCCAGCCGAAAGCCGGGCAGCCGGAACAGCGGCCAAACCCGGCCCAGCCCTTTGGGGGCGGGCCGGGTCAAAGGGGCGGGCCGGTGAAACCCCAAGGACAGCAGCCCGGCCGCCCCCACCAGGGTCAGATACAGGGGAAACAGGATCCGCCCCAATTCCCAGCGCTGGGCCAGAAAGCCCATGGCCATACCCCCGGCCAAAAAGCCCAGGGAACCAAAGCTGCGCAGAGAGCCGTAGTTCTGCCCCCGGGCCCCGCACAGCTCCACCGCCCCCTTGTCCGCCAGGGAGACGCAGGCGCTCCGGGCGGTCTCCCACAGAGCCCCCCAGAGCAGCGCCCCCGCCAGCCCTGTCTGGAGGCTGAGCAGCCCGGCCCCCGCCAGCACCGCCCCCAGGGCCCCGGTGAGCATCCAGCCCCCTTTGCCCGTCCGGTCCGCCCAGAGCCCCAACAGGGGCAGTACCGCCGCCGGAATTAAGGTGGTGAGGCCGTTGAACCAGCCCAATTCCCGGCCCCCAAAGCCCAGCTGCTGTTCCAGATAGACGTTCAGGTAGGAGGCCATACAGGCCTGGGCCCCGAAATAGCAGAAATAATACCCCCGCACCAGGGCCGCTTTTCTTGGGTTCATGTAACGCCCCCGGCCTTACTGGGGGGCGGAGTTGGAAAACTTGGTCTTGGCCTGGCTGATCTTGTCCCCGGGGGCCTGCTCCACCTGATACCAGCCCCGGCTCTGGGCCGCCTGAAAGAGCTCGGTCTGGGTGCTGTGGCTCTGGGTCAGGTCCTTGACAAACTCGTTGCGCAGGGCCAGGTTGACGCACTCCGAGGCGAAGAGGTCATAGTTGTTGCCCAGTTTTTTCTCCATGGTCAGCAGATCTGACATGCGCTCCTGATCGTTCATCCCGTGTCCTCCTCACTGCAAAAAGCTCAAAAGGTTGGTATAGTTGGTCTTGTGCTGCTGGGCATAGCCCCGGAACTGGGCCTGCAGGGCCTGGTCGGCGGACTGCTGGGCGGCGTCCTGGTACTTGCAGTACAGCAGCTTTTCCAGCCCCAGCTGATCCTCCAGGGCCTGCAGCTCTTTGGTGGTGAGATTTGCCATGAAACTTCCTCCTTTTTGGAATCTGGGGTTAGCTTGGCCCCGGGAGGAAAAACTATACGCCCCAAATAAAAAACCGCCCTTTCATCGGAAGCCGTTCCGATGAAAGGGCGGTTTTTGAGTTGAGTTCTTACAGTAGCTGGATTCCGGCGTCCTTGCACACCTTCAGGGTGTCCTGATCCCAGAGGGAGGACTGGACCTCGCCGATGTGGGCCTTGCCCAGCAGCAGCATGCACAGCCGGCTCTGGCCGATGCCGCCGCCGATGGTGTAGGGTAGCTGGCCGCTCAGCAGCATCCGATGGAAGGGCAGCTCCCGGCGGTCATCGCAGCCCGCCAGGGTAAGCTGACGGTCCAGAGACTCGGGGCTGACCCGAATTCCCATGCTGCTCACCTCCAGGGCGCAGCCCAGGGTGTCGTCCCAGAAGAACAGGTCGCCGTTCAGATTCCAGTCGTCATAGTCCGGGGCTCGGCCGTCGTGGGGCTTGCCGCTGCGGAGGGCGCCGCCGATGTTGCGGATGAAGGCGGTGTGGTGCTCCCGGACAAAGCGGTTCTCCCGCTGCCGAGGGGTGAGGTCGGGGTACATGTCCTCCAGCTCCTGGGTGGTGACAAAGGTCACCTCCCGCTCCAGCTCCACCTCCAGCTGGGGATACTGCCACTTCAGCTCATCCAGGGTGCCGCAGATGGCGGTGACAATGCGCCGCACCGTGTCCTCCAAAAAGGCGGGGACCCGGTCCTCCTCCAGGATGACCTTTTCCCAGTCCCACTGGTCCACATAGATGGAGTGGAGATTGTCCAGCTCCTCGTCCCGGCGGATGGCGTTCATGTCCGTCACCAGGCCCTTGCCGGGCAAAAACTCGTAGGTATGCAGGGCCATCCGCTTCCACTTGGCCAGGGAGTGGACCACCTCTGCGTCCTTGCCCACGGCGGGCACGTCAAAGCGTACCGGGCGCTCCACACCGTTCAGGTTGTCGTTGATGCCGGTGGCCGGGTCCACCACCAGAGGGGCGGTCACCCGCACCAGATGCAGGGCAGCGCACAGCTTGGCCAGAAAGATATGCTTGATCCGCTCAATGGCCCGCTGGGTGTCGTAAAGCGAGAGCTGGGCGTGGTAATTTTCCGGAATAACAGTCATGAAAAACCCCTCCTGATCGTTGTCATGTGGTGGCATTTTACCACTTTTGTCTCAATTTGGCAAGGGCGGCCCCCGGAGTTTCGGACCCCGGGCCGTTGTGTTTTTTTCACCCCCCTGTTAAAATATCACTTGAAACCCTATGCAAACGAGGAATGATCTATGCCGGATTTTTATGCCCACCAGGTCTTTGGGGGCCTGGTCTTTTCCGCCCTGCCGGAGCCGGTGCGCCGCCGGCTGGAGCCGGAGCGGCCGGGCTGGCTGTGCGGGCTTTACGGGCCCGACCCGCTGTTTTTTTACCGCCTGCCCAGAACCACCGCCGTCAGCCGGGAGGGCCACGACCTCCATCGGCAGCCCCCGGGGCAGGTGCTGGAGCGTTACCACTCAGAAGCCGCCCGGAATACCCCCTGCGCCCTGGGCTATGCCGCCGGCTTTCTGTGCCATTACATCCTGGACGCCGTCTGTCACCCCATTGTGAACCGGCTTGCCCAAGGCAACTCCCTGCGGCACACCCTGCTGGAGGGGGCCTTTGACCGGTCCCTGGTGCCCCCGGGGAGAGCGGGTCTGCCGGTCCGCTTGGGCCCGGACAGTCCCGCCTTTGCCGCCGCCGCCCTGGGCTATGAACAGGCGGGCCCTGAGGAATACCGGCAGGCTTTCAAGCGCTTCTGCCAGGTCTCCATCCTGGCCGCCGGGCTGCGGCAGCTCACCCCAAACCGGCGCCGCCGCCCTCAAGGAGTGGCGGAACTGCGGGAGGCCATGGAGGGGGCGGTGGCCCGGGGCGCCAGTCTGATCTGCCTGCTGCTGGACCGGCTGGAGACCGGGGCGGAACTGGACTTCTTGCCCACCTTGGACTTTAACGGCCTGGAAACCGACGCATTCGCCCCGGTGTAAAAGCAGTTTGACGTGACTTTTCCCCAGTGTCAAAGAGATTTGATAGACACATTTTCCCCAAAGCCTTAAGATAACGGTGACAGGAGGTGACCGAGATGGAGATCGGCCAAAAACTCAGGCAGGCCCGGCTGGACTGTCGCCTCACCCAGGAGGCGGTGGCGGAGCGGGTGGGCGTCACCCGCCAGACGGTATCCAACTGGGAGAACAACCGCTCCTACCCGGACATTGCCAGCCTGCTGGCTCTGGGAGATCTATACTCCCTCACCCTGGACGAACTGCTGAAGGGGGATGTGGCTATGATCCGACATCTGGAAGAGAGCACCGATCTGGTCCGAAGCCGGGAACGGCTGTCCCGGCTGCTGGTGGTGCTGACCTATCTGGTCCTCTGGGCCCTGTCCATTCTGGCGTTCTGGGCGGGACTGAAGGAGGAGGCCATGCTCTACTCCATCGCCATCTTCTATCTGGTGCTGCCCCTGACCACCCTGATTCTGGCGGGACTGGTGGGCCGAAATCAGTGCTGGACCGGGCTGCGGTGGCTGATGCTGCTGTTTTTCGGCTTCCTCTACATGCTGGCCCCCTACGCCACCTTCAGTGTGGCCAACATGCTGACGATGGAACGGTTTCGGCTCCCCGAACTGGCCGCCCTGCTGCCGGGACTGCTCTGTGCCGCGGCGGGTATGGGCATCGGCTGCGGCCTGCGGCGGCTGAACGATTGGCGCCAGCGCCGGAAAGCCCAGAGCTGACACATTGCAATCTCCTCCCCAGTGTGTTACAGTATAAAAAACCTTGCACTTGGGAGGTGACCGCCATGTTTTGCCGCATTTGCGGAGAGAAGATCCCCGACGACTCCCTGTTCTGCCCCCGGTGCGGCCGGGAAGTAGTGCTGGTGGAGGACGACTCGCCGGCGGTGGAAGTTCTGTCCGTACCCAAATCCTTTGAGACCCAGGTATTTTCCTTCCCGGAAGACACCACCTACGACCAGGCCTCGGTGCCGGTGAATCAGTGGCTCTCGGAGCGGGGTATCCAGATCCTGGAGGCCCGGTTCACCGTGGACGCCATTCTGTTGGCGGGCACCATGGTGCCGGTGGTATCCTGTATTGAGATTGACTGGGCCCCGGAGGAGACTGACAAACGCTATCAACTGGGGGTCATGCTGGACTCCCGCTCCGACTTTGGCCTGGGCCGCAAAAAGGGAGCCACTCAGCTCCAGCGCCAGTTTGACCGGTGGCGCCAGCAGCACCCGGAGTACGAGGTAGCCGGTAAACAGGACCGCCAGATGTCCCTGGGCTGGACCAGCGCCTGGGCCACCTTCTTTTTCTACCGCTGATGTTCCACCCCGCACCCAATGAAACAGCACGCCCCAGCCGGTTTCAGTAAACCGGCTGGGGCGTGAGCTTGTCGAAAAAGGCCTGGGGCCCTTTTCGACAAAAGAGATGCATGCAGGACAGAGCTCGATTGCTTGCGCAAAAGTCGCTCTGTCCTGCATGAGAAGTGTCATTTCCGAGGCACATGTCCCCGGAAATGACGGAATCAGGTTTTGTTCCGTCCTCTGCGGAGGACGGAATTCTGTGAAACAACCCAAACCTATGGTTTTTTGACAGTCTGACGCCCCAGCCGGTTTCAGTAAACCGGCTGGGGCGTCTTTTTCTTCACACATAGACCCGGGGCACCCGGGAGTCCACAAAGATGGGATTGACGGGCAGCTCCACCAGCTCCCCCACCCGGATTTCCTGGCCGGTGACATCCAGCACCGTGTCGCACATGCCCACCCGGCCCAACACCGGAAACCGCCGCTGGCCCGCCGCCAGGGCCTCCATTGCCTCCGGCTTCTGCCCTCCTCTCAGAGCCCTCAGTGCCCCCGAAAGTCTGCTGCCGGCTCCCGGGGCCCGGCGTTCCACCCCCAGTCCCTGGGTGTAGCCCATTCCCACCACTGCGATCCGGGTGGTCTGCCGGGCCGTAAAGCCGCCCCCATACCCCACGGTGCTGCCGGGGGCCAGGGTGCGCACCTCCCTGACCCGGGCCCGGAGGCTGCCGATGGGCTCAAAGCCCCACTGGTCCGGAAAGGGCAGCCGCCCCAGAAAGGCGGAGCCCACCCGCACCCCGTCCAGCTTGACCTGGGGGCTTTTCAACAGGGCCCAGGACTCCGCCAGATGGAGCATTCCCGGCTCCACCCCCGCCTGGGACAGCGCTCGGCAGAGCTGGGTCAGCCGCCGGTGCTGCCGCCGGGTCTCCTGACCCTCCTGTTCCGAGGACCGGCTCAGATGGGAGTAGGTGCCCCAGATGGTCATCCGCTCCAGGGAACGGGCCGCCTCCCAGATCTCCTGGGTCTGCTGCCAGGGGAAGCCGTAGCGGCCAAAGCCGGTGTCCACACAGAGCTGGACCCGGCCCCGGCAGTCCAGATGCCGGGCCGCCCCCTCCGCCGCCAAAGCCCCCTGCCGGGAGTCCAGGCAGAGGATCAACTTTTGGTTCAGGGCCTCCTCCAGCTCCTCCCGGTCATAGAGGGGGGATAGCAGCATGATGTCCCCGGAGAGGCCCCAGCGCCGCAGCTCCAGGGCCTCCTCCAGTTCGCTGACCGCCAGGCAGTCCACTCCGTACTCCAGCAGATGGCCCGCCAGCTCCACCAGACCCAGGCCATAGCCGTTGCCTTTCACCACGCCGATCACCCTGGTCTCCCCGGCCAGCCGCCGGACCAGACGGATGTTATGGTGCAGGGCGTGCTTTACAATCTTCAGCTCACACATGACATCCTCTCCTTTGGACAGTGTTATTTCCTGCCCCTATCCTATCAAGGCCGTTCGGCGGAAAGTTCACCAAGTTGTGACATAGTTGTGTCCCAGGTGGATCCTCTGCCAAAAATTCACTTTTCCTGTCATTTTGTCAAAAATCCTCGGCAATTTCGATTTTCCAATTGACGGCCCCCTGGGGTTCAGGGTAAAATCAGAGCAGCTCAGAAAAGGAGGCTGCTCTATGCAGGAAAAGACCCGCCGGGCCATCCAAAAGGCCTGCGACATCATCGATTTGTGCATCGCCCTGGCTGTGGGGCTGGGACTGCTGGTCTCGATCATTCTGTATATCCCCCTGGGGGTGGAGCTGCTGACCAGCTCCTCCGACACCGCCCCCTTCCTGCTGTTCCTGGAGGACATGTTCAACTTCATCGTGGGGGTGGAGTTCATCAAAATGCTGTGCAAGCCCAGCTCCGAAAACGTCATTGAGGTGCTGGTGTTCCTGGTGGCCCGGCATATGATCATCGGCACCAACTCCGCCGTGGACATCCTGCTGTCGGTGCTGGCGGTGGCCCTGCTCTACGGCACCCGGCTGCTGCTGCGGCACTTCAAGCAGCGCCAGGCAAAAACACAGTCCCATCCCTCCGATTCGGAGGCAAAATAAGCAAAAAATAACGGCGGAGCTGAACCCTTTTTCATAGGGTTCAGCTCCGCCAGTCTTTTTTCCAAACCAAGTCACTGCTCCTGCTTGTTGGTGTCCCAGTCGATTTCAAACAGCTCGTTGGGGGTACACTCCAACAGCTGGCAAAGTGTCTCCACCCGCTCCAGCTTGATGGAGGAAGTCTCGTTGTTGACCATGCGGCTGAAATTCTGATAGCTCATTCCCAGCTGCTTGTATAGCCAATATTTGGTCTTTCCCTGCTTTTCCAGCAGGGGCAGCACGTTCAGTTTCACCACGGCGGACACCTCCATTATCTTCTGTTCACATTAGATAATAGAGTTTCCTGTTTTATTAAGTATAGACATTTACATTAGATAATGCTAAAATCTACACCAGATGACACCGGCACAGTACACCCATCATTCCCCAAGACTTCATCCCTGAAAAACGGAAAGTATGCTTGACATTTTCCGAAACCTCCCTTATACTCCAATTGTAAAGCAAACTTTCCATTTCATCAGAGGGAGGGCTGAGATGAAAAACCGTCTGGAAGAGATCCGGAAAAGCCGGGGGATCCGGCAGGAGGAGCTGGCCCGGGCGCTGGAGGTCTCCCGGCAGACCATCGGTTCCCTGGAAAACGGCCGGTATAACCCCTCCATTCTGCTGGCCTTTAAAATTGCCCGGTATTTTGACATGAAGATCGAGGATATTTTTCTCTACGAGGAGGAATGAGGGCCTTCTGCCCCACACAGAGAGAAGAGACAACCCCTAAAAACCAAAAGGAGAATGGTATGAAATTTGTCATTGAACACCTGTCCAAGTCCTTTGGCCCCAAGGAAGTATTGCGGGACATTGACTTCACCTTTGAGGCGGGCCGGATTTACGGCCTGCTGGGCCGCAACGGCGCCGGCAAAACCACCCTGTTCAACTGCCTGAACCGGGACATCAACGCCGACGCGGGCAGCTTTTATCTGGAGGAGGACGGCCTCCGGCGTGAGGTGTCAGCGGAGGATCTGGGCTATGTGCTCTCCACCCCCACGGTGCCGGAATTTCTGACGGGCCGGGAATTCCTGAAATTCTTCATGGATATCAACGAGGGTTCCATCCAGGACCCCAAGCCCCTGGACGCCTACTTTGACTACATGAGCATTGCCCCGGAGGACCGGGACAAGCTGCTGAAGGACTACTCCCACGGCATGAAGAACAAGATGCAGATGCTGGTCAACATCATGGCCCAGCCCAAGATCCTGCTGCTGGACGAGCCCTTGACCTCCCTGGACGTGGTGGTGGCGGAGGAGATGAAGCAGCTGCTGCGCTCCCTGAAATCCGGCCGCATCACCATCTTTTCCACCCACATCATGGACCTGGCCCTGGACCTCTGCGACGAGATCGTGCTGCTGAGCCACGGGGAGCTGGAGGTGGTGGAGAAATCCAACCTGGACAACCAGGAGTTCAAGGAGAAGATCATCGCGGCGCTGCGGGAGGACGGACATGAATAAGACACTCCGGATCTCCTTTGCCCTGAAGAACACCTACCGGGTCAACGGCATCCTCTACGCCCTGAAGCAAATTCCCCTGATCAAGCGGCTGCTGCCGGATCTGTTGTACCAGGTCCGGGGGCTGAAAATCTTTGCCAACGTGCTGTCCATCCTGTGGGAGATCGTGTCCACCTTCGGCTTCAAGCTGCTCTATCTGGTCACCATGGTCTGGGGAGCTGCCACGCTGTATCACACGGCGGCACCGGAGGATCTGTATCTCCACATCCTGCTGCTGCTCACCGTCATCGGCATGTTTGTCAACACCCACCTGTTCAACCCCACCCGGGACAAGTACTACGCCATCATCCTGATGCGGATGAACGCCCGGGAGCACACCCTGGTCAACTACGGCTACAACCTGTTCAAGAGCATTGTGGGATGTTTACCCTTCTCCCTGCTCTTTGGCCGGATGATGGGGGTACCGATCTGGTTCTGTCTGGTCTTCCCCTTCTGCGCCGCCGCCTCCAAGCTGATTCTGGCCTCGGTCCACCTGCGGGACTATCTGCGCCGGGGCCAGGCTTACAACGAAAATAAGCTGGGCAAGCTGCTCTGGCTGGTGGTAGGGCTGCTGTTGGGGGCCGCCTATGGCCTGCCCGCCCTGGGTGTTGTGATCCCGGCGGAGGTATCCATGGTGGTAATGCTGGCCTTCCTGCCGGTGGGGCTGCTGATGGGCCGCACCCTGCTCACCTTCCCCCGGTATCGGGAGATCAACCAGGAGCTGCTCTCCCAGCTGCTCAATCAGATGGACACAGTGAAGCAGGCCGCCAAGACCAGCACGGAAAAACTGATCTCCGCCGACACCTCCATCACCAGTCACCGGAAGGGCTTTGAGTACCTCAACGAGCTGTTCATCAAGCGGCACCAGAAAATCCTGTGGAAATCCACCCTCCGGATTGCCGCCATCTCCTGTTTTCTGGTCTGCGGCGGGCTGCTGGTGCTCTATCTGGTGCCGGAGTCCAAGTCAGCGGTCAATGAGCTGATTCTGAACTGGCTGCCCTACTTCGTATTTATCATGTACGCCATCAACCGGGGCACCGGCTTCACCCGGGCCCTGTTCATGAACTGCGACCACAGTCTGCTGACCTACTCCTTCTATAAACAGCCCAAGTTCGTGCTGAAGCTGTTCCAGATCCGGCTCCGGGAGATCATGAAGATCAACGCGGTGCCCGGCCTGGTCATTGGCGGAGGGCTGGCCCTGCTACTGTACGCCTCCGGAGGCACCGACAACCCGCTGAATTATGCGGTGCTCTTTGTCTCCATTGTGTGCATGAGCCTGTTCTTCTCCGTCCACTATCTGACCATCTACTACTTACTTCAGCCCTACAACGCCGGCACCGAGATGAAGAGCGGCACCTATCGGCTGGTGCTGATTGTCACCTACATTGTGTGTTACGCCATGATGCGGGTGCGGCTGCCCCTGCTGCTCTTCGGCATCAGCTGCATCGCCTTCTGCGTGGTGTACTCCATCGTGGCCTGCATCCTGATTTATCGGCTATCCCCCAAAACCTTCCGGCTCCGGACCTGATGCAAAAAAGGACACCGGCCCGCTGCGTTTTCCGCAGCGGGCCGGTGTTTTTTATTTGATGGCGATTTCAGACCTCATCGGCCCCGGCCGGTGAGGGTGCGGCACCGGGCCAGGTCATACCGCCGGGCAAACCGCTCCGGCTCCAGGCCGTGGTCCATGTAGTCAATGAGCAATTCCGCACAGGCCCGGCCGTCACTGCCGGCGTCGTGGTGGTTTAAAGGAATACCCAGATAGTCGCACAGGGTGTTGAGCCGGTGGTTGGGCAGGTGGGGGTAACACGCTCTGCCCATCCGGCAGGTGCAGACGTAGCCCACCTGGGGGCGCCAGGGGATGCAGTAGCGGCTCAGACACTTGGCCAGCACGCTCATGTCAAAGGGGGCATTGTGGGCCACCAGCAGGCCGCTGTCCAAGATGGGCCCGATCTGCTGCCACAGCTCCGGGAAGGTGGGCTTGCCCTCCACCAGCTCCGGGGTGATGCCGGTGAGCCGCATGTTGAAGTAGTCGAAGCTGACCTCCGGGTCCACCAGGGTGGAAAAGCTGTCCACCACCATACCACCCTCCACCACGGCGATGCCGATGCCGCTGATGCTGCTGTTGTTGGCGTTGGGGGTCTCCACGTCAAAGGCGATATATCTCTCTGCCATTTCTGAGCCCCTCACTTGGACGGATAGCGGTCAAACTGGAACAGGAAGGGCTGGCTGCCCGGCAGGCCGATGATGGCCTGGCCGGTCTGGAGCCGGGAGATGTTCCAATCCTCCACCACATAGGCCTCCCGGCTCTCCTCCACCATGCCCCGGTTCTGGACCAGGGGGACGTAGGCCTCCACCTTGCGGTTTTTCCCGAAGAGCTCCTTGATGTACTGCTTGGAGGAGTTGTCGGAGACCCGGAAGTTGACGCTGGTCAAAAAGCCCGACATGATACTGCGGGCCCGCTGGGGACCGTAGATCTCATAGATCTGCTCCACGTTCTGGATGCCAATCATGAACTTGACCCCTAAACTGCGGCCGAAGTTCACCGCGTCATCGATGTGCTGCAGGTTGGGCAGCAGCCGGAACTCGTCGGTGACAAAGTAGACATTGCCGGGGCTGCGCTCCCGGCACAGGGCCTCCTTGATGGCCTGGTCGAAGAGCAGGGTATACACCGGGGAGAGCATCATACCGATGCTGAGATCATACTCGATGAATACCATCCGCCCTCCCTTCTGGTATACCAGATTGCGCATTCCCAGGGTGCCGTTTTTGGCGAAGTTGCCCAGGAAGATGTTCCGGGTGATCTGGAGCAGCTCGCTCATGACGCCCTGGGTCTGGCCCGAGTCGTCCTTGGCAATGTAGCTGGTCATGGCCCGGAAATCCTCGTATCCCTCCAGCATGGCTCGAAACTGAGCCGTGGGGGTGGAGTTGATGTAGTCGATCAGATGCTTGTTGGTGCGCTCCCGGGCGGGCCGGGAGCGGATGAAGTGGGTCATGGCCGCCATGAACAGATCCCGGGCCGCGTTGGGGAAAAACACCTGGTTGGTCTTTTCGCAGGCCTCGGCGAAGAGGGATTTGGAGATTTCAATGATGCTCTCCATCATGTGCTCCCCGCCGTAGATCTCATTGAAGATATTCCAGTAGTCCTTCCGGTCGGCGCCGGTAGCGGTGGGGTCGTTGCTGATGACAATATCCCCGGGGCGATAAAACTCCTGGTAGAAATCCCCCTTGGTGTCAAAGACGATCATCACCTCGTCCGGCCGCAGGGTGTCCCGCAGCTGCCGGATGATCTGGCTGAAGGCGTTGGTCTTGCCGGTGCCGATGCCTCCCAGCAGCATCAGGTGCCGGCCCAGCATATCCTCGTTGAAGGGCACCTGAACATGCCGGTTGGAGGCGTCAATGCCGCTGAAACAGCACCGGGGATTGGGCACATTCAGGGTGGGGGCGCTCATCATCAGGCTGTCGCCAAAGAGAGTTTCCGCCGTTTGATTTCGATTCATTCCAATCATGGTCATTCTCCTGTCCTGCGGGAGTTACATCTCCATCCCGTCGTCGGAGTCCATGGAGGGGCCTCCGCCGCCGGAATCTCCACCGCCGGGATCGCTGTTGTCGGGGCCGTCGTTGTCCGGGCCGGACTGCTCCTGGCCGCCGGATTCCTCCGGGCCCTCGGAAGGTTCTTGCTCCGGGCTGTCCTCCAGGGATCCCCCCTGTTCCTGGGCTGCTGCTTCTTCATTCTCCGGGACTTCCTCACTGCCCAGGGATTCCCGGCCGTTGGCCTGGGCCGATTCTTCCTCGTTCTCCGGGGCTTCCTCGCTGCCCAGGGATTCCCGGCCGTTGGCCTGGGCCGATTCTTCCTCATTCTCCGGAGCTTCCTCGCTGCCCAGGGATTCCCGGCCGTTGGCCTGGGTTGCTTCTTCCCCGTTCTCCGGGGCTTCCTCGCTGCCCAGGGATTCCCGGCCCTGGTCTTGGGCTTGCTCATCCTCCTGGGACTGGTCCTCTTCCTGGGGTTGATCTTCTTCCTGGGGCTGATCCTGCTCCTGAGGCTGGTCCTGCTCCTGGAGTTGGTCCTCCTCCTGGGGCTGGTCCTGCTCCTGGGGCTGGTCTTGTTCTTGGGGCTGGTCCTGCTCCTGGGGCTGATCCTGCTCCTGAGGCTGGTCC
>CABRZO010000008.1 GCA_902475455.1 uncultured Eubacteriales bacterium
CCCTGTCCTGCATGAGAAGAGTCATTTCCGAGGCGCATGTCCCCGGAAATGACGGGACTAGATTTTGTTCCGTCCTCTTCGGAGGACGGAATTCTGTGAAACTGCTTGACCCTATGGTTTTTCGACAGTCTGAAGCCGCCCTGTCTGTTCAGACAGGGCGGCTCAGCATCAGAAGGTTAAAGTACTGCTTTCACTGCATCGATGGGCATTTCCTTGCCCGTCCACAGCCGGAAGGACTCGGCCCCCTGGAAGAGCACCATGCCCAGGCCGTTCATGGTGGGGCAGCCCGCCTCCCGGGCCAGCTTCAAAAAGGCGGTCTCCTCCGGGGAGTAGATCACGTCGGTGCAGATCAGGTCGGGCCGCAGCATGGTCTTGTCGGTGATGAGACTGACCCCCTCCAGCTTGCCCATGCCCACGTTGGTGGCATTGGCCAGCAGGGCACTGGAGGCGATTTCGGCCCGGAGCCGCTGGGTGTCCTCCAGGGGATAGGCGTAGGCAACACAATCGGTGTTCTGGTTGATCTTGGCCACATTCTCCTCCGCCCGATGGAAGAAGGCGTCGTTGGCGTTGAAAATGCTGATCTCCTTCACCCCGTCCAGGGCGGCCTGGATGCAGATGGCGGTGGCGGCGCCGCCGCAGCCCAGCACCGTCATCTTCTTCCCCTTCACGTCAAAGCCCCGGTCCGCCAGGGAGCGCATGTAGCCGGTGCCGTCGGTGACGGTGCCGTAGAGCCGGCCGTTATCATTGATGACGGTGTTGACGCTCTCGCAGAGCCGGGACACCTCGCTGATCTCGTCCAGCAGGGGGATGATATCGGTTTTATAGGGCATGGACACGTTCCAGCCCTTGACCCCCAGGGCCTTTAAACCCTTCACCGCGTCGGAGAGCTGGTCGGGCTGGAAGTCGAAGGCCAGGTAGGCATAGTCCAGCCCCAGGGCCTCGAAGGCGGTGTTGTGCATCATGGGGGATTTGCTATGGCGGATAGGGGTGGCGATCAGGCCAATGAGCTCGGTGTGGCCGGTAATTCTCTGGGGCATGGCAATCAGTCTCCTTTGTAAAAACAGGGGATGCCCCGGCGGGCACCCCCTGGATGAATCACAACTTACTTGTTGAAGATGGCGAAGATATCGTCAAAGGGATCCTTGGCGGGCTCTTCCTTCTTCTCCTCGGCGGCAGCCTCCTCAGCGGCGGCCTCCTCGCCCTTGTTGAAGCCGGTGGCGATGACGGTGACCCGGATCTCGTCCTCCATCTCAGGATCGAAGGCAGCACCAAAGATGATGTTGGCGTCAGGATTGGCGGCCTGCTGCACCAGTCCGGCGGCGACCTCCACTTCCTCCAGGCCGATGTCCATGGAGCCGGTGACGTTGACCAGAACGCCATGGGCGCCGTCGATGCTGGTCTCCAGCAGCGGGGAGGAGATGGCCATACGGGCGGCCTCCTCGGCCTTGTTCTTGCCGGCGGCACGGCCCACGCCCATGTGGGCAAGGCCGGCGTCCTTCATGATGGAGGTGACGTCAGCGAAGTCCAGGTTGATGAAGCCGGTGTTCTTGATCAGGTCGGAGATGGACTCCACGGCCTGCTTCAGCACGTCGTCGGCAATCTGGAAGGCGTTGGCAAAGGTGATCTTCTGATCGGTGGCCAGCTTCAGCCGGTCGTTGGGGATGATGACCAGGGAGTCCACCTTGGTGCGCAGCTCCTCGATGCCAGCCTCGGCCTGACGCATCCGGCGGGCGCCCTCAAAGCTGAAGGGCTTGGTGACCACGCCCACGGTGAGGATGCCCATCTCCCGGGCCACGTCGGCCACGATGGGGCTGCCGCCGGTGCCGGTGCCGCCGCCCATGCCGCAGGTGACGAAGACCATGTCGGTGCCCTCCAGGGCCTTGGCAATGGAGCTGCGGTTCTCCTCGGCGGACTTGCGGCCCACCTCGGGGTTGGCGCCGGCGCCCTGGCCATGGGTCAGCTTCTCGCCGATCTGGATCTTATAAGTAGCGGCGGACTTAGCCAGCGCCTGCTTATCTGTATTCACGGCGATAAAATCCACGCCGGTGGTGCCGCTGATCACCATGCGGTTGACCACGTTATTGCCGGCACCGCCGACACCAATTACCTTCAGACTGACAACGGTATCCGCCATCGGTTCGACTCCAAAAGCCATAACCAATTCCTCCTGTATTATCATTTGAAAAATTAAATTCTATTTTGATGAGAACACTCTAGATTATTTTAAACTGTAATTCAGCTCGGGTCAAGAGAAACCCTTGGGAAATTATCAATTTTATGTTAATTTTCCGCAGCATTTTTGATGAGATGGGGCAAACCGTCATCCAATGTCATATCCAGGGTGCCCGTATCCTCCGGCGACCACTTGCTTTCGACGTATTCCTCCATGACGGTGGCCAGCACCCGCATGTCATAGTCGAAGTCGGCGGACATCTTCATCTTCACCGTCAGCCGGCCGGCATACTCCATGGTGACGGTGGAGGCGGTGGAAACGTCGATGGACTGGGCATCCCCCAGCAGCCCCCGGCTCTCCATGGCCTCCAGCAGCTCCAGCAGTGCCTGGCTCTGGGTCTGCTGCTCCTCCTTCACCGCCAGCATGGTGCCCTCACTGGGGGCGGCCAGGGTCAGGCCGGTGACCTGCATATAGTCTCCGGCAACCTCCTGCCGCTCCAGCAGCTTGCCGCCGCTGCTGACCAGCCACCACTCGCCGTTTTCCTCATTGCGCACCACACCGGCCACCGTGCATTCGGTGACGTTGATCTTCAGGGTGGAGGGCAGTCCCCGGCGGATGGTCACATCGTCCAGATAGGTCAGCTCCCCCAACATCTTGTCGATGATCTCAAACTTGTTGAGCAGGAACATATTGTCCCCCTGCTCCACTCCGGACACATCGATAATCTCCTGCTGGCTATAGCGGGAGTTGCCCTGGACCTCAATGGTATCCACCCGGAAAAACACGATGCAGCCGCCCACCACCGCCGCCAGGATCAGCAGGCCGGAGATGATGCCATAGAGCCAGCCAAACCTGACCCGGCGATTTTTCCGTTGGTGTTTTCTCTGATATTGACCCATAACAGATCTCCTTTATCTTGATTTCCCGGACCCGCCCCACCGGGGGCGGCCCGCAGTAAAGCAACAGGCAATCCGCCTGACAAAACCCGCTTTTTATTGTTCCCGGATCTGGGCGCCCAATGCCCTGAAATCCTCCGCCAGGCTGGCATAGCCCCGGCGGATGTGGTGCAGACCGGTGACCCGGCTCACCCCTTCCGCCCCCAGGGCCGCCACGCACAAAGCGCCGCCGCCCCGCAGGTCGTGGGCTTCCACCGTGGCCCCCCGGAGCCGTTCCACTCCGGTGACCACCGCCACCCGGTCCTGGACCCGGATATCCGCCCCCATGCGGCGCAGTTCGTCCACATGGCGGTAACGGTTTTCAAACATGGTCTCCACAAACACCGTGGTGCCCCGGCTCCGGCACAGGGCCGCCATCACCACCGGCTGGGCGTCGGTGGGAAAGCCGGGATAGGGAGAGGTGCGGATCACCCCGCTGGAGGTGAGCCGCCCGCCGACACGGATGCGCACCCCGTCGGCAAAGCAGTCAATGTCCGCCCCGGCGTCCCGCAGCAGGCTGGTGACGGTGGAAAACTGTTCCGGCTCCACCCCGGTCAGCAGCACGTCACCCCCGGCGGCGGCCACCGCCGAGAGATAGGTGGCGCTGACAATGCGATCTCCAATGACGGTGTGCTGGCAGTCGTGAAGGGGCTTCCTCCCTTCCACCCGGATGACGCTGCTGCCCTCACCGGACAAGCCGGCCCCCATGGAGCGCAAAAACCGGGCCAGATCCACGATTTCCGGCTCCCGGGCGGCATTTCGGATCACGGTGGTGCCCCGGGCCCCGCAGGCCGCCAGCATGGCGTTCTCGGTGGCCCCCACGCTGGGCAGGGACAGCTCGATCTCCGCCCCCCGGAGCTGCTTGCCCCCGGTGCAGAGCAGGCTACCCCCCTGCTGCCGGATGTCGGCCCCCAGCTTCCCCAGGGCGGCCAGGTGCAGGTCGATGGGCCGGGGGCCCAACTCACAGCCTCCGGGCATGCTCACGTCAGCCTCTCCAGTCCGGGCCAGGATGGCCCCCAGGAAAATCACCGAGGAGCGCATCTCCCGCATCAGCTGGTCCGGCACGTCGGACCGGGTCAGGGTGGCGGCGTCCACCGTCACCGTGCCCCCCTCCCGCTCCACCCGGCAGCCCAGATGGCGCAGGATGGCAATGGAGGCCTCCACATCGCTGAGGCTGGGACAATTATGTATGACGCTCACCCCCGCGTGCAGCAGAGTGGCGCACAAAATGGGCAGTACGCTGTTCTTGGCCCCGTGGACCTGAAGGGTCCCCTCCAGCCGCCGGCCGCCCAGGATCTCATAGCATTCCATATTCCTTCCTCCGCATTTCTAGGACTTTGCCCCATCCTATGCGCAAAAAGGAACTTGGGTTCGCCGCTGTGCCCAACAGGGGCCTGTGAGCGCTTTTCTTCGCCCACAGGCCCGCAGAATTATTTTACCAGACCACAGAGCACATTGTAAATGCGCTCGTTGGCGTCGTCAATGGCCATTTCCCGGAGTTTGGAGCGCATTGCCTCCAGCTCCTGGGGTTTGGAGAGCATGTCCCGCACCTGCTCATAGAGCTTGTCGCCGGTGCAGTCCCCCTCCAGCATCAACACCGCGGCCCCCCGGTCCGACAGCACCCGGGCGTTTTTCTCCTGGTGGTTGGCGGTGACATTGGGGGAGGGCACCAGAATGGCAGGATGGGTGGTGGCGGTGAGCTCGGAGATGGTGGAGGCTCCGGCCCGGCTCAGCATCAGGTCGGCCCCGCTCATGACCACCGGCATGTCGTAGATATACTCCCGGACATCCACATCGGGATAGTCCTTCAGGTCGATACCCTGGTCGGCAATGGCCTTGACCACCCGCTCATAATACCGGGTGCCCACTCCGTAGATGTGGTGGAAGGGGGTGCCCTCTTTGCACTCCCGGACCACGAAGTCCACCATGTGGTTGTTCATCACCTGGGCCCCCAGGGACCCCCAGCTGGTGAGCACTAGGGGCTTGTCGTCGGTAAATCCCAGCTTTTGCCGGGCCTCGGCCCGGGTGAGCTCAAAGAACTCCCCCCGTACCGGGGTACCGGTGATCTCCACCCGCTCCGGGTGGGGATAGTGCTTGCGGCTCTCCTCAAAGCCCACCATCACCTTGTCCACATATTTGGACAGCATCTTGGTGGTGAGGCCGGGCTGAGCGTTGGACTCGTGGACAGCGGTGGGAATGCCTCGCCGGGCCGCCTCCCGGACCACGGGATAGGAGGCGTAGCCCCCGGTGCCCACCACCAGGTCGGGCTGGAATTCGTCCAGAATCCGCTTGGCCTGGGCCTTGGAGCGGCTCAGGTTGCGCAGGGTGGCCAGATTGTGTTTCAGGGATGCGGCGCTGAGGGACCGATAGAAGCTGGTAATGGTCACCGTCTTGATGTCATAGCCCTCCCGGGGTACCAGCCGGGTCTCCATGCCCCCGTCGGCCCCCACGAACAGAATCTGGGCGTGGTTCCGCTTCTGAAACATACCGGCCAAAGCTACCGCCGGGTTGATATGGCCTGCGGTACCTCCGCAGGTAAAGAGCACTTTCATGGGGAAGCCTCCTTGGTTTGTGTTTGATTTAATCCGCCTGGGGCGGCGCTGGGATCTGCCGGGATACCGCCAAAATAATGCCCATCTCCGCCAACTGAATGATCAGGGCGGTACCGCCGTAGCTGAAGAAGGGCAACGAGATACCGGTGGCGGGGATCAGGTTGGTGACCACGGCGATGTTCAGGAACACCTGCACCGCCATCAGGGTGGTGATGCCCACGATGACCAGGGCCCCGAACCGGTCCCGGGCGTGGAGGGCCAGCCAGTAGCCCCGGATAATCAGCAGAGCAAACAACGTCACAATAATGGCGGCGCCAATGAAGCCCAGCTCCTCGCAGACGATGGCGAAGATGAAGTCGTTCTGCTCCTCGGGTAAGTAAAGGTATTTCTGCCGGCTCAGGCCCAGGCCCAAACCGCTGAGGCCGCCGGAGGCCACGGCGTAGATGGACTGAAGGATCTGATAGCTGTCCCCGCTGGGGTCCCACCAGGGGTTGAGCCAGGTCTGGATACGGGATCCGTTATAGCCGATGACCACCAGGATGAACCACACACCGAAAGCGCCCAGGCCACCGCCCACCGCAAACCAGAACAGCTTAATTCCGGCGGCAAAGAGAATGGCCGCCGCCGCCGCCAGGATCAAAATGGTACCGGACAGGTGGGGCTCCAGCACCATGAGTCCGGCGATGAACAGCAACAGCACCACCAGGTACCAGATGTCGTGGAGGTCAGACCAGTACCAGAACTTCCGCAGGCTCTGGACGGGCTCCCGGTATCTGCCCTTGGGCGTTTTGGGGCTTTGGTCCCGCTTACAGAGGTTGGCGGAGAAGAACAGCACTACGCCGATCTTGGCCACCTCCGAGGGCTGGAACTCGATGCCGATCTTCAGCCACCGGGTGGCGTTGTTGTGGGTGACGCCCACCCCGGGGATCAGCACGGCGATCAGCAGCAGGATGGCGGCCCCCAGAATAAAGGGGGACAGCCCCCGCCAACGCTGGTAGTCAAATTTGGACACCAGGTACATGATGACGACTCCCATCACCGCGAAGGCCGCCTGCCGTTTGAAGTAGAAGGTGGCGTCATAGTTGGACGCCTTGGACATGGATGCGGCGTAGGAGGAGGCGGACAGCAGCATGACCAGGCCAATGCCCAGCAGAATGAGCACCAGCGCCAGAAAGGGCAGGTCCACCGGTCCCCGGGCCAGCTGCTGCTGCCGGGTCAGGTCCCGCTTTGCGATACGCGCCATATTCCTTCCTCCTTTCCCAGAAAAACGCTAAAGGTTGTGATTGGCTCACCCGTCAAAGCATGGGGAACCGGTCCATGACCCCCCAGTAGGCCAGGATGCAGCACAGGGCTGTGATGCCGGTAAAGACGCAGAACAGCTTTACCTCGCTCCAGCCCCCCATCTCCAGATGGTGGTGCAGGGGCGCCATGCGGAAGATCCGCTTGCCGTGGGTCAGTTTGAAATAAGTGACCTGGATGATGTCGCTCATGGTCTCGCAGATATAGATGAGGCCCACCAGGATCAGAATCAGGGGGATATCCAGGGCAAAGGCCAGGCCGCACACCATGCCCCCCAGGAACAGGGAGCCGGTGTCCCCCATAAACACCTTGGCCGGGTGGAAGTTGTAGATCAAAAAGGCGAACAGCCCGCCGAAGGTGGCGGCGCTCAGAATCCCGGCGCCGGTCTGGGCCCAGCTCAGGGCCACGGCGGTGAAGAACAGGGCCACGGGCATGGTGACGCCGGTGGCCAGGCCGTCCACCCCGTCGGTGAGGTTGACGGAGTTGACGCAACCCACAATGATGAAGGCCGCCAGAACCATATACACCACCCAGGGGATATAGAGGGTGACGTTGACGAAGGGGATGTAGAGATCGTTGGTGATGTGGCCGGTAAACCGCAGCAGCACCACAAAGGCGATGGCCGCCGCCAGCTGCAGCAGGAACTTCTGGGCGGCAGTGAGGCCCTCGTTCTTGTGGAACTTCACCTTGAAGAAGTCGTCAATAAATCCGATAATGCCGAAAACCAGGGCAAAGGCATAGACGATGAGGGCGGTGAAATCTCCCTGAGCGAAATCCTGCCAGCCCGCCACCACCACAGCAATCAGAATGCCGATGATGAACATGATGCCCCCCATGGTGGGAGTGCCCTGCTTGGACATGTGCCACTTGGGGCCGATCTCCTTGATGGTCTGGCCCGCCTTCAGGGCCCGCAGCCAGGGGATCAGAAAGCGCCCGATCAGCGCGGAGAGGCCAAAGGCCACGATAAAGCTGATGATCGATCGAATCATATCTCTTGTATCCTCTCTGTTTCAGTGTGTTCCAGGCCGACGGCCTCAAAGTGGGGGAGGAACCTTCCCTTTTCCCCACGCCCCGCTTCCGGGCAAAGCCCCCGCAAAGCGGCTTTATTTTAGGGCCCCGGCGGGCGCTTGTCAAGCGTCCACGCCGGGAGAAGGCCCAAAGCGTCTCACTTTGGGCCAAATGGGCTCCCGTTCCCGGATCAATCCAGGACGTTGGCTTCATTGTCGGTATCGGAGGTATCGTTAAAGGACACGGTGATGACGCTGCCGGGATCCACCGTCTCCCCCGCCGCCACACTCTGGTCGTAAACTCTGGTGGCGTCGGAGTAATACATGGAGGCGCCGGTGGCCTCCATATAGAGGCCCACTTCCGTCAGGGCGTCGGTGGCTTCGTCCGGGGTCATGCCGGTCAGGTCCGGAACGGTGACGGTGTCCGGCGGGGTGGCGTCGCCGATGTAGAGCACCAGCTCATTGCCCTTGGGGATATAGGTGCCCCCCTGGGCGGTCTGATAGTTGACGATGCTGGTGCCGTCGCCCTCGCCCTCCACCCGGTAGGTGAAGCCCCGCTCCTCGCAGATCTGCTGGGCGGTGGACAGGTCATAGCCGGTGAGATAGGGCACGATGGTGTCCGCCGCCGTCAGCTCGTCGGCGGTGTACTGCTTGCCGTAGTCCATATAGTCCAGGATGTCCGCCAGCAGGTCGCCGGCCACCGGGGCCGCCATGCGGCCGCCGGAGATGTACTTGCCGCTGGGGGTGACGGGATAGCTCTTGCTGCCCACGTTCTGGGGGCTGTCAAAGGCCACCAGCACCACCACTTCGGGATCGTCCGCCGGGGCAAAGCCCAGGAAGGAGACGATGTATTCGTTGATGCCGTTGCCGTCCACGTCCTTCAGGGTCTCGGAGGTACCGGTCTTGCCGCCGATGCGGTAGCCGGCCCGGTAGGCGTTTTTGCCGGTGAGGCCACCGGCCACCACGTTCTCCAGCATCTCCCGGCAGGTCTCGGAGGTGGACTCACTGATCACCTGGCGCAGGGGGGTGGTGTCGGCGGAGTAGGTCACATTGCCCTCGGCGTCCTCCACATAGTCCACCACATAGGGCTGATAGTAGTAGCCTCCGTTGATGACGGAATTGACGGCGGTAATCAGCTGGATGGGGGTGACCTGAAGACGCTGACCGAAGGAGGCGGTGGCCAGCTCGGTGATGCCGAAGCTGTCATAGTCCCAGACGATGCTAGCGCCCTCGCCGGGCAGGTCGATGCCGGTGGAGGCGGCGGTGCCGTCGGCGTTGACGATGCCGAAGGCCTCCAGATAGTTGTAGAAGGTCTCCTGACCCAACCGCTGGCCCATGGTGATAAAGACCGGGTTGCAGGAGTTGCCCACGGCGGTGGCCAGATCCTGGAATCCGTGGCCGCTGGTATTGGAACACTTGATGGTATAGTCCGCCACCTGAATGGAGCCGGTGCAGGTAAAGGTGTCGCTGGGGCTGACGACCCCCTCCTCCAGAGCGGCGGCCAGCACCAGGGTCTTGAAGGTAGATCCGGGCTCGTAGGTATCGTTGATGGCCTTGTTCCGCCACTGCTTATACACCGCGTCGGTCATGGCCTGCTGCTGGGCGGTCTCAGCGTCCATCCCCTCTTCAACATATTCCTGGGCGGCCTCATCCAGACCTTCCAGCAATGTGGCGTCGATGACAGAGCTGTAATTGTTCAGATCATAGCCCGGGGAGCTGGCCATGGCCAGGATGGCGCCGGTATCGCAGTCCATCACGATGATGAACCCGCCCTCCAGCACGTCGTTCTCCTCAATACCCTCCGCCAGGGCGCTCTCGCACATGGTCTGAATGTTGGCATCCAGAGTCAGGTGCAGGTCGCTGCCGGGCTCCGGGTCATAGTAGTCCTGGAAAAAGTTAAGCAGATCCACCCCGTCGGCGTTCTTGGCGGTGACCACCAGGCCGTCCTTGCCGGTGAGGTCCTCGTCAAAGGTGGCCTCCAGGCCGTAGGCGCCGCCGTTGTCATTGGTGAAGCCGATGATCTGGCTGGCCAGGGTGGAATAGGGATAGTAGCGCTTGGTGTTGGGCTGAAGATAGATGCAGCCCGCCAGGTCGTTTTCCTCCATGTAGGCCCGGATCTGCTCTTCCGTGTCCGCGTCCACCTTCTGGGCCAGCCGCTTGTACTGGCTGTTGGTGTCCTGGCACTTCTCCCGCAGCTCCGCCTCATCCAGCCCCAGGATGGAGGCCATGCCGGTGACCACCAGATCCTCCACATTCACATCATACTTGCTGGGGGGATCCTCCGGGTCATTTTTCTCCTCCGCCTCGGCCTTTTTCTGGTCCAGCTCCTCCTGCTTCTGCACAATGGCCTTGGGGGAGATGATCACGTCATAGGCCGTGGAGCTGATGGCCAGCACGTTGTCGTTGCAGTCATAGATGGTGCCCCGGGGGGCGGAGATGGACAGGGTGCTGGTCTGCTGGTCCACCGCCATCTCCTCCAGCTCATCGTGGCGGGTGATCTGCAAATTCCACAGCTTTCCCAATACCGGGATAAACACCAACATGCCGAACACGGCCATCAGAATCAGGGTGCGCCGGAACAGCCGGCGGTTGGCGATATTTTCCGTTCTGCGTTTTTTCTGCTTGTCTTCCACAGTGTCTCGCCTTTCTTGGTTCGGACGGGCCGAAGGCCTCCGGCCCGAGGGGTTGCTCTACCGGCTCTCCGGGGCGCTCAGGCCCCAAAGAACCATAAGGGCGTAAGAAAAAATTCGTTTTTCTTACGCCCTCTCTATCTCTTATTATGGCATTGTCAGTCTATTCCACATCAGCGAAAGTATTCCACCGCGGAGGAAAACAGGCTGCCCACGGCCTCAAAGAAGCCGGAAATGCCGGTGTGCTTGTCCTGGGCGCCGTAGACCACGGCGTTATCAGGCTCGGACAAGTCGATGTACACAGACTGGCTGCTGGTGGGTTTGCTCAGGGTGCCGTCGGCGGCCACAGCCTGCTCCAGGGTCTCCATGTCAAAGACCTCTTCATACCGGGCCTCCAGGTTGGCCCCGGTGTCCTGCAGCTCGGTGAGCTGGCTCTGGAGTTCCACGGTCTGGGCATAGACGCTGTTGAGCTGAACATAGCCCAGCAGCAGCACCACTGCGATGGCGGCGGCGGCCAGGAAGCCCAGGATGGCAAAGGGAGCCACAGCCTGCTGCTCCCGGACCTGGACCCGGACACGGCTGCGCTCATGAATGCGGGGTTTGACCCGGGGAGCGGTCTTGGGCACCGCCTTGGGCTCGGGTCGGGTCTGAGGCTGGGGAGGGGCATACTGGGGAGCGGGGGCGGCCACCACATCACCGTAATAGTCTAAGTTATATGCAACATTGCCGAAGGTGCTCCCGGTGGGACGGGTGGGACGCCGGCGCTTGGAATCTGCCATTCAGGGTCAGCTCCTTGTCAAAATTCAAATCTTTTCGGCCACTCTCAGCTTGGCGCTGCGGGCCCGGGGGTTCACTGCCAACTCCTGGGGGGAGGGCAGGATGGGTTTTCTGGGGGTGAGTCGGATCTGAGGGGTCTTGCCGCACACACAGATGGGGAAATCCGGCGGGCAGGTACAGCCCTTGGCAAAGCCGGAAAAGGCGGTCTTGACGATGCGATCCTCCAGGGAGTGGAAACTGATGACGCACAGCCGTCCACCCGGGTTGAGCCGGGGAACCGCGGCCTGGAGCAGATCGTCAATGGCGCTGAGCTCGTCGTTGACCGCGATGCGGATGGCCTGGAAGGTGCGCTTGGCCGGGTGCTGCTTCTCCCGCAGGGCCGCAGGGGGCATAGCGCTCCGGATCACCTCCACCAGTTCCAGGGTGGTTTCAATGGGTTTTTCCTGCCGCCGGCGCTCAATGGCGGCGGCAATCTGGGTGGAACACTTCTCCTCCCCGTAGCGGAAGAGGATGCGCCGGAGTTCCTCTCTCGGCCAGGTGTTCACCACGTCGTAGGCGGTGAGGGGGGCGGACTGATCCATCCGCATGTCCAGCGGGGCGTCCTGCATGTAGGAGAATCCCCGGCTGGCGTCGTCCAGCTGTGGGGAGGACACCCCCAGGTCGAACAGCATTCCGTCGGCGCCGGAGAGCTCCAGCTGGTCCATGACGGCGGCCAGGTCCCGGAAGTTGCCGTGGACCAGGGTCACCCGGTCCATCCATTCCTTCAGCCGCTCCGGGGCGGCGTCCAGGGCCGCCTGGTCCCGGTCGATGCAGATGAGCCGGCCGGTGGTGAGCCGCCGGGCAATCTCCCGGGAGTGGCCCGCCCGGCCCAGGGTGCCGTCGATATAGATGCCGTCGGGCTTGATGTTCAGCCCTTCGATACATTCGTCCAGCAAAACCGGACGGTGGGTAAATTCGGTCATTGTTTACAGTCCCAGCATGTCAAACATATCAGCCACTTTGCCTGGATCCAGTTGGGGGGCGCTGCGGCGTTCCCAGGTCTCCCGGTCCCAGATCTTGGCCTTGTTGCTGCTGCCGGTGATCACCACGTCCCGCTGCAGTCCTGCGTAGTCCCGCAGGGTCTGGGGGATCAGGATGCGGCTCTGGGAGTCGGGCTCACAGGGGGCGGCGTAGGCCAGCAGCACGTCGGCCAGGGCCGCCTGGCCCGAGGGCAGGGCGTTGATCTTCTCCTCCAGCTGCCGCCACACTTCCTTGGGATAGAGCACCAGGTATTTGCAGGGTTCTCCGTTTTCGTCCCGGTTGGAACCGATGGCCACCTGAAAGCTGGCCCCCAGCTCTTCCCGGAGCTTGGCGGGGATGAACAGCCGGCCCTTGGCATCCATGGTGTGCTCAAATTTGCCGGTCATTGCTGTCCCCTCCTCCCCAGGCGCTGTATCAGTGGTGGGATTGTGTGCCCTTTTGCTCCACTTTCCTCCACTTCAATGATGACAACCTAAGTATAAAGGTTACATAATGAAATTGCAATAGTTTTTTCTAAAAATTTGGGTGGGAATTAGCCTGAGTTTTTGTTCACATTTCGTTAAGAAAACATTAAAATGTGTGTCGTTTCTGTCAAAATAATTTATTACAAAAGGTTACAGAGCAGGTTTACGAAAAATGCACCGCAATATTTTGCGGTGCATTACATCCGCGCCACAATATCTGGGCTCCCTCTCTATACATATAGTAGTATAGCGCAGAAACCCAGATACCGCAACAGGAAAATGGAAAATTTTCTGTTTTTCGTCGGGTTGCCAAAAAAACGGCAGTTTTGCTTCAGATATTTAGCTGCCGGCGGCGGCTGAGGTTGATGGTGCCGTCCTGCATGTTGGCCAGATTGTCCAGGCTGCTGCCGGTGCCGTAGGCCACGCAGGAGATGGCGTCGTCCGCCACCCGGGTTTCGATGCCGGTGTGGGACTCGATGAGCTTGTCAAAGCCCCAGATCAGGCTGCCGCCACCGGTCATCACAATGCCGTTGCTGGAAATATCCGCCACCAGCTCCGGGGGCGTCCGCTCCAGCACCCCGTGGATGGCCTCCAGAATCTGCTGCACCGGCTCCTCAAAGGCCTCGATCATCTCGTTGGAGGACACCTGGAACACCCGGGGCAGGCCGGTCATCAGGCAGCGGCCCTTGATCTCCACCACTTCCTCCTCAGGCTTGGGGAAGACGCAGCCGATGCTCATCTTCAGCTCCTCGGCGGTGCGCTCGCCGATGAGCACGTTGTGCTTGCGGCGGATATACTTGATGATGGCCTCGTCAAACTTGTCCCCGGCCACCTTGATGGAGGCGGACTCCACCACCCCGGACAGGGAGATCACGGCGATGTCGGAGGTGCCGCCGCCGATGTCCACCACCAGGTGGCCGTCGGGGCGGTTGATGTCGATGCCGGCGCCGATGGCGGCGGCCACCGGCTCCTCGATGAGATACACCTTCCGGGCCCCGGCCTGGATGCCGGCGTCGATGACGCTGCGCTCCTCCACCTCGGTGATCCCCGAGGGGACGCAGATGATCATCCGGGGTTTAATCAGCCGGAAGGGCACCACCTTGCGGATGAACTCCCGGAGCATCCGCTCGGTCATGTCGTAATCGGAGATGACCCCCTCCCGCAGAGGCCGGATGGCCACAATGTTGCCGGGGGTACGCCCCAGCATCTTCTGGGCCTCGGTGCCCACCTTCAGCAGCTTGCCGGTATTTTTATCCATCGCCACCACGCTGGGCTCCCGGAGCACAATGCCCTTGCCCCGGACAAACACCAGCACCGAGGCGGTACCCAGGTCGATGCCGATATCCCGTGTCATGCCAAACATAGAAACAAACACCTCATCCTATCCTCTCCAGCGCCCCCACGGGCCTGGTGATCCAGTATACATAACGCTATTATAGCGGCGGGGCGGGCGGTTTTCAACCACAAGATGTAGGAAAGTTTCGACACCTTGCCGCAAACCGGCTGACCAAAAAAGGGGCGCGCCGCGATTTCAAACCGCGGCGCGCCCTTCCAGACCCAAAACCAGGGCCGGAGGCTCAGTTCTGAAGCACCCGGATACGGATGACGCCCTCAATGGCGGAGATCTGCTCCACCATGGCGTCGGACACCTTGCCGTTGACATCCAGCATGGTGTAGGCATAGTCCTTCCGGGACTTGTTGGCCAGGTTTTCCACGTTCATACCCACGCCGGAGACGATGGAGGTGATCTGGGCCAGGATGTTGGGGATGTTCCGGTGGATCACGCAGATCCGGGCATCGCCGGAGCGCTCCATGCTGACGTTGGGCAGGTTGACGGAGTTGGTGATGTTGCCGTTGTCCAGATAGTCCTGGAGCTCGTGGGCCGCCATCATGGCGCAGTTGTCCTCGCTCTCGGGCGTGGAGGCACCCAGGTGGGGCAGGGCGATGACGCCGGGGGCGTTGGCGATCCGGTTGTCCGGGAAGTCGGTGACATAGGCGGCCACCCGTCCGCTCTCCAGGGCCGGGAGCAGGGCCTCCTCGTCCACCAGGCCGTTGCGGGCCAGGTTGATGATCCGGACGCTGCCCTTGAGCTTGGTGATGGCCTCGGCGTCGATGGTGTTCCGGGTGGAGTCGTTCAGGGGCACATGGATGGTGATATAGTCGCTGACCTTCAGCAGATCATCCAGGTTGTTGACCACATTGACCCGACGGTCCAGGGCCAGGGCGGCGTGGACGCTGAGATAGGGGTCATAGCCCACGATGTTCATACCCAGGGCCAGGGCGGCGTCGGCCACCCGGGCGCCGATGGCACCCAGGCCGATGATGCCCAGGGTCTTGCCCAGGATCTCCGGGCCGGCGAACTGGCTCTTGGCCTTCTCCATGGTGGTCAGCACGTCGTTGCCGGCGGCGGCCTCCTGCCGGGCCCAGGCGTTGGCCTCCAGCATGTGGCGGGAGGCGGCCAGCATGGCGAAGATGACCTCTTCCTTCACCGCGTTGGCGTTGGCGCCGGGGGTATTGAAGACCACGATACCCGCCTCGCTGCACCGATCGATGGGAATGTTGTTGGTGCCGGCGCCGGCCCGGGCGATGGCCCGGAGGGCGGGGGGGAATTCGTAGTCGTGCATCTTGGCGGAGCGGACCAGAATGCCGTCGGGGTTGGCGCAGTCCTCCTCCACCACAAAGCGGCCCTTGTCCAGCTGGGCCAGGCCGATGTTGGCGATTTTATTCAGTGTCTTGATCCGATACATGTCGATCGTCTCCTTTTCAATTCATCGGGGCCCCGGCGTTCCGGGGCGGAAGGGCGGAGCCGGTTTACCAGATATACACCAGGTACCAGCTGCCGTCAATCTCCACCATATCAAAGTCCATGCAGCTATACCGGCCGTTGTCATAGTACACATTGGCCGTCACATCCACATAGGAGGTGGCCTTGAGTCCGTACATATCGTTGAAGTAATCCAGCTCGTCCTCTTCCTCGTCCACCTCGGAGATTTCGTAGCGGTCCACCGTCTGGCCATAGTTGTCAGTCCAGCTGTCCAGATAGTAGATGGTATCGGTGGAACCGAACCACTCCCGATAGTCCTCCACCACCGCCGGGTGGAACAGACTCTCCACCCGCTGGGCGTCGCCCTCCTGGGCATAGGACAGGTAGCTGTCAATCATGGGCTCATATTTTCCCATAATGGTGCTGCCCAGGATGTACAGGCCCACCAGGGCCAGCACCACCACACCCAGCACAATCAGGATCACATTGCGGACGGTGTGCTTCTTTTTCTTGGGTTTCACCGCCGTGGCGGCATTGACGCCGCCCCGGCCTCCCCAGGGGTCATCCTGGGCTCCGGTGCCGGGCTGGGCGGGGCCGCCCTTCATGGCCCAGGGGTCAAATCCACCTTTGTTTTGATTCTGGTACCCGCCGTTTTGCTGGCCTTGGTAAGTACCGCCGGGCTGGCCGGGATCACCGGAGCCGGACTGGCCCCAGTAGCCGCCCGGCTGGCCCTGATAGCCGGTGCCGGACTGCCCGGCGCCGTCGGGCTGGGTCCAGTAACCGGCCCCCGTCCCCTGGTCAGCCCCCTCAGGATTCTGGGGCTGGAAGGGATTGGAGGCGTCGGGATTGCCCGCCGGACCGCTTCCAGGAACACCGGTGGGATTAGGATATTCAAAAGTCTGGTAGGAGCCTGGTTCGGGCACCTTGGCGCCGCAATAGGGACAAAAACGGGAGCCGTCCTCCAGCTGCATACCGCAGTTGATGCAGAACATGGTTTTCTTCCCTCTCTTTCTCTCAAACCCGTCTTAAGACGGCGGAACAATCAATGATTCTTGTCAAAGTGCTGAATGAACTCGCAGAGCTTTTCCACGCCCTCCACCGGCATGGCGTTGTAGATGGAGGCCCGCATACCGCCCACCTTCCGGTGGCCCTTCAGGTTGGAGAAGCCCCACTCGGCGCTCTCGGCCACAAACTTGGCGTCCAGCTCCGGATCCGGGGTACGGAAGGTGACGTTCATGTCGCTGCGGGAGCCGGGCTGGGCGGCGCAGGTGAACAGCCGGGAGGCGTCGATGACGTCGTAGAGCATCTGGGCCTTGCCGTGCTTGATCTTCTCCATGCCGGCCACGCCGCCCTGGCTCTCCAGCCAGTCGCAGACCAGACCCAGCATGTAGATGCACCAGCAGGGGGGCGTGTTGTACATGGAGTCCTTCTCGATCTCCGTCTGCCAGTTCAGCATCAAGGGGGTGATGGGCAGCTCATGGCCCGCCAGAGACTTCTTGACAATGACGATGGTGACGCCGGCGGGGGCCAGGTTCTTCTGAGCGCCGGCGTAGATGACGCCGTAGCGGCTCACATCCACCTGCCGGGAGCAGATGTCCGAGGACATGTCGCAGACGATGGGCACATCGCCGGTGTCGGGAATATACTGCCACTCGGTGCCGTAGATGGTGTTGTTGGAGCAGTAATAGAAATAGGAGGCGTCGCTGCGGACCTGGATCTGGTCCTGGGTGGGGATATAGGTGTGGTTCTGATCCTCAGAGGAGGCGGCCACGGCGATGTCACCGTACTTCTTGGCCTCCTTGTAGGCCAGGGTGGAGAAGTTGCCGGTGAGGGCGTAATCCGCCTTGCCGGTCTTGCCGATCAGGTTCAGGGGGATGGCGGAGAACTGGGTGGAGGCGCCGCCCTGCAAAAACAGGATCTCATAGTCGTCGGGGACGGCCATCAGCTTGCGGAACTTGGCCTTGGTATCATCGAAGATCTTCTGGAACACCTTGGAACGGTGACTCATCTCCATGACGGACATGCCGCTGCCCTGATAGTTGGTGATCTCCTTTCCCGCCCGCTCCAGCACTTCCAGGGGCAGCATGGAGGGTCCGGCAGAAAAGTTGTAAATACGTCCGTTGGCCATGGTTGATTCATTCTCCCTTCAAAGTCGCGGCGGTGCCGCGGAATTTACTGCACAAAAGTAATGTAGCATCATTATAGCAGTCAACCATGGCAAATACAAGGTGGCCCCACCGCAAAAATGGCCAATCTTTGCCCTGTGAGTTTGTCAATTTTTTAACGTTTTAGTGCATTAGATAAACAAAGAATCTTGCGAAAAACAGGACAATTTTCCCCATTCCCTCCGGGAATTCCATCATTCTTTCCCAGGAGGACTTTTTATGTCAAAAGTTCTCTCCCCGGCGCACAAAACGACAAAAAGGGCGCGCCGCGGCATACCGCAGCGCGCCCACAGTCAGATTGGGTGCTCTCTTTTAACGGTGCTCCATCATGCGCCCAGCAGGCTGGCCCAGGTGTTAGCCCCCACGATGCCGTCGGCGCTGAGACTCTGGTCGGCCTGGAAGGCCTTTACGGCGGCGGTGCAGCCGGAACCGAAGATGCCGTCAAAGCCCTTGGGGTCATAGCCCCGGCAGTACAGCGTCCCCTGGATGATGCGGGTCAGATTTCCGCTGGCCCCCTGCTTGACATTGACACAGGCGGCCCGGGTCTTGCTGCCCCAGATGCCGTCCACGCTCAAACCCTTGGAGAACTGGGCGTTCAGCTCCGTCTGCAGGGCCCGGATGGCAGCCTTTTTGGTGTTGGGCCCCCAGAGTCCATCCACCGTCAGGCCGGCGGAGTAGCCGGAATTCAGCCAGCTCTGGAACTGAGCGGCGCCGCCCTGGGCTTCAGCCTGATCCGAGGCAGCCGCCGGAGAGGCAGGGCTGGCAGAAGTCCCCTGGCCACCGGTGGCGACGGTATTGCCGCCCTCCAGCAATGCCCGCACCTCCGCGCGGAAGCTGTCCATACTCTTGCCGAACTTGGGGAACCAGTCCCCGGTGTCGCTGTGGTTGCTGGCATAGCCTTTGGCATGGGCCTCGGCGTGGTCCACAATGTCGTCGGCGGCGAGACCGTAGGTGCGGCACAGGTGGGCGCACAGCTCCACCGCCTGGGCATAGCACTGCTCAAACCAGGCCTGGTCGGTTCTGTCGTCCTGGCAGATCTCAAACTGGATGTGATCGCCGTTATAGCTGCCCTTGCTGCCGGAGCCGCAGCCCCAGCACCGGGTGGTCCAGGGCAGGGTCTGCACCACCCCGAAACTGCCGTCGGGCCGGGTGCCGATGAAGGCGTGGACGCACTTTTCCACCCCGCTCTTGTTCCAGCTGGTGAGATAGGCGGACACCTTCCGCTGATTGGTGCCGGTGTCATGGACCACGATACCGGCGGGGGCGATTTTCTTTCCCGCCTTGTAGCAGTCGTTGCCGGTCAAAAAATTCTGCTGGATCTCCATATCATTCCTCCTTGCATTCGGGCAAGCCGCCTATGCTGGTCAAAAGGGACAAAATGCCCGCCATGGTGGCGGCGGATATCACCGCCATCCAGTTGACATCCCCCAGCATGGCACTGGTTCCAATGGTAGCCACCGCGGTCTGGGCCACAGTCCTGACCGCTCGTATGCCCGCATAACGGGCCCATGTCTTCCAGTCTGTTTTTTTCATCCGCGCTCCCCTCCTCTCTCCAGATCGGCGATCCGGTGATTGATCACCTTGATTTGTTCCTCCAATACAGGCATACGCTTGGCAAAGCCGTTGTGTTCCCGGACCTCCCGGGTCAGCTCCTCCAGTTTGGTGTCGGTGACCGCCTGGGAACGGCTGTTGCTGATCAAAACCCCCGCCAGGGTGATGGCCCCGGTCAAAAGGGCCACGATGATCTCCGTCAAAGCGTTCCCTCCAATTCATTGATCTCCCTGCGCCATTCCTGCCGTCGGGCGATGACCTGGGCGTAGTCCTCCGCCTCTGCCGCCCCCTCGGCAATTTTAATGACGGTGTAATCGGTGTTCCGCAGCAGCTCCTTGAGCTGGGCGACACGCTCCGCAGCCAGCTGCTTCTCAGACAGGGCCACATAGCGCTGAATGGTCTCATAGTCCTCCTCCGCCCAGGCAAACTTGGTCACGTCGTCGACGGGGGCGGCCTCGGGCCGGATGACGGTTTCCTCCGCCAGAAATCCCACCGTCAGGTCGCACTGGTCTAAGGTGAGTTCATTGCCCTGTTCATCCAAGATCCGCATCACTTCCACCTCCCCAGCACATGGACGGAAACATGGTATACCGATCCGTCGCCGATATCCTGATCCGGCGCATAGGCCGCCACCACCACAGCGGAATTGCCCACCGGCCAGGCCCGGGTATTCCACTTCCAGGCCGGAACACTGTTGTGGTTATAGTCGGAAAGGCCGGTCAACAGTCCGGTAAAGGAGGTAAAGCTAAAGGGCAGCGAATACTGATCGTAGGCCACATAGGTGGCCTTTTTGGTGGCATTGAGCCGGGCCCAGCACTCGGCCACACCGCTGGTCCATTTCCGATAGGTCCAGGATCCGCTGGTGCCCTGGGCCACCACATGGTCCGCTATGATATTTCCACGGGAATAGAGATCTCCGTCGGCATAGAAATTTCCGTCTGTGTCCACCGAAACCTGTTTATAGTCCGTGTTATCATTGGTCATGGTGTAAAGTCGGAAATTTCCGTTGTAGGCATCCATCTCCCAATGCCGGTTATATTGGTCCGGAGATCCAATGCGTATATTGCCGCCTTCTCCGTCGGTTCGGATATAAATTTTGGAGCCGACAAACACACCGCCTGATCCCTCAAAATCGATGTCCCCATAATGATTGATATTGATTCTGCTGTCTCCGCAGATGAGCTCAAGCCGCTGAACATCCCCATAGTTGCCGATATAGGGCTGAATCCAGGCATAGGTATTTTCGGTCCCCTGCATCATGATATAGGGGGTCACATCGTCATCCGCCGGTTTCAGCTCCATCTTGAAATTGCCGCCGTTGGAGACGGAATACAGCGTTTTGCCGTCGATGGTCCAGCCGCCGATGGTACCCTGCTCCGACTCCAGCACCCCTCGAAGGGTCATCTGCTCTCCGTCCCACACCAGGGCATTCCCGAATTGAAAGGTGCCCTGGGCCAGGTTGATGGTGCCGTGCTCTCCCACAATGTCCTCGGTGGTGATGTGTTTGATCTGGGCGGCGGTGGCCTCCAGATTGTCGGTATACAGCCGCCGGAACCGGCCCAGATCGGTTTTCAATCCGGTGATGGCCTGGCTCACAGTCTGGGGCTGGGCGGAGCCCGACTCCGCCGGGCCGTAGCAGCTGACGGTGGTACGGAATCCCCCGTCAAAGCTGTGCTTGAGCCCCATCACCGCCAGGGTGTACTCCGTCCCCGCCCGGTCGGTCACTGTGACAAGGTCCCCGGGGTCCAGCCGCAGATCCCCCAAAAACTCGATCTGGGCGGGCCGCCACCGCTTGCCCTGCCAGGCCTGCCACACCCCGTCAAAGGCGGTCTGGTCAAACCACTGGGAGGAAAAGCTGATTCCCCGGGTAGCTCCCTCCAGCTGGGCGGTGAAAACCTGCTGGCTCTCCTGGGTGCCGCTGTCCCCCTGCTGCAGGGTGGTGACGGTGACTTCCAGGGCTCCGAACACGAACTCCTCAGACTCCAGGGTGAGGCCGGATTCATAGTACCGCTGGGGCCCTACCTGACAGTCGGTTTCCCCCAGGCGGCACAGCCGCAGCTCGCCGGCCCGGTTCACCAGGGCGTTGGCCCCCGCCAGCAGGGCGATCTGACCCACCAGCTCCCGCATGGTGGAGCCGCTGCCCCCGGCGGCGTCATACTCCAGGGCCATGGGGGTATCGGGGACCAGTTCTTTCCCCTCCAGGGCCAGCCCCGCCTGGTCACAGATCTCCGAGAGCAGTTCCGGGGCGGTGGCCGGAGGATTGGCCGTATCGGCGCAGAAATACTCCTCCTCCAGGCGGGTGCTCAGCGCATCCTCCCCGGCCAGGGACCACCGGTCCGTGTCCGCGTCCCGCTCCACCTTGGTCAGCACAAAGGTGCCCAGGGGCACCTGCTCAGAGCCCCCGCCCGCCAGATCCAGGCTGGCGCTCAGGGCCACCGAATTCCCTTCCTTGAGGGCCAGTTCCCCGCCGTTATACTCGGCGCTGAAGCTGGCGGCGTTGGCATTGCCCAGGGAAAAAGAGGTGGGGCACCAGCCGGCGCTGTACTCCAGGGAGTCCACCTGGAGGGAACCTCCGGCGCCGGTCAGCAGCACCCGGAAGGGCCGGGTGTCCATCTGCTGGGCAAAGGCTTCCGATGTCTGATACATTCCCTCACCTCACTGCTCAATGAAATTCACGGTGATGGAGGTGGCCCAGCGCCGCCCGTCCCGCCAGCTGTACTGGCTGAAGCTGGGGGTGCCGAAATAGCCCGTCACCGTGTGGGTCTGGCCGTCCACACCGGGATAGGTGCAGGTGGTGAACCCCTTGCCGTAGATGGCGTTTTTGATCTTGGCGGCCTCTTCCCAGCTCAGGGCGTTCCAGCTGAACTTGATCTTTGCCTTGGTGGCCACCAGGGTGCCCACCATGCTGCCGGCGCTGTTGCGGCCGGTGTTGGCGCTCCAGACATCCTCATAGGTCTCCACCAGCCCGCCGTTGACCTTGGGGGCGGGCATCTCCACCCCGCCAAAGGCGATATAGGCGCTCACAGTCCCACCTCCTCAGATATACAGCGGGTTGACGCCGGTGCGGCGGGTTTGTCCCCGCCGTTGTAGACCGGCACCACGATGGTGCCGGTGGCCCCCATGCGCTCCCCCAGCTTCTCCGCCATCACGTCCATCCAGCCGGTGTTGTTCTCCAGGGGGACCACCGCCTCGGTGCCCGCCTCGCCCAGCATGGTGAGGGTGGGATTCTGGAACACGCCGCCCCGGGCGGCAAAGGAAATGGTGGGCCAGCCGCTGAGGCCCAGAGCCCTGTAAACCGCCCGCTTGATGGCGCTGACATTGGTGCTGTAAGTGATGGTGAGGCTCAGGGTGCGCCCCGCCCAGCCGGAGCGGAACTGGGACCACAGGGTGGCCGCCGAGTTGGCCAGGCTGTTGACAATGCTGACGCTCCGGGTCCCCCAGCCACTGGCGAACCGCTGCCACAGGGTGGAGGCGGCGCTGGTCAGGCTGTTGACAATGCCCACGCTACGGGTACCCCAGCCGGCGGCAAAGTTCTGCCACAAAGTGGCTGCCCCGTTGGTCAGGGTGTTGACAATGCCCACACCCCGGGTACCCCACAGCAGGGAAAACTGCTGCCACAGGGTGGCCGCCCCGTTGGTCAGGGTGTTGACGATACCCACACCCCTGGTGCCCCACAGCAGGGAAAACTGCTGCCACAGGGTGGAAGCGGCGTTGGTCAGGGTGTTGACAATGCCCACTCCACGGGTACCCCACAACAGAGCGAACTGCTCCCACAGAGTGGAGGCGCCATTGGTCAGGCTGTTCCAAATCTCCACCGCCCGAGTGCCGCCGCTCTGCCAGGCACTCTGGAAATTACTCCACAGCTCCCCGGCGGTGGTGCTGAGTCCCGCTGCCACCGTCACCCCCACGGCCCCCAAGCCGTTCCAGCCGTTTTTGATGGGGGTCCACAGGTGCTCGGACACCCAGTTGGTCACGTTGCCCAGAGCGTCGGAGATGCCCTTGGCCACCCGCTGCACCAGATTGCCGCCGGCCTCCTCCCCGCCCACGTCGGCGCTCTGGAACCCCAGCTTGAACTGGGACCAGAATTTTGTTCCGTCCGCCTTGCTGGGCCGCTCCAGATTCAGATCCAGACCGTAGTCCTGGGTGGGACCGGTCTTGACCTTCTCGCTGTCTTTGCTGCTGCTCCCCTTTTTACTGCTGGAGGAGCTGGAGCTCTTCTCCTTCAGCCGGTTGATCTCGTCAAAATCCAACAGAGTGGCCACCGCTGTGACGGCCTTGCCCGCCGCTGTCACGGCGCTGGTGGCCTGCTGGGTGGCCCGGCTCACGGAAGTAAGCCGGGTCTCAAAGCTATGGAGCTGGTCGCTGAGGGTCTTCAGCTTCTCCTGGGCCCGCTCCATGGCCTGATCGTTTGCCATTGCTGTCCTCCTCTCCGCCCCGCCTGACGGCGCGGCGTTCCATCATCCGGCGGCAGCGCTCCAGCTTGGCCGCCCGCAGCTCCTCCTCCGTCCAGAAGGGAAAGGCCTCCCCCACCGGGGGCAGCTCCCGGCCCGCCAGGGCCCGGGCGGTCAGGGCCGCGTGCCGGTAGGCCACCAGGGCCAACCCCTGCAAAAACCGCCGCTCCCGCTCCGCTCCCAGCTCCAGCAGCTCCGCCAGCTCCCCGTAGGTCAGCTCCTCCGGGGCCTCCGCCCCGTACAGCTTGGCCTCCCGGAGCAGCTGCTCCTCCGTCAAGGCCGCTCCAGGCCCGCAAAGGCCTCCTCAAAGGCCCGGTCCACCGAGGCCTTGAGCTCCCGGACCTGCTCCCGGGTCAGCAGGCCCGAGGCCTCACCCAGGTCAAAGGCCAGACCCGCAAAGGCCCCCTGGCCCCGCCAGCCCTGGTCCACCAGCAGGTCGTAAAGGGCCTCGCCGTCGGTGACATCGTTGCCGCTGCCGGGCCAGTTCAGGGCCTGGGTCAGCAGATCGCACAGCTTTTCCCCCTCTCCGGCGGCGGAGAGCAGAAAGGTGAGGATGTCCTCCCCCCACTTCTCCCCCAGGGCCCGCTGGCCCGCCATGGTGAGCCGCAGCCGGTATTCCGTCTCCCCCGCCCGGAGGGGCAGATAACTTTTCATATCTCGTATTCTCCTTCCCCGGGGGCTGTTGCAACAGGGTGTAACAGCCCCCGTACGTTTCCCCGCCGGGGAGAAACATTTTCCCCGGCGGGGCGCTGTCTGGTTTTACCCAGCGGGGCTCATTGCCTCACTCCGCCGGAGAACCGCCGGCCTCAGGCCGGGTCGGTCACCGTCCAGTCGCTCTGGAGGTTGAAGGTGAGCTTGGCGGACACCAGCTCGTCCACCTTGGCGCCGCTCACCATGACGGAGACGTAGCCGCTGGCGGCAAACACGGTGCCGTCGGGGAACTTCACCTCCAGCTCCACCACCTCACCGGCGTCCTGAAGGGTCTTCAGCACCCGGTAGTCGCTGTCGGCGGCGGAGTTGTCGTAGAGGAAGGTCACCTCAAAGGACTTGGTGTCCTGAACACCGGGCACCGTCTTTTTCATACTGTCCTTCATGCAGGTGGCGTCCAGCTCGGAGGGAGCGGCGCCGATGTCACCGATGTCGGTGACGTAGTTCAGGGAGGTCTCCCCCACCTTTACGTCCAGTCCAATCGTGGAAAAACCCTGAGTGGCCATCGTTCTTTCTCATCCTTTCTGTTTTCCCGGGCCCCGCTCCCGGGAGGAACGGGGCCCGGCCATTTGTTCCGGGTTCTGCCCGGTCAGTCGATGAGCCGCATGGTGCGCTTATCCACCTTGCGGCCAAACCGGAAGGTCTTGGTGTAACACCCCGCCCCGTCCTGGCTGAACTCGTCGGGGGAGGTGTAGGTGCGCCGGAGTCCCAGCGCCAGCATGGCCCGGTTGACCCCGTCGCAGAGGGTCCGGAGCCGGTCCAGATCCCCGGCCCAGACCTTCACCTGATAGCTGAGCTCGTCCACCACCGGGCAGTCGGTGCTCTTGTTGGCCCACTCGCCCCAGGTGACGGTGTCCCCCTCCGCCGGGGCGCGGACGTAAGCACTCCGGAGCCGAAACCCCAGCTCCTCCGCTGCCGCCGCCAGAGCCTGACAGACCTGCTCCCGGCCGTCGCAGAGCAGCAGCTCCGCTTCCTTGTTCATTGCTTTATCACCTCACCCGCTGGAGCACCAGCCGCCGATGGCTGGGCCAGTGCTGGATGCTGCGCACCTCCCAGAGCTCCCCGCCGATGTCCAGCCGGTCAAAGGCGGCGATCTCCAGGTCGCTGCGCAGGCAGCACTCCAGAATGCCGCTGGGCACCTCGCCATTTTCCGTCACTTCCACGGCGGCCCCCACTTTGCCGCCGCTGTTCCAGCTTCTGGGGTTCTGGAAGGCCAGGCCGTCTTCCGCCTCCACCACCAGGTCCGGGGTCTCGCCATAGAGGGCGGTCTCGTTGCCCAGGCTGTCCTGGCCGGTGGCCCGGCGATAGAGGCTGAACCCCCGGCGCCAGCCTTTTGGGGTGTCCCGGAGAATCATGCCTCCGCCCCCTTGCACCCCACCCGGCGATAGGGGGCCAGGGTGCGCAGCAGGGCCTGGGTCCCCTCCTCGAACTCCTGGGGGCTGTAATAGTGCTGGCTCTGGGAGAGCTGGCCCTCGGCGTAACTCTCCTCCTGGACCCCGGCCCGGTTCTGGCCCTGCAAATACTTCAGGGCCGCCAGCTCAATGACCAGGCTGTCGGTGTGCTCCGGCAGGGTGTCCTGGTTCAGGTAGCGAAGGATCTCCTCCTCCGCCGCCGCCAAGGCGTCCTCCAGGGAGGCGTCATCGACCTCCTCCCCCAGGCCCAGGGCCCGCCGGAGCCGGGGCAGGGCCTGCTCCAACACCGCCTGGGTCATATCAGGCGGTGGGCTTGGTGCACTTCAGCACCGCCAGGGCCTCGGGCTGGGTGACCTTGGCGCCGTAGACGTGCAGGCCCTTCACCGCGTCGGAGAAGTTCTCCTCCCGGCGGTAGGCCTCCAGCTCCACCAGCTGCTCGGCGAAGGAGCCGGCGGCGTTGGTGCCGGCGATGACGGAGTAGGTGGTCTCGCTCAGGGGCACGTTGTTGCTCAGGTGGATCCGGAAGCCGGCGGCGTCGCCGACCCAGCCACCCTGGAGAATGGCCTGGTTGTAGCCGGTGCCGTTGCCCACAAACCGGGGGTCCTTCAGCAGCAGGCCGTGGAACCAGGGGGGAATGACCACCCAGCGGCCCAGCATGGGCACGTTGTGTTCGTTGAGGGCCACCCCCAGATCCACCAGATAGTCGTAGGCGTTCTCGCTGGTCAGGGCGTCGGCGGTGATGGTGCTGCCGCCGTCGGCCCCTGCCAGCAGCAGGGCGGCCAGATACCGGTCGATGGTGTCGTTGATGCCGTAGCTGGCCCGCTGCATGGCGGCGTCCACCACCTTGGGGTTGGACTGGGCGTTGTCGATGTCCTTGATCTGGAAGTTGAAGTACTTGGCCTGATCGATCTTCAGCTCCATCATGGTGCTGTCCAGCTCCTCCGGGGCGGCGATGTCCTCCCCGGTGTAGTCGTTGATGGTGATGTTGCCGATCTGGTTGATGTGGACGGTGTCGCCGTAGGCCTTGATATCCCCCTCGTAATCCCGGTTCATCAGGGCGGCGTAGACGTGGACGTTGTCCAGGTGCTCCAGCAGTCTGGCGGACCAGACCTCAGGAATGAAATTGGAAAATGCCATTTCTGTCGATCATCCTTTCAAAGTATTCTGGATCTCCGCCCAGTGGGCGTTGATCTCCCGGGGGCTCATGCCCCGGATGGTCTCCCGGTCAAAGACCGGGGCGGGGACAGGTTCGGCGGGGACGAAGCCCGACATCCGGCCGGTGACCGTCTCGCTGACGGCCCCCCGGAACAGCTGGTCAAATTCCTCCACCCGGGCCTGGCTCTCCTCCGAGGTCTCGCCGGTGAGCCAGGGGGCGAACTTGGGGGACAGCCCCAGGCTGGCCAGCCGGTCCGCCGTCTCCACCTGCCGCTCCCGCAACGCCTGGCGCTTGGCCCGGTCCTCCAGCTCCGCCATCCGCTGGCGGTACTCCGCCTCCGCCGCGCCCCGGGCCGCCTCCAGGGCCTCCGCCCGGTGCTGCTCCAGGGCGGAGGCCTGCTCCCGCTCCCAGTTGGACCGGGCGGTCTGCAGGGCCCGGTCCACCTTCCGGTCAAAGGCGGACTGATAGTCCCGGTGCTGCCGCAGCAGCTCCTCGAAGTCCGGATGCTCCGATGCCGGTTCCCGGCCTGGAGTCACCTGCTCCAGCTGGGGCTCCTGCCGCTCCAAACTTGTCTCTTCCATGCAAAGCTCCTTTCTCTATCCCGCCGAATTCCCCGGCAAACCAGGGCCCCCGGCGTTATAAACCTTGTTTCCTCCCGGGTCGGCCCCGGGGCTTATACCTCCTCCGGCTGCTGTTGGCGCTGGAGGCGCAGGTTCTCCGCCGCCTCCGCCGGGTCCCGGATGAACCAGAGCTGACTCAGCAGGGTCTGGTCGTCCACAATGCCCTGGAGTCGGCACACCATGTCCACGATCTCCGATTCGTTGATGGGCAGATCCGGGGTGAACACCACATCCACTTGGCTGTGGTCCACCAGCCCCATGGCCCCCCGGACCACCAGCCAGTGGTTGTAGAGCTCCAGCCGCTGCCGCAGCCCCTGCTCCATCCGGCGCATCTTGCTCCGGGACAGCAGGTCCATGGTCAGCAGCTTCAGCTTCAGGGCCTGGCCCGAGGAGTTGCCGGCGAACTGCTCGTCGGACATATCCACGGTGAAGGTCATCTTGTGCATCTCCCGGACCAGGCTGTCCGCCAGCACCTGAACCTCGGACTCGTTGAAGGTCTTCTGGATGTACTCGGCCCGGGCGTCCAGGGGGGCGCCGTCGATGAACTTCTCCCGGGCCAGCTTGGCCTCGTCTCCCTCCGCCAAAGTCATGCCGAAGAACACCAGCAAAGCGTCCACAAACTTCTTCTTATCGGTGAGTCGGCTGGACATCAGGCCGTCATAGGCGTCGATCAGGGACAGGATCTGCTCAAAATCCCCCTGGCGTTCGTCGTTGTTGGTGTAGGCGATCACCGGCACCCCGCCGAACCAGTGGTAGCGCACCTCCCCCACCGGCTTGAAGGACTCCCCGTCCAGATTGCCGCAGATGAAATCCCGGGCGGTCCGGTCGGTGTAGACGGTGACGAAGTAATACTGCTCCCCGGTGATCTTCTCCCGGCGCTCCCAGACCAGGGCGAAGAGTTTGGCGTGCTCCACAGTGGTGTCGCAGACCAGAATGCCGCTGCGGGGGTCGATCCGGGCGCTCTTGGGGGTGGGGTTGGGGCCGG
>CABRZO010000009.1 GCA_902475455.1 uncultured Eubacteriales bacterium
GGATCTGCGGCTGGGCTCCTTCGACGTGCTGGTGGGCATCAACCTGCTGCGGGAGGGTCTTGATTTGCCGGAGGTCAGCCTGGTGGCCATTCTGGACGCCGACAAGGAGGGTTTCCTGCGCAGCGAGACCGCCCTCATCCAGACCATCGGCCGGGCGGCCCGGAACGCCGACGGCGAGGTCATCCTCTACGCCGACAAGATCACCCCCTCCATGCGCCGGGCCATGGATGAGACCGAGCGCCGCCGCAAGAAGCAGAACGACTACAACCAGGCCCACGGCATTGTCCCCAAAACCATCCGGAAGGACATCCGGGAGCTGCTGGAGATCGCCGAGCCCGCCCAGCGGGACGCCAAGCCGGTGAAGCAGATGACCAAGCTGGAGCGGCTCCAGCTCATCGACAAGCTGGAGAAGCAGATGAAGGAGGCGGCCAAGATGCTGGAGTTCGAGCTGGCTGCCGCCCTTCGGGACCAGATCATCGAGCTGCGGGGCGACGGCACCAAAAAGTGAGTGGATTTTAGATGAACGCTGTTCTGGAATACAATGACCGGGGCTGTATGCTCTTCTCCGCCGACTGCCCCGGGGCAGGGACCGGCGGGAGGCCATGGCCAAGCTGCCGGGGGATGTGGCCGCCTTCTGCCGCTGGGCGGACTGGCCCCGGCCCCAGAGTCCCCTGGTAAAGATCACCCAACAGGTGTATCAGCCGGAGGTGGCGGTGGAGGACGCCGACGGCAACGTGCTGTTTGACACCGAGCGCGCCCCCTTATCGGAGGAGGAATACGCCGGGCTGCGGGAACTGGTGCTGAAGTCCGCCCGGTGTCTGGACACACTGTTTGAGGCCATTCCGGACCCGGATACCCCGCTGGCTCCGGAACGGAGCACCTTTTACGGCCAATATCCCAACACCCCCCGGCGCATGTTTGACCACGTCAACGGCTGCACCGGCTACTATGTTGCGGGGCTGGGGGCCCAGTGCGACATTCTGCCGGGGTGCTATGAGACCCGGCTGCTGGGGCTCCAGGCCCTGGAGGCACTGCCGGGATTTCTGACCATGCCCGTTCAAGAGGCGGAGGATGGGGAGCTCTGGACGCCCCGGAAGGTACTGCGGCGCTTTCTGTGGCATGACCGGATTCACGCCCGGGCTATGTTCCGCCGCTCCCGGGCCAAGTGGGGCGAACAAATCCCCGATCCATTTCTGTTTACTTGAAGCAATCTGATGTCTTTCGAAACGGCGAAAGGCAATTTGTGATAACTGAGGTTTTTCCATCATGCAGGATCATATTTTCGTCAAGGGCGCCCGCGCCAACAATCTGAAGAATGTGGATGTCAAAATTCCCCGGGACAAGCTGGTGGTGCTCACCGGCCTCAGTGGCTCGGGCAAATCCAGTCTGGCCTTTGACACCATTTACGCCGAGGGCCAGCGCCGATATGTGGAGAGCTTATCCTCCTACGCCCGGATGTTCCTGGGCCAGATGGAGAAGCCCGATGTGGACTACATCGACGGCCTGTCCCCCGCCATCTCCATCGACCAGAAGACCACCAGCAAAAACCCCCGCTCCACCGTGGGCACCGTGACCGAGATCTACGACTACCTGCGGCTGCTCTGGGCCCGGGTGGGCACTCCCCACTGCCCCAAGTGCGGCAAGGAGATCCGCCAGCAGACCATCGACCAGATCATCGACCAGGTCATGGCCCTGCCCGAGGGCACCCGCATCCAGGTGATGGCCCCGGTGATCCGGGGCAAGAAGGGCGAGCACGCCAAGATCTTTGAGGACGCCCGCCGCTCCGGCTACGTCCGGGCCCGGGTGGACGGCAGCCTCTATGAGCTCACCGAGGAGATCAAGCTGGACAAGAACAAAAAACACCACATCGAGATTGTGGTGGACCGGCTGGTGATCCGGGACAACATCGCCCAGCGGCTCACCGACTCGGTGGAGACCGCTTCCAACCTGTCCGGGGGCATTGTGCTCATCAATCTGGTGAAGGAGGACCAGGACCTGCTGTTCTCCCAGAACTACGCCTGCGAGGACTGCGGCATCTCCATCGAGGAGCTGGCCCCCCGGAGCTTCTCCTTCAACAACCCCTACGGCGCCTGCCCCACCTGTACCGGCCTGGGGTTCCAGCTGAAGGTGGACCCGGACCTCATCATCCCCAACCGGGAACTGTCCATTCTGGACGGGGCCATCACCGCCTCGGGCTGGAACAACATCAAGAGCGACGGCATCTCCCGGATGTACTTTGAGGCTCTGGCCAAGAAGTATAAATTCAAGCTCAACGAGCCGGTGAAAAACCTCTCCGACGAGGTCATTGACGTGATTCTCCACGGCACCCGGGGGGAAAAGCTCTCCATGTCCTACGAGAACGCCCGGGGCCGCTCCGTCATCAAGCAGCCCTTTGAGGGCATCGTCAGCAATCTGGAGCGCCGCTACCGGGAGACCCAGTCCGACGGAGTCCGCCGGGAGCTGGAGGGCTGCATGAGCAACTCCCCCTGCCCGGACTGCGGAGGCAAGCGGCTGCGCCGGGAGGTGCTGGCGGTCACCGTGGGAGGGCTGTCCATCCACGAGTTCTGCCAGAAGCCCGTCAACGAGGCCCTGGATTTTATCGATCACCTGACTCTGACCCCCCAGCAGCAGCTCATCGCCGGCCAGATTCTGAAAGAGATCAAGAGCCGGCTGGGCTTCTTGAAGTCAGTGGGTCTGGACTATCTGACTCTGGGCCGCAGCGCCGGCACCCTCTCCGGCGGCGAGAGCCAGCGAATCCGGCTGGCCACCCAGATCGGCTCCTCCCTGATGGGGGTGCTCTATATTCTGGACGAACCCTCCATCGGCCTGCACCAGCGGGACAACGACCTGCTGCTGGGCACCCTGCGGAAGCTGCGGGATCTGGGCAACACCCTGCTGGTGGTGGAACACGACGAGGACACCATGCGAAGTGCCGACTTCATCGTGGACGTGGGCCCCGGGGCGGGCATCCACGGAGGCGAGATCGTGGCCACCGGCACGGCGGAAGAGATCATGGCCTGCCCCAAGAGCATCACCGGAGCCTATCTCTCGGGCCGGATGAAAATTCCGGTGCCCGCCACCCGCAGGGCCGGCAACGGCCACTTTCTCACCGTCCGGGGGGCAGCGGAGAACAATCTGAAGTGCATCGACGTCTCCATCCCCCTGGGCACCCTCACCGTGGTCACCGGAGTCTCCGGCTCCGGCAAATCCAGCCTGGTCAATGAGATCATCTACAAAAAGCTGGGGGCCGACCTGAACCGGGTGAAAGTCCGGGCGGGCCGCCACAAGGCCATTGAGGGGGAGGAATTTTTGGACAAGGTCATCGACATCGACCAGTCCCCCATCGGCCGCACCCCTCGGTCCAACCCGGCCACCTATACCGGCCTGTTCAACGACATCCGGGACCTGTTCGCCTCCACCCAAGACGCCAAAGCCCGGGGCTACGGCCCCGGCCGGTTCTCCTTCAACGTCCGTGGAGGGCGCTGCGAGGCCTGCTGCGGCGACGGCCTCATCAAGATTGAGATGAACTTCCTGCCCGACGTCTATGTGCCCTGCGAGGTGTGCAAGGGCAAGCGCTACAACCGGGAGACCCTGGAAGTCAAGTACAAGGGCAAGAACATCTACGAGGTGCTGGAGATGACCGTGGACGAGGCTCTGCCCTTCTTTGAGAACATCCCGAAAATCTATGCCCGGCTCAAAACCCTCTACGACGTGGGCCTGGGCTATGTGAAGCTGGGCCAGTCCTCCACCACCCTCTCCGGCGGCGAGGCCCAGCGGGTCAAGCTGGCCACCGAGCTGGCCAAGCGCTCCACCGGCAAGACCATCTATATCCTGGACGAGCCCACCACCGGCCTGCACATCGCAGATGTGCACCGTCTGATCGAGGTGCTCCAGCGGCTGGTGGAGGCCGGCAACACGGTGCTGGTCATCGAGCACAATCTGGACGTGATCAAGACCGCCGACTACCTCATCGACCTGGGCCCCGAGGGGGGCGCCCGGGGGGGCGAGATCGTCTGCACCGGCACCCCGGAGCAGGTGGCGGCCTGTGAGCAGTCCTACACCGGGAAATATTTGAAGCGGCTGCTGTCCTGAATTTTGTTTTTCCGCACCCTCCCGGCCTTCGCCACATAGGATGAGCCATGGAGGCGAGGCAGTATGGTATGGGAAATTCTGTTGGCCCTGTTCAGTGTGATCGGCCTGGCGGCCTGTATTCGGTTCGCGGCGGGACTGCTGCTCTACCCGGTGCGGGGGGCCCTCATTTTTCTGCCCGCCCGGGGGGATGGCCGGGACCTGGAGCACCAGCTCAAGGGAATCCGGGCCCTGTCCTCCGACGGCAAGTTGGAGGGTGAGACCATCTTTCTCACCGACATGGGGCTCAACCGGGAAGGGCTGGCCGCGGCAGCGCAGCTCTGCCGCAAATATCCCGCCCTCCGGTTCTGTGTGCTGGAACGGGAGGACAACGGGGCCAAATAAACGTTTATGATGGATGGGAGGTGAGCGCCGTCATGGCTTCTCAACAAGCGGAAATAGAGACCCTGGAGGGCACCGTCACGGCGGTCATCTACCAGAACCCGGAGAACGGCTATACCGTTCTCCGGGTCAAGTCCAAGGAGGGCAGCCAGACCGTGGTGGGAGAGCTGGCGGAGGTGTCCGTGGGGGAGCATGTGCTGGCCACGGGGATCTGGGTGGACCACCCCTCCTTCGGCCCCCAGTTCAAGGCGGAGGCCCTGGAGACCGCCACCCCTACCGAGGAGGAGGATATCTGTGAATATCTGGCCTCCGGGGTCATCAAGGGCATCGGCAAGCAGACCGCCCGGCGCATTGTGGACAAGTTTGGCGCCGACACCCTGGCGGTCATCGAGTCCCGGCCCGAGGAATTGGCCACAGTCCGGGGGATCACCCTGAAAAAGGCCCGGGCCATTCAGGCGGAGTTTCTGCAAAAGGCCGGGATGCGGCGGCTGGTGGAGTTTCTCACCCAATTCCAGCTGCCGGTGTCCCTGGCCCTGGCCCTGTGGCGGCGGTACGCCGACCGGGCCATCGACATTTTGCGGGCGGACCCCTATCTGCTGCTCACCGAGGATCTGGGGGTACGCTTCGCCGACGCGGACCGGATTGCCGCCGCCTGCGGCATCGGCCCCGCAGATCTGCTGCGGGTGGAAGCGGGTATCCACTACACCCTGACCCACAACCTGGGCAACGGCCACTGCTTTTTGCCCAGGGACCGGCTGCTGGAGGGGGCCAAACGGCTGCTGCTCCTGGAGGATGACGACCTGATGGCAGAGGGGCTGGACGCCCTGCGGCTCCAGGGCAAGGTGGTGCCCACGGCGGTGGCCGGGATGGAGGCAGTCTATCTCTCCGACCTCTATGAAAATGAATGTTACATCGTCCAGCGTCTCACCGAGATGTGCCGTCGGGAGCTGCTACCCCCGGACAACCTGGCGCAGCTCATCGACCGGGTGGAAGCGGAGCAGCGGCTGACCTACGCCCCGGAACAGCGAGGGGCCGTGGAAATGGCCGCCCAGCGGCAGGTGATGCTGCTCACCGGCGGCCCCGGCACCGGCAAGACCACCAGTCTCCGGGGCATTCTGGGGCTCTTTGAGGCCCTGGGCCTGAAAACCCTGCTCTGCGCCCCCACGGGCCGGGCCGCCAAGCGGCTGGGAGAGCTATGCGGCGAAAACGCCTGCACCATCCATCGGCTGCTGGAGGCGGGCTACGACACCCAGTCGGGGAAACTGGCCTTTCAGCGCAACGAAGACGAACCATTAAAATGTCAGGCGGTCATTGTGGACGAGACCTCCATGGTGGACGTGCCCCTGATGGCAGCCCTGCTGGCCGCCCTGCCCAACGACTGCCGGCTGGTGCTGGTGGGGGACCCGGACCAGCTGCCCTCGGTGGGACCGGGCCAGGTCTTTGACCACCTGATTCGCTCCGGGGTGGTGCCCAACACCCACCTGACCTCCATCTTCCGGCAGGCTCAGCAGTCCCGGATCGTCATGGCCGCCCACGCCGTCAACCGGGGGGAGCTGCCCAGCCTGAAAAATCAGGGCGGCGACTTCTTCTTCCTGCGCCGCAGAGACCCCCAGGCGGCGGTGGACACCATTGTGGAGCTGTGCAAGACCCGGCTGCCGGAAAATATGGGGATTCCCCCGGACCAGATCCAGGTGCTGTCCCCCACCCGCAAATATCTCACCGGCACCGGCAATCTGAATGCGGCGTTGCAGGCGGCTTTGAACCCGCCCCAGCCCCAGAAGCCGGAGAAGCGCCGGGGCTCCTTCACCTACCGGGTGGGAGATCGGGTGATGCAGGTCAAAAACAACTACGATGTGCTCTGGCGGGGTCAGGACGGCCTCACCGGCGGCATGGGCATCTTCAACGGAGACGTAGGCGTCATCACCGACATCACCCCGGAGGGGGACCTCACCACCGTCAACTTTGACGGCCACACGGTGGAGTACACCCCGGACATGTTGGGGGAACTGGAACCCGCCTACGCCATGACGGTACACAAATCCCAGGGCAGCGAGTACCGGGCAGTGATCCTGGCCGCCGTCAACGGCGCCCCCATGCTGCTGACCCGGGGGGTACTCTACACCGCCATCACCCGGGCCAAGGAACTGCTGATTATTGTGGGGGACGAGGCGGTGGTGGAGCGAATGACCGCCAACGACCGGCAGACCCGCCGGTACAGCGGCATCCGCTATTTACTCAGCGGTCAGGCCGCCGCCTTCCAACCTTGAGGCAATCAATACACAGGAAAGGATCCTCTTTATGATGTCACGCTTCTGGACCAAATGGAAAAAACAGCTGCTGGGCACCCTGCTGGTGGTGGTCTGCGGCATTCTGCTCTACTTTATTCTCCAGCATCTGGGGCTGCTGAAAGTCGGCACCCGCAAAGTGCTGAATATCCTCTCCCCCTTTGTCTACGGCGGCATTATCGCCTATCTGCTGGACCCGCTGTGCAACCGGATTGAGGACGGGCTGCGCTGGCTGCTGGGCCACACAAAGCTGAAGGAGAAAAAGCAGGCCTCCATCGCCTGGATGGGGTCCATTCTGATTTCCCTGGTGCTGCTGCTGGCCCTCATTGCTTTCCTGCTGGCCATGGTGTTGCCCCAGTTGGCCCAAAGCATCACCCGACTGGTCAACGCCGTGCCGGGCTACGCCGCCGACATCTACAACACCCTGCTGCCCCTGGTCCAGCGCATGGGCATGGAGGAGGAACTGGCCACGATGAGCCAAGAGCTGACCACCTCGGTCCGCAACTGGGCCACCGAAACCCTGCTGCCCAATATGGACAGCATCATCACCCAGGTCAGCGTTCAGGTCTCCGGGGTGGTCACCGGCGTGTTCAATGTGCTGGTGGGCTTTATCGTCAGCTTCTACTGCCTGAACAACCGGCGCACCTTCGCCCTTCAGGGCAAGAAGCTGATCTTCGCCATTTTCCCCCAGGAGTGGGCCATACGGGTGCTGGACCGGCTGCGCTTTGCCGACAAGGTGTTCAGCGGCTCCATCACCGGGCGGATCATCGACTCCATCATTATCGGTCTGATCACTTTCCTGTTCTGCCTGGTGTTCCGGATGCCCTACGCCCTGCTGGTAGCCGTCATCGTGGGGGTCACCAACATCATCCCCTTCTTCGGCCCCTTCATCGGCGGCATCCCCTGCGGTCTGCTGATCCTGATGGAGAGTCCCCTGAAATGCCTTTACTTCGTCATCTTTATCATTCTGCTCCAGCAGTTTGACGGCAACATTCTGGCCCCCCGGATTCTCAGCTCCTCCGTGGGCCTGTCCGGCTTCTGGGTGCTGTTCTCCATTCTGCTCTTCGGCGGACTCTACGGCGTGTTGGGCATGCTGATCGGCACGCCCCTGTTCGCCGTCATTTACAGCATCATCCGGGACGCGGTAAATCACATGCTCCGCCGCCGCTCCCTGCCCCAGCAGGCCTGGTGTTATGAGGATGTCAGCGCACTGAAACCCGGTGCCGTTTCTGAAGCTCCTTCGGCCCCAGAGAAAACGGAAGATCAGTGACATTGCCTGTTTCGTAAAGTGGAAACCTGTGGGGCCACCCTTTTCAACCCAAGGTGGCAAAGCGTTTCCATAAAACACATTGTTCGACAAAAGACCGCCGCAGTCTCCAGACTGCGGCGGTCTTTTTCTTCAGCCAGGTTTAAGTTTTTATGGGTATGCTAATTGGTATCATCGGGCAAAAATGCCCGAACTATCCAAGTGAGGAGGAACACGCAGTGATCGAAATCCACAATCTGGTCAAGCGATACGGCGACCAGGCGGCGGTGGACCACCTGGATCTGACCATTGAGCAGGGCCAGGTGTGCGGCCTGCTGGGCTTGAATGGCGCCGGCAAGACCACCACCATGAACATGATCACCGGATATCTGGCCCCCACCGAGGGACAGATCATCATCAACGGCCACGACATTCTGGAGGAGGCTGAGGAAGCCAAGCGGTGCGTGGGCTATCTGCCCGACCAGCCGCCCCTGTATCTGGATATGACGGTGACGGAATATCTCAACTTCTGCGCCCGGCTCAAACTGCTGCCCAAGCAGAAGCGGGAAGCCCAAATTCAGGAGTCTATGGCCCTCACCGGCCTCACCGAGGTGGCCGGTCGGCTCATTAAAAACCTGTCCAAGGGCTACCGCCAGCGGGTGGGCCTGGCCCAGGCCATTCTGGGGTCTCCGGATATCATCATTCTGGACGAACCCACCGACGGCCTGGACCCCCGACAGATCAATGAGATGCTGGCCCTGATCCGTCGGCTGGGTGAGGAGCACACCGTAATCCTGAGCTCCCACAAGCTCTCCGAGGTCCAGGTGGCCTGTGACCGCATCGTCATTCTGCACCAGGGCAAGAAGGTGGCCGACGGCCTGGCCAGCGATCTGGAGCGCCAGCTCAGCGGCAACACCAAGCTGAGCCTCATCGCCCGGGGCGAAGTGGACCAGGTGGAACAGGTGCTGAAACAGGTGAAGGGCCTCAGCGACCTCCAGCTGACCTCCGACGACTCCCAGGTGACGGTGACGCTGGAGTATGCACCCGACATCGATCCCCGGGAGGATCTCTTCTTCGCCTTTGCCAAGGCCCGCATTCCTCTGATCGAATTGAAGGCCACCACCGCCTCCCTGGAGCAGGTCTTCCTGTCCCTCACCGGCGGCGACGAGGCCGTGCTGGAGGAGGAATCCCAAGACCCGCAGCAGTCCGAACCCCCAGACGACCAGGCCCCCGACGCCCCGGCGCCGGAGGAGGTTATCGAACTTACGTTGGAGGAGGACACCCCCATGTCCGGAGAGGAGGACAGTGAACTGTGATCGCAATCTATAAACGGGAGCTGGGGGCCTACTTCCACTCCATGACCGGCTATATCTGCGCCGCGTTTCTGATCTTCTGTGTGGGCATTTACTTTATGGCCACCAACCTGTTCAGCGGCTATCCCAGCTTTTCCTACGCCCTGGACAGCAGTCTGTTTATCTTCATGCTGACCACCCCCATCCTCACCATGCGCTCTATGGCGGAGGACCGGCGGAACAAGACCGACCAGCTGCTGCTGACCAGCCCGGTCAGCGTCACAGGCGTGGTGCTGGGCAAGTACTTCGCCATGCTGACTGTGCTGCTGCTGCCCTGCCTGGTGTTCTGCTTCTGCCCCCTGATCATCCTGGCCAACGGCAGCGCCACCCTGGCCTCTGACTATGCCTCTATCCTGATGTTCTTCCTGATGGGCAGCGTCTGTGTGGCAGTGGGACTGCTGGTGTCCTCCCTGACGGAGAGCCAGGTCATTGCCGCCATCGGCACCTTCGGCGCCGTGCTGCTGCTCCTGCTATGGAAATCTCTGATGAGCTTTATCCCCTCCTCCGCCTGGGCCTCCCTGATCGGCATGCTGCTGATCGCCCTGCTGCTGGGGGTGGTGCTCAACGCCCTGACCGGCAACTATCTGCTCTCCACCATCATTGCCGCGGTGGCCATGGCAGCGGAATTTGTGGTCTTCCTGGCCCGGCGCTCCCTGTTTGAGGACCTGCTGCCCAATGTGCTGGGCAAGTTCTCCATCACCGACGCTTTTTCCACCTTCGCCGATTACCAGCTCTTCGACTTCAGCGGCCTGGTGCTGTACCTGTCCCTGGACTTCCTGCTGGTCTTTATCACCGTCCAGCTCATCCAGCGGCGGCGCTACTGCTGAGAGGAGGCTGAGAGATATGAAACACAATCAAACCAAGAAAACCAAACCGGTCAAGCCCAGAAAGAAGGGCGAATTCAAGGCGCTGTTCACCTCCCTGCAGGGACGCAACGGCCTGTTCGCCGCCGTCTCCATCCTGGTGGTCATCGCCATTGTGGTGATTCTGAACCTGGCGGTGGGACTGCTGCCCTCCAACCTGCTGCAGAAAGACCTGTCTTCGGAGAAGATCTATACCGTCTCCGACACCAGCCGGGATATTCTGGCCCAGCTGGACGCCAACGTGGAAATCATTGTGCTGGCCCCCACTGACGGAGTGGATCAGCGGATCTCCACCTATCTGGATCTCTACTGCGATCTGTCCGATAAGCTGACCCTGAAAACCATTGACACCACCCTCTACCCCTCCGCTCTGAGCGAGTATGATACCGACTCCAGCAGCGTGGTGGTGGTGCGCAATGCCGATACCGGCAAGCAGCAGATCATCTCCTTCGACGATATCCTGGTCATGGACATGTACTCCTACTACTATTATGGCCAGGTCTCCTACACCGACTTTGACGCGGAAGGTCAGCTGACCAGCGCCATCAACCTGGTGACCAGCGACGCCGCCCACACCGTCTACTGTGACACCGGCCACGGTGAGGCCTCTCTGGGCAGTGAGATCAGTGAAATGATCGAGAAAAACAACCTGTCCACCCAGGACATCAATCTGCTCACCGACGGCGGCATTCCCGAGGAGTGCGAGATGCTGCTGTTCAACCAGCCCACCAGCGACCTCTCCGCCGACGAGCTGGAGCAGGTGGAGCACTTCATGACCCAGGGGGGCAAAGTGATGGTGATTCTCTCCTCGGAGACCGACGCCGACAGCTTCCCCAACCTGAACAGCCTGACCACCTCCTACGGCATCAGCATTCAAGAGGGCGCCCTGGCGGATCAGGCCAACTTCTATCAGTACTTCGGCTCCGCCTATATCTTCTTCCCGGAGCTGAGCTCCTCTGACTCCATCACCTCCGGCCTCAGTGCCGACAGCTATGTGATGGTGGGCTATGACGGCACCAATCAGGTCTCCCCCGCCATCCCGCTGCAGACAGTGGACCCCACCGTGGAGGGAGTCACCGTCACCAGCTTCCTGACCACCTCGGACTCCGGCGTGGCCTATGTGAGCCAGGACAACTACACCACCGGCAGCTACACCGTGGGCGCTTACGCCTCCAATGAGAACAATGGCGCCCGGCTCACCGTCATCAGCGCCGATTCCTTCGTGGACGACGCTCTGGTCTCCTCCTTCACTGGTGTGGCCAACCTGCAGGTGTTCATGAATGCCCTGACCGCCAACTTTGAGGATATGGAGACCATCTCCATTGCTTCCAAGAGTCTGAGCATCACCCCCAATACCGTGCGCAATCCCACTTTGTGGACCTTGGTCTTCGTGATCGTTCTGCCGGTGGCCCTGCTGCTGGGCGGCTTCCTCCACTGGCTGCGCCGGCGCAAACTGTAACCCTGGAGGTCTGGTATGAGCAAGAAAAAACAACGTCAACTCTTCTTCCTGCTGGGGGGCCTGGCAGCCGTGCTGGTGGTACTGGCCCTGGTACTGCTCTATAACCGCTATCTGGCCGCCCAGGAGGCGGCAAAGGAGGGGGACAGTATCTACACCGGCCTGTCCACCGATCCCTCAGAGCTCAAATGGACCGACGGCACCAACACCGTAGACCTGGTCCAGGACGAGGAGGGCAACTGGACCTGGGCGGAGGACGCGGAATTCCCCCTGAATACCTCTATTGTCCAGTCCATCGTCAGCGGCCTCACCAACCCCGCCCTGCGGGAGATTGAAATCGCCGACTCCCTGGAGTCCTACGGCCTGGAGGATGGCGCCCTCACCCTGGAGACAGTGGACGGGGACGGGAATGTGGCCCAGCTGCTCATCGGCAACGCCTTTACCGACACCGATGACGAGGAGTGCTACTACGCCATGGTGCCCGACAGCGACACCATTCTGATTCTGGACAGCTCCCTGGTGGATCAGCTCACCGAGACGGTGAACGATCTGGCGGACACCTCCCCCATGGACACGGTGGACGAATCCCAGGTCACCGACGCCACCATCCAGGGTGCCCAGACCAGCAGCTTTACCGTCCAGGCCGAGACGGTGGAGAACGAGGACGGTGAGGAGGAGACCGAGTATCACTGGTACTGCGGCGACACCGATGTCACCGACTCCTCCCTGCTCAGCCAGCTCACCAGCCAGATGCTGAGCCCCTCCTTCACCTCCCTGGCCTACTGGAAGCCCGATGAGGCCACCCTGGAGGCCTGCGGGTTCACCGATCCGGTGACCGTCACCGTCAACTACACCGACGACGACGGCAACGCCGCCACCCAGACCCTGACCATTGGCGGTTTGGATGAAAACGGCAGCTACTATTACTGCTCCCCCGACGGCGGCCAGAGCGTCTACCTCATGGGGGCCGCCGGTTTGAGCGACATCATCACCGTGGCTAACGCCGGCTTTGACGCCGCAGCGGAGACGGCGGAGGAGACGGAATAAATCCCGCTTGTCAAGGAACTGTTTTGGGGGTACACTAAGGCTAGATTTGTTTGAGAAAAGGAGACCCCGTCATGCGCATTTTGGTGGTAGAGGATGAAAAGCGGCTGGCCCGCACCATAGGCGATCTGCTGGAAGCCAACAACTACACCGTGGATCTGTGCTATGACGGGGAATCCGGTCTGGACAACGCCATGAGCGCCATCTATGACGCCATGATCCTGGATGTGATGCTGCCCAGGATGGACGGCCTCACCGTGGCCCGCAAACTGCGGCAGGCCGGGGTAAACCTGCCCATTCTCATGCTCACCGCCCGCTCCTCCCTGGAGGACAAGGTGTCCGGCCTGGACTCCGGCGCCGACTACTACCTGACCAAGCCCTTCGCCTCGGAGGAGCTGCTGGCCTGCCTCCGGGCGCTCACCCGGAAGCAGGGGGCCAGCGCGCTGGACAACACCCTGACCTTCGGAGATCTGAGGCTGGAGCTGTCCAGCTGCCTGCTGGTCTGCGGAGAGCGCTCGGTGCGGCTGAGCCGCAAGGAGTTTGAGATCATGGGGCTGCTGATGGCCAACGGCGGCCAGGTGGTGACCAAGGAGGCTCTGATCCTGAAGGTTTGGGGCTATGAGTCCGACGCGGAGGACAACAACGTGGAGGTCTATATCTCCTTTTTGCGTAAAAAGCTCACCCGGCTCAAGTCCACCGTATCCATTCGCACCCTGCGGATGCTGGGCTACCATCTGGAAGCGGGGGATGGTGCATGATCCGCCGGCTGCGCTGGAAATTTGTACTCATCAATATGTCCCTGGTGCTGGCCATTCTGCTGGCCCTGTGCGCCGTGCTGATGGCCACCACCCGGGACAGCCTCCGCCGGGACAGCCTCAACGCCCTGGATCAGGCCGTCACCCTGACCACCAACAGCACCCCCAGCTATTCCGCTCACATCGCTCCGGATGACGAAGGGGACTACACCCTCTTTGGCACTGATAAGGTTCAACTGCCCTACTTCACTATCCAGATCACCGACCAGAACACCCTGTTTGTGCTGGCCAACCAGTTTTTTGACACCTCCGACCAGGACACCCTGCTTCAGGTGGTCAACGACGCCCTGGCATACCCCGCCGACACCGGCTCCATCAACCGTGGCGGCTACAATCTGCGGTTTCTGCGGGTGAACACCATGCTGGGCTACCGCATCGCCTTTGTAGATCTGACCCAGGAGCGCAGCACCCTCACCTCCCTGGCCCGGAACCTGTTCTTTGTCAGCCTGGGCACCCTGGCGGTGTTCTTCGGCATCAGCCTGCTGCTGGCCCAATGGGCGGTACGGCCGGTGGAAAAGAGCTGGAAACAGCAGCGCCAGTTTGTGGCCGACGCCTCCCACGAACTCAAGACCCCGCTGACCGTCATTCTGTCCAGCCTGGACATGCTGGATCGGTATGGCGACGGGGACCCGGAGAAGCAGCAGCGCTGGCTGGACAACGTGCGCGCCTCCTCCGTCCAGATGAAGACCCTGGTGGAGGAGATGCTGGTGCTGGCCCGGAACGACAACGCCACCCAGCAGGTCACCATGGGCCGCTGTTCCCTCAGCGATGTGGTGGAGGACGCCCTGATGCTCTTCGAGCCCCTGGCCTTTGAGCAGGGGAAAACCATCCAGGAATCCGTCGCCCCCCAGGTGGAGGTCACCGGCGATGCCGGTCTGCTGCGGCGGGTGGTGGACATCTATCTGGACAACGCCTGCAAATACTCCCCCGCCGGCTCCGTTATTACCGTAACCCTCCGGGGCGAGGGGCGCCGGGCCTTGCTCAGCGTCCACAGCCAGGGGCAGCCCATCCCCCGGGACCAGCTGGAGCGGATCTTTGAGCGCTTTTACCGCTCCGATCCCTCCCGGACCCAGGAGGGCTACGGCCTGGGGCTGGCCATCGCCACAGAGCTGGCCAAGCTCCACCACGGCCGGGTCTGGGCCCAGTCCGACGACACCGGCAACACCTTCTTCTTCTCCCTTCCCCGCTGCCGTGAAGATCGGGGCGGGTCCGGGGCGGAACAGGCCCACTAAATCTACGTTTTTCCGCACCGGCGCAGCCCAAAACCGCGCCGGTGCGCTTTTCTGTTCCCTGAAGTTCCACCCAGAAAGGAGTTTTTGATGTCCCACAAACGGTTACGGATCGTCATCCTGGTGTTGGCCACGGCTCTGCTGGCCGCTCTGATTTTCTGGCTGGCCTGGGGCAACCGGGCCCTGACCGTCACCCGGCTGACAGTGGAGAGCGATCAACTCCCCGCCCCCTTTTCCGGGTTCCGCATTGCCCAGGTCTCGGATCTGCACAACGCCCAGTTTGGCCCAGAGAATGAGGACCTACTGAATCTGCTGCGAGACGAAACCCCCGACCTGATTCTGCTCACCGGGGACCTGGTGGACTCCCGCCGCACAGATCTGGAAGTGGCCGTCACCTTTGCCACCCAGGCCGCCCAGATTGCCCCCACCTACTATGTGCCCGGCAACCACGAGGCCCGGCTCTCCGACCAGGACTTTGAAACCCTGCGGGAGGGTCTGGCGTCCGGGGGTGTCACGGTGCTGGAAAACCGGTGCGAACCCTTGGAACGGGACGGAGCCCACATTACCCTGGCCGGGATATATGATCCGGGTTTCTATACGGACTATCTGATGAAGGACACTGCCCTGGTGATGGACACTCTGTTGTCCAGCCTGGACTTGGAGGAGCAGGACTACACGGTGCTGCTGTCCCACCGGCCGGAGCTGCTGGACACCTACGCAGACCACCCGGTGGATCTGGTCTTTGCCGGCCACGCCCACGGGGGCCAGGTCCGGCTGCCGGGGATCGGGGGGCTGGTAGCCCCGGGCCAGGGGTTTCTGCCCCAATATGACGCCGGCCTCTACACCCAGAGGAACACGGACATGGTGGTGTCCCGGGGGCTGGGCAACAGCATCATCCCTCTGCGGGTCAACAACCGGCCCGAGCTGGTGGTGGTGGAGCTGAAGGCCTCCCATGGATTTTGAGGCTGAGGCTTGCATTTTTGCTCATTTGGGTTACAATATAGAGTTGATATAAAAGGCAAATCCCGGTTTTTACCGGGGCCAAGGTTTTATGGACAAAGAGGTAATCTGCTATGACCACTATTGACATCATTTCCGGCTTCCTGGGGGCGGGTAAGACCACCCTCATCAAAAAACTGCTGGAGGAATCTTTCCAGGGCCAGAAACTGGTGCTGATCGAGAACGAGTTCGGCGAGATCGGCATCGACGGCGGCTTTCTGAAGGACTCCGGCATCCAGATCAACGAGATGAACTCCGGCTGCATCTGCTGCTCCCTGGTGGGAGACTTTAACCAGGCTCTCCACGACGTGGTGGAGCAGTATCACCCGGACCGGGTCATCATCGAGCCCTCCGGCGTGGGCAAGCTCAGCGACGTGAGCCGGGCCGTGGGCAACGCCAACAAGACCACGCCCATGGAGCTGGGCAGCGCTGTGGCCGTCGTGAACGCCAAGAAGTGCAAGATGTATATGAAGAACTTCGGCGAGTTCTTCAACGACCAGATTGAGACCGCCGGCACCATTATCCTCTCCCGGACCCAGGATATGGCCGAGGACAAGCTTCACGAGGTGGTGGAGCTGCTGAAGCAGCACAACCCCAACGCCGCCATCATCACCACCCCCTGGGATCAGATTTCCGGCGACGTGATCCTGTCCGCCATGGCCCACCACTCCCTGGCGGAGGAACTGATGGCCGAGGCCAAGGCCGCCGAGTGGGACGACGATGAGGACGAGTGCGACGATCCCGAGTGCTCCTGCCACCACCATCACCACGAGCACGATGAGGAGGGCCATGAGCACCACCATCATCACCACCATGAGGAGCATGAGGAACACCATCACCACCATGAGCATGATGAGTGCTGCCACGATCATGACCACGAGGAACATGAGCATCACCACCACGATCACGACAGCTGCTGCCACGATCACGACCATCACCACCATCATCACCATCACCACGGCCACGACGCCGACGAGGTGTTTGTGAGCTGGGGCCTGGAGACCCCCAAGAAGTTCACCGAGGCGGAGATCCGCTCCGCCCTGGAGGCTCTTGACACCGGTGCCTACGGCGCTGTGCTCCGGGCCAAGGGCATTGTTCCCAATGTCGAGGGCGGCTGGATCCACTTCGACATGGTGCCCGGTGAGTTTGACGTGCGCAACGGCTCCGCCGACTACACCGGCCGGCTCTGCGTCATCGGCTCCGGCCTGAAGGAAGATCAGCTGCCCGGCGTGTTCGGCCTGTAAGGAAAGGAAGGCTTCACTCTATGCCCAAACAGCAAATTCCCGTCTATATGATCTGCGGCTTTCTGGAGTCGGGCAAGACCAACTTCATCTCCCCCATGCTCACCGGCGAGGACTTTACCGCCGACGAGCGCACCCTGCTGCTGGTGACCGAGGAGGGCGAGGAGGAGTACGATCCCCAGGCTCTGATGCACTACGATGTGCGGATGGAGGTCTTTGAGGATCAGGAGGACTTCACTCGGGAGGCCTGCCGGAAGCTGGACAACAAGTATCACCCCACCCAGGTGGTCATCGAGTACAACGGCATGTGGAATCTGCCGGACATTCAGCAGGTGCTGCCGGAGCACTGGGTGCTCTATCAGATCGTCACCACCGTGGACGCCACCACCTTTGACATGTACTCCAAGAACATGGCCTCCCTTATGATGCAGCACATCGGCAACGCCGACATGGTGGTATTCAACCGCTGCACCGACGAGCTGGCGGACATGCTCCGGGGCCGCAACCTGAAGATGCTCAACCGCCGGGCGGAGATGTATCTGGAATACGAAGGCGAGCGCATGGAGGAGTACGACGACGGTACGCCTCCCTTCGACCTGAGCCAGCCGGTGCTCCAGCTCAGCGACGAGGACTACGGTGTCTGGTATGTGGACGTGATGGACAATCCCGACCGCTACCAGGGCAAGGTGGTCTCCTTCCTGGGCCAGGTGGCCCAGTCGGAGAAATTCCCCCGGGGCACCTGCGCCTGCGGTCGCTTCGCCATGGTGTGCTGCGCCGAGGACACCACCTTCCTGGGGGTGCTGCTGAGAGGTCCCGAGGTCAAAAACCTCCAGACCCGGGACTGGGTGAAGGTCACCGGCCGGGTACAGCTGGAGAACGTCAAGCTCTATCAGGGTGAGGGGCCGGTGCTCCACATTCTGGACATCGCCCAGGCCCAACCGCCTCAGGACGAGCTGGTCTATTTTTAAAATATGCAAACAGTGCCCCGAGACTCGGGGCACTGTTTCTTTTTTCCGCCTTTTGCACAGAAATTCGAAGATCTTTGTTTCGTTTTTTAATATTTTATAAAATAATCAAAATAATATTGTTAAAATATTTGACAATATGGAGCAATCCAATTACAATGGAGTCCGCTGACAACCACAGGCCGCCTCTTGGCGGCAGGATATACAAGAAAGGCAAGGTTTCCCATGAAAAAAGGTAAAGTATCCAATGCGGTGATTCGCCGTCTGCCCCGTTACTACGGTCAGCTGGACTCCCTGTATCAGGTAGGCGTGGTGCGCATCTCCTCCTCCGCCCTGGGCAAGGCCATGAACCTCACCGCCAGCCAGATCCGGCAGGACCTGAGCTGCTTCGGCGAATTTGGCCAGCAGGGCTACGGCTACAATGTGGAAAGCCTGCGCAACGAGATCTCCGAGATCTTGGGCATGAACCAGGGCCATACCGCTATTATTCTGGGCGCCGGTAACCTGGGCCGGGCCCTGATCCAGAACTTCCAGTTCTCTCAGAACGGCTTTCAGCTCACCGCCGCCTTTGACACCGATCCCGCCGTGGTGGGCAAGCGCATTGCCGGGGTCCCTGTCTACTCCATCGACATGCTGGACGAATATCTCTCCCAGCACCCCACCAATGTGGGGGTGCTCACCGTCCCCCAGAGCGTGGCCCTCTCCACCGCCCAGCGGCTCATCGCCGGTGGGGTCAAGGGGCTATGGAACTTCACCAACATTGAGCTGGGCATCCGGGACACGGGCGTGGTGGTGGAAAACGTCCACTTCGCCGACTCGCTGCTGGCCCTGAGCTACCTCATCACCCCCAGGGAGGCGGAGCAGGAGGAGGAATGATCCCCGCCCAATCAAAGGCAAAGGTTTTTTCCGCTCCCCCCTCCCAAAGCCGCACCCTTTTCTCCCAGGCGCATAATATGAGATTGAGGCCGACAACACGGCGCTCAATCTTCATATTAGGAGGTATCTCTTTATGGGATGCGGTAACAATTGCTTCGGCGGCAACAGCTGCCTCTGGATCATCATCCTCATCGTTCTGTTCTGCTGCTGCGGCTGCGGCGGCAACAACAGCCTGGGCAACGGCGGCGGCTGCTGCTGAGTGACCGGGCTTCTCTCTGAAGAAGCAAATCGTCAGTGATCGAAAGGGCCGGGGCTAAAAGCCCCGGCCCATCTGTTTTGTGGTAAAAAGCGCCCCGCCGATGAAATATCGGCGGGGCGCTTTGCTATTAAAGTTCAGGATTACTCGTCCTTCTCCGCGTCATAGGCGGCGGGACGGCGGCCGGACACGCCGGAGGTGCTCACCAGGGCCCGGAAATGATCGTGGGACTCCTTGATCTCGCTGTAAGCCTCTGCCACAGCGTCCTCGGTACGGCGCAGCGCGTCGGCGCAGTACTCGTTGGCGGCCCGCTTCAGACCGGCGGCCCGATCCTCCGCCTCCTGGGTGACGGCACGGGCGTCCTCGTTGGCCTTGGCCAGGATCTCAGAGGCCCGAGTCTTGGCGGTGCGGATGGCCTCCTCAGCGGCAGCCCGGGCCTGACGGACGGTCTCGTTCTCGTCCACAATGCGCTGAGCCTGGGCCTGGGCCTGCTCAATGATGCGGCTGGCCTCCTTCTGGGCATCGGAAATATACTGATCCCGGTTCTGCACAATCTTGATGGCCTCTCCCAGCTCCACGGGGAACCGGTTGCGGATGCTATCCAACAGATCCAGGGCCCCGTTCCGGTCCAGACGGCAGTCAGAACTGAAGGGGATCGCCTTCGCGTCGTCAATCATCTCATAGAGCATGTCCAGCATTTCATCAACGCCGTTGGTGCTTGCCTTTGCCATGTAACTCATCCTTTCTGTCGCCGTCTGCTTCAAGACTGGCTTTTCTGTAAAAATTCATCCATTTTTGCCTGTACGTCCCCGGCGATCTCCTTCGGCACAAAACCGCTGAGACTGACCCGATAGCGGGCCATCTCCTTGACCACGCTGGAGCTCAGGTATGTAAAGTTCTGCCGCGCCGGCAGGAACATGGTGTCCAAATTGGGGTTGAGCTTCCGGTTGATGAGGGCCATCTGGCACTCCTTTTCAAAATCCGACACCGCCCGCAGGCCCTTGACCACCATGGTGGCCCGCTTGCGCTTGGCATAGTCGGACAAAAGCTCCGAGGACATGTCCACTTCCACATTGGCCAGCCCCCCTGTCACCCGGCGGATCAGATCCACCCGCTCCCGGGGGGTAAACAGTCCGTGTTTGTCCGAATTCACCATGACACAGACGATCAGCTTATCGAACTGGCGGGCGGCCCGCTTGATAATATCCAGATGGCCCAGGGTCACCGGATCAAAACTGCCGGGATAGATGGCAGTACTCATAGGTCAAACTTCCTTTCGGTAGACGGTAATCTTGATCTTGCCGTACCGATACTCCCTTCCCTTGTGGTAAGGATGGGGCAGTTCCGGAAGAACCTTGTCTGCCGGACTTTCGCAGATTATTATACCATTTTCAGTCAACATGTCAATCTCAGCAATCTTTTTGATTGCATTTTCCAGCAAATCCGTCTGGTAAGGGGGGTCCAGAAACACCAGATGGTAGGGCTCCCGGACGGTAGACAGAAAACTGAGGGCCTCACCCTGGACCACCCGGGCCTTGTCGCTGAGCTGGCACAGTTTCAAATTGGACCGGACCAACGCCACCGCGTCCTTCCGCTGGTCCACAAAGGTGCACCCGGCGGCCCCCCGGCTCAGGGCCTCGATGCCCAGCTGGCCGGTACCCGCGAAGAGGTCCAGCACCCGGCGGCCCTCGATGTCAAACTGGATGATATTAAAAATGGACTCCTTCACCTGGTCGGTGGTGGGCCGGGTGTCCATGCCCTGGAGCTGGCCCAGCTTGCGGCCCCGGGCCGTACCTGTGATGACGCGCATAGGTTCAATCCTCCTTGTGGAAATAGTCGTAGACCTTCTGGCCCGCCGCCGGGCCGATGGCCTGGCCCAGCTGCTCCGCCGTGGCGGCGCGGATGGCCTTGATGCTCTTGAACTGCTTCAGCAGCGCCGTCTTCCGGGCCGGGCCCACCCCCGGCACCCGGTCCAGGGCGGAGCCTCTGCCGCTCTTCTGGTGCTGCTTGTGGTGGAACTCGATGGCCGCCCGGTGGGTCTCCTCCTGCATCCGGCCGATGAGGGCGAACAGGGCGGGGCTGGACTGGATGCCGATCTCCCGGCCGTCCGGGGCCACCAGGGCCCGGGTCCGGTGCCGGTCGTCCTTCACCATGCCGAACACCGGCACATAGAGCCCGAAATCCTCCAGCACCTGCACCGCCACCCGGACCTGGCCCAGGCCGCCGTCCATCAAAATCACGTCGGGCAGGGTGGAAAACTTCTCGTCCCCGTCCTTCCAGCGCTGGAACCGGCGCCGGAGCACCTGATCCATGGAGGCGTAGTCATCCGGGGCATCCATGTCCCGCAGCTTGTAATAGCGATAATCCCGCTTCAGGGGCTTGCCGTCCACAAACACCGTCTGGGCTGCCACAATATCCGAGGCGCCGGTGTTGGAGATGTCGTATGACTCGGTGCGGTGGGGGGTGTCCTTCAGCCCCAGCAGGCTGCCCAGCAGCTGCATCAGCTTGTTCTGCCGCTCCTCCCGGGTGGTGGCCCGCTCCGCCTCGTCGGCGGCGTTCTGCTCCGCCATCCGGACCAGCTCCACCTTGTGGCCCCGCTGGGGCACCAGCACCTCCACCTTCCGGCCCGCCGCCTGGGAGAACATCTGCTGGAGCTGCTCCCGGTCCTCGGTGTCCCAGGGCAACAGGATGCCCCGGGGCAGGTTGCCCCGGCCCCCGTAATACTGCTTCAGCAGGGCGGAGAGCACCTCGCCCTTGTCCTCCTCCATGGGGGTGGGGAAGATCTCGGTATCCCGGCCCGCCAGATCCCCGGCCAGGAAGTGGAGCACGGTAAAGCAGCTCTTGGCATCCCCCAGAAACAGGCCGCACACGTCCACGTCGGAGCGCAGGGAGGCCACCACCTTCTGCCGCTTGCCCAGCAGCTGGATAGCCCGGATCCGGTCCCGATACTCGGCGGCGGTTTCAAACCGCAGATTTTCGGCAGCCTCCTCCATTTTCTCGGTGAGCTCCCGCTCCACCGCTCCGAAATCTCCCTCCAGCAGCTGCACCGCCTGGCCAATCCGCTCCCGGTACCCCTCCTCGGTCATCTCCGGACGACACCAGCCATCACAGTTGCCCATGTGGTGGTTGAGGCAGGGTCGTTCCTTGCCGATGTCCCGGGGGAACTGTTTCTTGCAGCTGGGCAGGTGCAGGGCCAGGGTAATGGCGTCCAGAATCTCGTTGGTATTGCCCCGGCTGCCGTAGGGGCCAAAGTATCTGGCCCCGTCCTCCGCCGTCCGGCCCACCAGGGAGAAGCGGGGGTAGCGGGCGTTCACATTCAGCCGGACATAGGGATAGCCTTTGTCATCCTTCAGTAAAATATTATACTTGGGCTTGTGGCGCTTGATCAGTGAGCACTCCAGCACCAGGGCCTCGAACTCACTGTCCGCCAGAATCACGTCAAAGTGGTCGATTTGGCTCACCATGGCCCGGGTCTTTTCCGTGTGGCTGGCCAAATCCAGAAAATACTGGCTGACCCGGTTGCGCAGAGCCTTGGCCTTGCCCACATAGATCACGGTGTTGGCCGCGTCCATCATGATATACACCCCGGGGTGCAGGGGCAGAGAGTGGGCCTTATCCTTCAGTTCTTCTTTTGTCATGAGGGTCCTCCAGCCTTTCCACGGCTCAGCCCGGCCTGGAACGAAAAAAGCGCCGCAGCGTGACTGCGGCGCTTTCGCTTGAACAGGCTGATTATTCAGCAGGCGCAGCGGAGACCAGCTTTACCAGCGCCTCCAACGCCTCTGCCTCATCCACGCCGTCGGCGATCAGCGAGATCGTAGTGCCGTCTGCGATACCCATGGAGAGTACACCCAGCAGGCTCTTGGCGTTGACACGGCGGTCGTCCTTTTCCACCCAGATAGAACATTTGTATTCATTGGCCTTCTGAATGAAGAAGGTGGCAGGTCGGGCAAACAGGCCGACTTTATTATTGACAACTGTCTCTCTCACCGTCATATGGATAATCCTCCCCAAAATGTGATCAAAGAAACCTTTTTCTAGTTAAGAATACCAAAATCTATAAAGCTGCGTCAACGGCAAAATAGACAAACTTCCAAATTATAAAGGCATCTTTCATGAAGGAAACGCTGTAACCCTTGGTTTTCCAAAGATTCCAGCGGTGTCAGCCTCATTTAAGCTCCACCACCGTGACGCCGTCCTCCCCTTCGCCGAAGCGGCCGGGGCGGAAGCTTTTGACATATTTGCTGGTCTTGAGATGGCGGCGCACCGCGCTCCGGAGGGCGCCGGTACCCTTGCCGTGGATGATGGTCACGGTGCCCAGATGGGCCAGCAGGGCGTCGTCCAGATAGCGGTCCACCGTGTCCAGGGCCTCGTCGGTCATCATCCCCCGCAGGTCCAGCTCCGCCTTTACCCCGGCAGCCCGGATTCGGGTCACCGCCCGGGAGGACTGCTTCTGCCGCTGCTTCTGAGCCCGGGCGGTGGCGTCCTCCACCACCCGCACCTCCTCCTGTTTGGCGGTGATTTTCAGAATACCCGCCTGGAGCTGCAGGGTGCCGTCCTTGCCCACGCTGATGACCTCCGCCTGGGTACCCATCTTCACCAGCTCCACCACGTCTCCCGCCACCGCGGGCCGGGTGGGAGGCGGGGCCTCCTGCTGCTTCCGGGCCTGGGTGCGGCTCTCGGTCTCGTTGATGAGCCGGCGGATCTCGGTGCGCTGCTGGTTGGCGGCCTGGAAGTCCTGGGTCTTTTTGGCCTGCTTCTTCATCTCGCTGAGCTCGTTGAACACCAGCTCGCTCATCTCCCGGGCCTCCCGGACGATGGCCTCCGCCTCGGCCCGGGCATCCTTCATGGCCCGCTCCCGCTCCTCTTCCAATCTCCGGCGGTAGTCCCGGGCGGCGTCGGCGTCCTTCTTGGTGCTCTGACGAAGCCGGGCGGCCTCCAGCCGCTCCTCCTCCAGCTCCTTGCGCTTGGCCTCCAGCTGGGAAATGACATCCTCAAACCGGACATTTTCTTCGGACATATGGGTGTTGGCCCGCTCAATGATGTGGTCCGGCAGCCCCAGCCGCCGGGAGATGGCAAAGGCGTTGGACTTGCCCGGCACCCCGATCAACAGCCGGTAGGTGGGCCGCAGGGACTCCACATCAAACTCGCAGCAGGCGTTTTCCACCCCGTCGGTGGTCATGGCATAGAGCTTCAGCTCGGCGTAGTGGGTGGTGGCGCACACCTTGGAGCCCAGAGACCGGCTCTCCTCGATGATGGCCTCCGCCAGGGCGGCCCCCTCGATGGGGTCGGTGCCCGCCCCCAGCTCGTCGTAGAGGATCAGGGTGCGGTCGTCGGTCTCCCCCAGAATTTTGACGATGTTGGTCATGTGGGCGGAGAAGGTGGACAGGGACTGCTCGATGGACTGCTCGTCGCCGATATCCGCCAGCACCTGGGAGAACACGGAGAAATAGCTGTCGTCCCCCACCGGGATGTGGAGGCCGCACTGGGCCATCACCGTCAGCAGCCCCGCAGTTTTCAGGGTGACGGTCTTGCCGCCGGTGTTGGGGCCGGTGATGACCAGGGTGTCAAAGTCCTCCCCCAGCCGCAGATCGATGGGCACCGCCTTCTTCTGGTCCAGTAGCGGATGCCTTGCCCGGCGGAACCGGAAGCCCCCGTTGTCCTCCAGCCGGGGCACCGAGCAGTTGAGCCGATAGGACAGCTTGCCCCGGGCGAAAATGGCGTCCAGCTCCACCAGGAAGTCATAGTTCTGGATGATGGTCTCCCGCTGGGCGGCGCACTGGGCGGAGAGGGCCCGGAGGATCCGTTCGATTTCCTTCTCCTCCTGGGCCAGCAGCTCCCGCAGCTCGTTGTTGGCCTTCACCGCCCCCATGGGCTCGATGAAGTAGGTGGAGCCGGTGGCGGAGACGTCGTGGACCAGGCCTGGCACCATGGAGCGGTACTCCGCCTTCACCGGCACCACGAACCGGTCCGACCGGATGGTGATGATGGCCTCCTGCAGGTACTTGCTGGCCTGGGAGGCGATGAGCTTCTGGAGTACCTCCCGGGCCTTGCCGGAGGTGGTGCGGATATGCCGCCGAATGTCCGCCAGAGCGGCGCTGGCGGTGTCGGCGATCTCCTCCTCGGAGAGAATGGAGCCGGTAATGGTGTCCTCCAGGGTCCGGTCCGGGGTGAGCGAGCGGAACAGGGGCCGCAGGCAGTTGCGCTCCTCCACCCCGTCGCAGTAGGCAGACACGGTGCGGGTGGTGCGCAGCACCCCGGCGATGTCCAGCAGCTCCCGGTTGTTGAGCATGCCTCCCAGCTCCGCCCGCTGCAGGGCGGCGGCCACCGGCTTGATGCCGGTAAAGGAGGGTGCTCCGTGGCGGTCCATCATATCCCGGGCGGCGGTGGTCTCGTCCATCCGCCGCCGCACCTCCCGGGGGTCCGAGGAGGGCCGCAGCCGTACCGCCCGGTCCTTGGCCTCCTGGGTGACGCACTGGGCCTGGAGCATCTCCAGCACCCTTGGAAATTCCAGGGTCCGGAGGGATTTTTCGTAAAGATCTGTCATAGTGTTGTCCTTTATCTCGGGCGTCCGCCGGACTCCAGCGGGACGCGGGGTATCTGTATTCTTTGCATCAGGGCTTCAGCTGGGCCATCTGCTTGTAAAAATCCAGGGTGCGGAAGCCCCGCTCCAACTGGGTGAGCACAAAGGCCTCGGTGGCCGCCCCCATCTTCTGCTGGGCGGGCTCCGAGAGCCGGAAGGAGAACAGCTTCCGCTCGTCCCCGTAGAGCACATGCCGCATGGCGGCCAAGCTGCCCTGGTCCAGGGGCATGGAGATACCCTCCCCCAGGGCGCTCCGGCAGCCGGGACAGTGGAGGGCCCCCTGTTTCAGATGGAACCGGGGATCCTCCGGCTCATCCCCGCAGACCACGCAGCCCTCCAGCCGGGGCTCATAGCCGGCGAGAGCCATGAGCTTCAGCTCAAAGACCGCCTTTACCTGGGCCAGGGGTTTCTCCAGTTGGTCCAGGGCGTAAAGGGAGTTCAGCAGCAGGCTCAAAATCTCCGGGGCAGGCAGGTCTTCCGCGGTCAGGGCCTCGGTGAGTTCCGCCATCCAGGCCCCCAGGGACAGCTTGTCCAAATCCCCCCGGACCTGGCGGAATTCCCGCAAAATCTCCCCCTCCCGCAGGCCCCAGCGGCCCCGGTATTCATATAATGTAAGCTCCGAATAGCACAGCAGCTGACTCACCGCCGCCAGGGGGCTGTTTTTTCTCCGGCTTCCCCGGGCGGAGACCGTCAGCTTGCCGGCGTCCCGGGTCAGCACCGTCAGGATTTTATCCGACTCCTTGTAATTCACTTCCCGGAGCACGATGCCGGTGGTGGTCATATGCATGCGAATTCACCTTATGGGATACATATGTACCGCGGCGCTCAATGGCGCCGCGGTTTTTCCGCTTCATCCTTCTCTTCCCGCTGCTCTTTGCGGCGGATCACCCGGCTGTAGGTGTAGGCCTGGGGCAGACCGCTGACCAGAAAGATGCGGAAGGCCTCCTCGGAATCCAGTGCCATGGTCATCGCTCCTCTCCGCTGTTAGTGTGCGGAGACCGGGGCCGGGCCATGCTGGAAATTTGAGCAAGGCAAAGCGGAGGCGTTTTTTGATTCGAAACAGGCAGCTTCAGTCGTCCTCCCGGTAGCCCATATTGTGGACCCCGGCCAGACTGTCCCGCCAGTTCTC